>NZ_JBIAMB010000008.1:394095-399002 GCF_042873895.1 Streptomyces sp. NPDC004435 | reverse complement strand
GTTGGACCTGGACGACTGCGCCGTGGACGGCTCGCATGTCCGGGCCCTCAAAGGGGGGATCACGTCGGCCCCTCACCCGTCGACCGCGCCCGCCCAGTCCGTCAGCTTCTCGGGGCTGAATTCCCGAGAAGCTGACGCGTCAACAGACTTGGGCCGAGTTCACTTGATCGGGTGAACGAATCTTGAGATTTTCCGTGCCGTTTCAGTGATCGTTTAGCGTGCTGGTGCATTCACCGCCTGTCGGCGCTTCCCCTTTCCCTCGGGTGGCGCATACACGAACGGAAGGCCCTGCCATGGGACGCCTGCGCACCACCAGCTTCTACCTCGTCCATGACCCCGACGCCCCGGACGAGGGCAGCCTCAGCCGCGCCCAGATCGAAAAGATCGAGCTGGCCCACGCGGCAGGCAAGGAGATGCAGATCGCCGACCTGGTGAAGTCGATGGTGGAGAACTACAACCCGAACGACGGTGTCCCGTCGGACGATGCGTCCCGGGTGAACGAATTCCTGGCCGACGCACTCCGCAGGGCGCCGCACGGATCTGCTCTTCCCTCCGTCATCACCGACGCGACCGATCTCTCCATGGAGGGCAGGCAGGAAGCCCTGGACGCGGCGTGGGCTGCGTTCATGGCGCTGGATACGGAGATCGCCGGGATGACGGGCACGCGCACGACCGAAGCGGGGATGCGGGTGTATAGGGAAGCCCGCGCCAAGTACGACGCCGAAAAGGCCAAGATCATCGCCATGGTGGACAAGCCGGCTGTCGTCCTGGCCGCCTACACGGCTGCTCAGGTCATCGAGCCGTACCCGTCCTCCGGTACCCGGGAAGAGAAGAAGGAGTACCTGGAGAGGATCATCGGGGCGGTCCGGGACATGGACCCCCGGAGCCAGGAGGCCCGCGCCTACCGGAAGGTCTTGCCCGGCAGGCAGGTACGGCGGTTCGCCGGCAAGGTGATCGAGATCCTGGCCTCCGAACCGTCCTTTCCCACCGGTTCCTACAAGACGACGTACAAGCCGCCGAACGTTGTCCGGTTCGATGACGACGGCTACCTCGTCCTGACCGGCCTGGGCGGGGTGAGCTCGCAGTTGGAGAGCGAGACCTCAGGCGCGTACTGGACGCGGTTGCAGGAGGCGAAGAAGCCTCTGGCCATCATGCGGATCGCCGAAGGCGAGTGGGCCACCGACGGGAACTGGGGCGGGTTTCTCCAGGTCACCAGTGCGGCCAACCAGCACAAGTGGATCGAATCGAAGAACGGCTGGGCCGGAGCCTTCAGCAGCAAGGACGACAAGGTCACCTTCTACGACATGGGCAACTACTACGAGATCTGGCAGTGGACCCGGGAGGACGAGAAGGGTAAGCCGCTGACCGTCGAGAACGACAAGCTGCGGTTCGTCAAGGACGCAGTGCCAGCGCGGTGGAACATCGAGGACCGCTAGGTGTTCTGAGGCTGGGGAGCCCCCTCAATCCGGAGTTGTCCGGGTCGAGGGAATTTGATGCTTCTGCGTCGGGTTCATTGGATCCTCAGCTCACCCTTTGGTGAGTTGCGAAACAAGTCTTGGGACGGCGGGGGTGCGCCCTCTATGCGATTGCAGGGGATTGCACGCCACTTGCTGATCGCTTCGGAATGAGTTGAGCTGTGGGTCTTGCACTCGCCGATCTTGGTCGGCAGGGTGTCCGAATGCGTGCTGATCTTGTTCCGGACGACCTGTGGGAGCGGGTGGCCCCGCTGCTGCCACCCGCTCCCGAACGGCGCCGCCGGCATCCCGGGCGGCTTCGCGTTCCGGACCGGGCAGCTCTCGCCGGCATCATGTACGTCCTGCGGACCGGCGTTGCCTGGCGGGACGTTCCGGCCGAGACCGTGGGCTGCTCCGGTGTGACGGCCTGGCGTCGGCTGCGGGACTGGACCGAGGCCGGCGTATGGCCACGCCTGCACGCCGCCCTGCTGGCCGAACTGCGCCGCGCGGACTCGTTGGACCTGGACGACTGCGCCGTGGACGGCTCGCATGTCCGGGCCCTCAAAGGGGGGATCACGTCGGCCCCTCACCCGTCGACCGCGCCCGCCCCGGCTCCAAGCACCACCTGATCGTCGACCGCCACGGAACCCCGCTCGCCGTCACCCTCACCGGCGGCAACCGCCACGACGTCACCCAGCTCCTGCCCCTGCTGGACGCCGTCCCGCCGATCCGGGGCCTGCCTGGACGCCCCCGCCGCAAGCCCCGGCGCCTGTACGCCGACCGGGGCTACGACTTCGACAAGTACCGCCGCCTACTGTGGAAGCGTGGCGTCAAACCGCTGATTGCCCGACGTGGCGTCGCCCACGGTTCCGGACTGGGCAAGGTGCGCTGGGTGGTCGAGCGCGCCTTCGCCTGGCTGCACCAGTTCAAACGACTCCGCATCCGCTACGAGCGACGCGCTGACCTCCACCAGGGCTTGCTCGAACTCGCCTGCAGCCTCATATGCCTCCGCCGCCTCCGAACCTCATTCTGAAACGATCAGTAAGCCTCGATCTGAGGTTAGAAAGGGCTCCATGAGTTTCGACATCTTCGTGTGCCGGTTCGACAACGGCGAGCCGGCCTCGTTGGACGTGAGTGCTGCGCATGAGGTCCTCGACCCCTATGTGGTGGCACAGGACCGTCGGACGAACTTCCTGCAGGTGCGTACGGCGGAGAGGGAGGAGGCGGGTGTGTTCTTCTCCAGCCCGGACAGCATCACCTTCAACCGATTTGGAGGCGGCGGAATCATGGACCTCCTGGCTGTCGTGCTGCGCCGGCTGGATGCCGTGCTCGTCGTCCCGGGCGGACCAACCGTGATTCAGCGGGACGAGGACCGCGATCTTCTGCCTGCCGCTCTCAGGGACGAGTGGCCCGTCGTCGTGGCCCGCACCGGCGCGGAGATCGATCGGGCAATCCGGGCTTTCTGATCGAACGGACGAGGGGTCTATCCCTGCTGCGGGCCACCGGGAACGCCCCGTGAAGACTGCGTTCGCCCTTCGCCGCACCTCGGCCTGAGGCTGGAGAAGGCTCACTAAGTCAAGTTGGCGACCTCACTGCGACGGCCGGCGGGTGGTGGGGATGCCGAGGACGACGGGCGGCCGCCGGGCGGCCCCTGCGGCGTCGGCCTGTTTCGCGCGGACCAACGTCAAGGTCAGATCGATCCCCTCGACCTCGCCGAGCCACTGCTCCTCCTCGGCCCGTTTGCGACGCAGGGCGAGGTCCTTCTCGATCTCCGCGAGTCTGGGCAGCATCTTCGGGTTGACTTGCAGAACGGGGCAGCGGATGCAGGCATGCTCGTACTGGCAGGGCGTCCCGTAGGGGCGAGCGCAGTTCCCGAGCTCGACCTTGCGTCGATCGAAGTGTTCCTCGAACTCGGCCCACTCCGCTGCAGTGACGTCGGTGTATTCGTCGTCGGGACGAAGAGTCCGATGGTGGTTGAGGTGCTCCTGGTCGTGCTTGAGGATGTCGTCGGCGAAGACCGCTCATGGTGGAGTCGGGTATTGGAACTCTCTGAATGCCTCCCGCCCTCGGGGCTCCGCGTGGGTCCCCGCCCTGCTGCGGACCTGTAGTCAGGTCAGGTCGGTGCGAGGGTCGATAGCCCAGTGGTTGGCGTGCAGGACTCGACCGGCGAAGGGCACGTCTTGCTTGTCCAGGAATCGAAAGCCGAGGGCTCGGCAGATGCCGTTGGACGGGGCGTTGGTTGGTGCCGGAAATGCGTGGATCAACCCCCACCGGCCGTCGTCGCGGGCCAGCTGAAGCAGCGTGCGGATGCCCTGCTTCGCGAGTCCCCGCCCCTGGTGCTCCGGCAGCACCGTCCAGCCGACTCGGAGATGCGCTCGCCGTCTGCGTCGTCGGACCACAACGTCACGGTTCCCGCGGCCACGTCCAGCTCGGCGTCATCGGGCACGATCATCATTGTCCAGTCGGTGTCCGCTGCCACCGTGGAACATCACCCTGGACCTTCGCCTCCATGCCCTCGCGACGCAGCGGCCCGCCCGGCTCGGCCATCATGACCGGGTCGCATCGCATCCGAACGTCGACGTACTCAACATCACTTAGCAGCATCTGTGTTGCCCCCTGCCTTTGGATTCAGACGTCATGATGGCGGCGGCTGCCCTCGGCCGCGTAGGCGCCCCAGTCCCCGGCGGCGGCGGCTCGCTGCCATATGACGGCGACGGTGATGTCGATGCCAAGGGTGCGGGCGAGGACGGCGGCGGGCAGCTCGGTGGCGAGCTCGGACGGCCGGGCTGACCGCCAGGGAAGAGCCAGGGTGACGGCGGTGAGAGGACGGGTCAGGCGTCGTCAAATCCGACAGGGCCGGGACGACGGCCCTGGCGGTGGCCGGCGCGCCCCGGTACACCCCGGCCGGTCCGTCTCCACACCGTCGCAGGGCGTGGGCTGCGGTCCGGGCGGGTCTCATCCCTCGACGCGGCCTGGCTCGCCCACCGCCTCGTCCCGCAGGCGCTGCGCACGTTCACCGAAGCCACGCGGCTGAACGGCGCCGTCGATCGGATCCCCGGTACGGCGATCCACTGCCGGCCCGCAACCTACCCCTTCGACCGTTTCGCCACCAGCCTCGGCTATCGGACGTTGCCGCTCGACGGTCCGCACGACGTGATGCTGACCGATCCCGAGCCGCTCGTCAGGCTGCTCCTCGACGGCCCGGCACGTCCGGCGTACTTCGAGAACCGGAAGGGTGAAGTCATGTAAGGGAGTGGAGCAACGAACGAACAACCCATACTGCGCGACCGCGCGGACCCTCGACCTGGTCGGAGAGCGCTCGACCCTACTCTTCATCCGCGAACTGCCGACAGGCCGGCGCCGGCGGCCGCCCCCCCCCCCCCCCCCCCCCCCCCCCCCCCCCGGCGGGCGGGGGGGGGGGGGGCCGCGGCGGGGGGGGGGGGGGGCGGCGAG
>NZ_JBIAMB010000008.1:0-394085 GCF_042873895.1 Streptomyces sp. NPDC004435 | reverse complement strand
CCACCCAACTTTCCCCCCGCGCACTCCCGCCCGGCGGGGGGGGGGGCCGCCCCCCCCCCCCCCCCCCCCGCAACGGGGAGGGCGGGGGCCGGAACGGGCCCGCAGGAAGGGGACTTGACCAGTCGTGACCTTGCGGGCCCAACGCCACAGTAGCGGCGGTACAGGGGCGGGCCAGACGCTGTCAGACCCGCTGGCGAACCTGCTGGAGCACCCGCGCGCATGCGGCGGCCACCCCGCAAGGGAAGCACGCATGGCCGGATTCGCGCCCAGGCATGACCATCGCGGCGGCTTGGGTCCTCCCGGAGGCCCCGATCCGAGAACCTGGCGAGCCGGTCACGTCCGGCACCGCCCGGCTCGGCGGGATGTTCAGTGGCCATGACCGCAATGTTCCCTGAACACCCCTCCGATCGGTGACCCTCGCGGCCGGTGGCTTCGGGCGGTGCGGTTGCGTCCCGCCCTCGTGCGGCCGGCCGCACTCGATGCCTCACGACCCGGTCAGCCGGTCAGCCGGTCAGCCGATGATGGCGACCGGGGCGTCCCAGGCGTTGCGGTCGATGTTGATGGTGTGGCCGCCGCGGGTCTCCTTGCTGTTGGCCTTGTACTGGTGGCCGCGGCTGTGGTCGGTGTACAGCTTCGGGTTCCAGGGCCAGTCCTTGGTGGTGGTCTCCAGGCCGTTCCACCGGGCGTACCAGAGGTTGCCGGGCAGGTCGGTGCGGTTCTCGGCGGTGGCGATCGCGTGGGCGCTGGAGCTGCTGAAGCCGTAGAGGCCGGCGCGGTAGGTTTTGGCGCGCAGGGTCTTGGTGAAGGCCCGCACGTACGTGAGGGTGGCATCGTTGCATGCCTTGTCGGCGATGTCGTACGACTCCATGTTGAGGAAGATCGGGCTGCCGGCCTTCATTCCGAGCGCCGCCGCCTTGGCTACCGCGTCGTTGGCGTTGGCGACGCCGGTCGAGGCCGCGGTGGCCGCGGTGAACCTCTCCTTGTTCCGGCTCTTCTGGCAGGGCGGCTGGGCTCCGACATACAGGGGGATGACCCGCCAGCCGAGGGTGTCGACGGACTTCACCCAGGACTTCGTCAGATTGGGCTGCGCGCAGCCGCGGTTCTTGCCGCCGATGTAGACGGCGACGCCGCCGTAGTAGGCGTCCTTCTTCCACGCCTTCATCGCGGTGAGCGAGGGCGCTGTGCAGGCGTCGAACGCCCGTCCGGTGTAGGTCTTCTGCGCGGGCCACGCGGACGCGGCCATCGAGGTCTGCGCCGCGATCCCGGCAGTGGCCACGCCGACGGCACCTGCCGCCGTCAGGGCTATGGTGCGGCCTTTTCTGGACAGCCGGTGCTTCGGCATGGTCCCCCCATCAATGATCGGGCTCCGGTTCCCCGGAGCTCGCCCAGCCTATCCGGACGTGCCGGCACCTCCGCGACCGGTCGGCGGCGATCCGCGCTCGTGCGGGGCCGCGACGTGGAGGCAGGTGATCAGCGCTTCCCCGGCTCGTCCATGCAGGTGTCCGGGTCCTCGTCCGAGTCCTCGTCGGGGTCTTCGTCAAGGGTGTCGCTGACCCCCCACTCCTCGTGTGTCAGCACCGCCCCGTGCGGGGCGAGGAGCCGGGAGAGGGCGTCGCCGGCCAGGAGGGCGGCGGCGGCTTCGGCCGCTGGGATGTGCGTACCGCCATCCAACAGTTCGGCGGCGCCGGGTTGCCGCGCGACGAAGTCCGACCAGAGGCGAGGATCGGTCACCTCGAACTCCCAGGATCCGGACACCACGAAGCGGGTGTCGGGGTGGGTCTCCGTGGCTCGACCCGAGTCGCCGGGTCGGTCGGGGCGTGTCGAATCCTGCTCCTGGTCGGCGGCGCCGCCGAATTCCTCGAACTCTTCCAGTTCGTCGAAGGGACTGTCCCAGCCGGTTGCCTCACGGACCGTTCTGCCGTAGGCGACCGCTGCGGACCGCAGTGCATCGAAGGCGTCGATGCCGGCTTCTCCCTCCGGAGCCGGCTCGGACATCAACCAGGCGTGTCGCCGCAGTGCGGCGATCAGCTGCTCCATGGCGATCGGTACGTCCATGGGCTCACTCCTGTTCGCCGTGGGAGTTCCAGGCCCACGGCGCGCTGCTGCCGAAACGCCTGCGGAACACCGTGCCGGGCCTCGCGAACGCCACTTCCACGACGTCGTCGTCGATGGCGTTGCGGGCGGGGCGCCGGGGAACCTTTCGGTATCCGCAGGCACGCATGAGGTCGGTGGCCGATCTCCAGCTGTCCGCGGCCACCACCACCTCGTCGAGGGCGTCGCAGTCGTTGCTCTCGTCGACCAGGACGGCATAGGCGATGACCACGTCCTTGATCGTGGCCTTGGCGCTCATTCCACTCATCTGCACTCCCCATGGGTGACGGCGGGGCCGCAGTGCGGCCCCGCCGTCTCGTCCCCTGGTCAGGGGACGGCTCTCGTCAGGTCGGTTCGGTGGGTCTCACCTCACCCCATGCGGCCGCGGCCCCGGCCGTGCCAACGGTAGTGGATGGTTCCCCACCGGCCGTTCTTGCTCCACGTCAGATGCGCGTGGCCGCCGTTGCTGCACGGGCCCCGGAGTTCGCAGGAGTAGCCCTGCCGCCTCAGACGCTCGTGGTCCTTCCTGCGCTGCTGGTACGCCTTCCGCTTGCTGCTGAACCACTTGCTGCTGTTGCGGGAGCAGTTGTGGACGAGCGCGGACCGCCCGTCGACGGCCACGAAGTACGTGTGGGTGCCGGCGACGGTCAGGTTGAAGACGGTGCGGACGGCCTGCGTACGCTCGACGGCCGTGACCGTCGGGGCGCGCCCGCTGGAGTTCGACAGGCGGGAGCCAGGGGTCAGCTGGGTGGCGTCGACCCATCCCCGTCCCTGGACGAAGAAGGGGTGCTGGGCGGTCGCGGTGATCTTCCGGGACGTGCCGTCGCCGTCCGCGTCCACCGACAGGGTGATCAGGTCCTTGACGCCGTGACCTGTGATCACGTCGGAGACCGGGGAGACCTTCGTCTCGCCGGTGATCTCGTCGACCGCCTTGACCAGGTCTCCGACCTTCACCGCGCCGATCGGCTTGGTGCTGCCGTCGGCCATGACGACCGGCGTCTCGGGCAGGAAGGAGTTGCCGCGGCAGCTGCGGCCGATGGTGCGTGCCGCCCGCAGGGCGCGGTAGCCGCGGTAGGCCCGATAGCCCCAGGCGGCGGCGCCGAGACCGGGGATGAACCCCGCCGCGGTGAGCGCGATGTCCCACTTGTTGCGCCAGGCCCAGCGCTTGGCCTTCTTGAAGAGCTTCTTCCAGCCCCACTTGCCGTCGAGGTCGTAGCAGTTGACCGGGTCGGCCGAGCAGTACTCGTAGGCGTTGGCGTTGCCGCCCTGCTGGGGGTCGGTGGACAGGAAGCGGCCGGTGGCGGGGTTGTACTGGCGTACGCCCATGAGGGTGAAGCCGGCCACCGTCTCGCTGGAGCGCTGCTTTCCGCCCAGCCAGCCGTACCGCACGGCCTGCTGCTTGTCGCGCGCGTTGCCGTACTCGTCGGTGTCGAGGACGATCGGTGCCTCGCCCGCGTTGAGCGGGAGCTGGAGTGCGACGTCGCCGTGGATGTCGGTGAACTGGAGAACCGTGTCACCGGTGGCGCTGGTGACGGCTCCGAGGTTCCCGGAGAGGGCGTCGACGTTGCGGGTCAGGGCACCGGTGGCGGTGTTCTCGACGATCCAGCGCGGATTGTCGTTGTCACCGTCGTAGTGGTTGAGCTTGTTCTCGGTCGGGGACCAGGCTCCGCCGCTGTTGGTCTCGACCGTCCAGCCGCGGAAGCGCTGCGCGGCGTCGAGGGTCCACGTCTGCCGCTTGGAGCCGCTGGTCTGCTGGTGGGCGAGGTCGTTGGCGTGGTAGCCGACGCTCACGCCGCCCGGCAGGGCGGTGGTGCGGCCGAAGGCGTCGTAGACGTAGCCCGCGTCCGTGATGCGGTCCGCGCTGTCGAACGTCGAGGTCCTGGTGGTTCCTCCGGTGGTGGGGCAATCCATGCCGGGCGTCGACGCGGCGGTGGTCAGGGACGTGCGGTTGGCGTGCTTGTCGAACCCGTAGGTGCGCCGGGTGCAGACCGTCTCCACCGTGTCGTCGACCTGGACGAGGCGTCCGACGGCGTCGTAGCGGTAGGTCTGGTCCGACCAGCCGGCGTGGGTGGTCGTCTGGCCCTGCACGGACTCCGTCACCGTGTCGGACATGACCACGGTGCCGTCGCTGTCACGGGTATATGTGCGCTTGACGGGAGTGCCGGTGGTGTCCTCGGTCTGGGCGAGGGTGTATCCGCCGGGCAGCTTCTCCGTGGCGACGGAGCCGTCCGCGTCGTACGTGGCCTGGAAGACGCCCGCGATCGAGTCCGTCGCCTTGGTGACGAGGCCACGCGGCTCGGTGGTGTGGTCGTAGGTGTAGAGGACGGTGGACGGGACGGTGTCGCCGACCTTGACGGGACGGTCCAGCAAGTCGTACTCGGTCGTGGTCCTGCCGCCGTCGGCGTCCGTGTACGAGGCGATTCGGCCGAGACGGTCGTAGACCCTCGTGATGGTGCCGCCGGTGGGCGACGTCGTCCGGGTCTCCTGCCCGGTGGCGGGGTCGTACTCGGTGGTGGCGTCCGGGACGGCCTGTCCGACACCGCCGGTGACCTTCACCGTGACGGGGCGGCCCGCCGCGTCGTACGAGGTGGACGACGTCCGGGTGACGCCGTTGGCGGTGTCGGTGCCGGTCGTGGCGTTGCCCCACCAGTCGTACTGGGTGGTGGTGGTCGGCAGCTGCGCCGGGTTGCCTCCGCCGCCGGTGACGGCGCCTCCGGGGCCGGTCGAGCACACCAGGTCGGCCCACTCCGGGCGGCCGGCGCAGGCGCCGGTGCCGGTGGCCGACCAGTAGGTGGTCGCCACGGCGCCCGCGTCCGCCCCCGTGCTGCCCGTGTTGTACGTCTTGGTGACCCGGCCCTGGGCGTCGTACTCGGTCGTGGTGGTGATGGCCAGCCCGGCCGGGTCCTGGACGGACTTCGTCGGAAGGCCCCTGACCCAGTCGTACCGCGTCTCAGCGACACGCTGTTCGGCGTGGACCGCGGGGTGCTCACGGACCTGGGCGCCGGTGGTCACCCTGGTGACCTGGTCCTTGATCGTGGCGGTGCCGTCGGTGGGACGGCCCGTGTCGTAGTCGTTGACGGTCCAGCTGCGCGCGACGGCGGAGGTTCCGGCCGTCACCAGGACCGTCGTTCCCGACTTCAGGTCCGCGGTGAGGTCGACACGCCGCAGCGGGCCGAACTCCTCCAGCTCGCGGGTGCCGTTGTCGCTGTAGACGGACTTGGTGGTGAGCAGGTCGGCGCGCTCGGCCGCGGGCCGGGAGGCGATGCCCAGTTCGGCCTGCGTGGCGCGGTCCGCGGCGGACGTGCCGAGGGCCACGGCCCGGTTGGCCGCCGTCAGTTCACGGACGGTGTTGCCGAAGCGGTCGTACTCGGTCGTGGTGATGTGCCCGCCGGGAGTGGCGGCGTTCACCGAACGGCCCGACACGCCCATGTAGGTGATGTCGGCGCGCTGGTAGGACGTGGCGGTCAGGCCGCTGCCCGCGTTCGACGCCGGGGTGGCGTCGGCGGGGAACACGGCGGTCGCGTCGGTCGGCGCGTCCGTCTGGCCCCACGCCTTCACGTCGGCGGCGCCCATCTTGTGAGGGGCGAGGGTGCCGGTCAGCGGCACGTCGTAGACGACGCTGGTTGCGGCCGTCCCTTCGACCACGTCGAGGGTGCCCTGGCGCAGTGCGGGCCGCGAGGCCTTGAGCAGCATGCCGTCACCGGCCGCGCTGCTGGACCCGGCCTTGCCGTAGGTGAACGTCCACGGCAGCTGTCCGGACGGCGTGACCTGGGTGACGCGGCCTGCGGAGTCGTAGGAGTACTGCGTCTTCAGCGCGGGGCTGATCAGCGGGTTCCATGTCTCGCTGAGCCGGCCCGCGCCGTCGTACCGGTAGGTCTGCACGGCCTTCGACGTCGCCGAGGCAGCGCTGGGTTCGGTGGACCACAGTCGGATCTCCTTCACCTGGCCGGTGAAGTCGCCGAGCGTGGTGGCGTCGGCCGTGGTGGTGGTCGCGTAGACGAATTCCAGCGCGCGGCAGCCCTTGGTGGCGGGCGTAGCGGTGCAGGCCGCGGCGGACGCCGCCGAGGTGGGCGCGATGACCCGCTTGGGGCGGGCCAGCGTCTTTCCTGCGACGTTCACCGTCTCGGAGACGACGGTGGTGGTGGTCTGGGCCATGCCGTCCAGCAGCGCGCTGGAGACCTGCCAGGTGGTCGCGGCCGGCTCCGGCTTGGTGAACTCGGTGACCGTTCCCTCGGTGTCGGAGAGGGTGAAGCCGGCGGTCACGCCGCCGGTGAGCGTCAGGTCCTCCGAGCCGGGCTCGGGTATCCAGCCGTTCCTGGCCGCGTTCGCGGTGAAGGAGGTCTCTTCGCCCTCCAGGTCCACGACGGCCACGGCCGTGTCAGAGACCCTGCGCAGATGCGAGTAGTCGGAGTTGGTGGCCTCCGCGGCGGTGCCCGAGACCCACTCCTTGCCGAAGATGGCCGCCTGACCGGTCTGCTGCGCGCCGGCGTCCGGCTTGCGGGAGGACGCGGTGCGGGTCACCGACAGGTCGAAGTGGGTGGTGTCGGTGGCGGACACGCTGTAGTCACCGGTGAGCAGGTTCAGCGAACCCGGACCGATCTCGTCCACCGCGGCACCGGACGCGCTGCGGTCGACGACGACGGAGAGGGGCTGTGTGCTACCGGCCGCGGAGCCGGGGCCCGTGAAGTCGGCCTTGATCTGGACGGTGCCGTCGGGGTCGACCGTATCCGTGGCGTTCCACACCAGCGGGCTGTTCCTGCCGCCGCTGAGCGGGACCGGCCATGCGGTCAGCGCGGTGCCGCCGGACGTGACCTGACCGGCCGGGATGGTCACCCAGGGGTCGGCCTCGGAGCGGCGCCAGGAGAAGGAGACCTTGTCGTACGTGCCGCCGTCGGCCTCGGCGACCAGCGGCAGACGGCGGGCGGTGCGCTCGCCTTCGCTCGGCTGGACGAATCCGCCGGGGCCTGCGTGGAAGGTGTACGCGACCGGCTCCGACTTGTTGTCGGCCTTGTCCACCTGCCTCACCTGGAGGGTGTGGGTGCCGTTCTTGGGCGGGGTGACGCTGATGGCCTTGGCGGCGGTGGAGCCTCCGGTGGCGACCTTGGTCCAGGTCACGCCGTCCAGGGACCACTCCAGCCAGTTGTGGTCGGTGCCGCTGGGTGTGACGGTGAACGTGCCCGCCTGCCCCGCGCCCTTGACCCACGCGGCGGACGGGTAGTCCGCCGAGGTGATGCCGGTGGGGGCGACGGGGGCGGCGGTGTCGACCGTGAAGGTCTTCCAGGCCGACCAGCCCGGGTTGTAGTGGGCTCCGTCGTAGGGGGAGGTGCGGAACCTGTACGTCTTGCCGTTGGTCAGGGCTCCGGTCGGGACGGTCACGGAGGCGACCTGGCCGGAGTTCACCCACGGGGAGACGATGACGTCGCCGACCTGCGTGTTGGTGGCGTTGTCGAAGATCTGGAAGGTGCCGTTGACCTTGTCGCCGTTGGCGTCGACGAAGGTGTCCCGCAGGGTCGGCGTGACGGTGTTGACCGCGTAGGCGCCGCTGTAGGAGAAGTACGGCGGGCCGGCCTCCTGCTTGGTGCCGGTGCGCGGCCGGTAGTTGTAGGTGACGGTCAGCTTGGGAACGTTCGAGGCGGCGTTGGCGGAGTTGACCCGCTTCCACTCCTTGACGTCGTTCTCGTCGGTGGCCTTCAGCCCCATGCCGGCGTGGGACCACTTGTTGTTGGCCCAGTGCTGGACCAGATCGGTCACGTCGGCGTTGATCCACCCGTCGGGCTGCGCCGAGCAGCCGGCGTTGCCCCTGGTCTGGGTGGAGGTGGCCATCTTGGCGGCCATCGCCGGCCGGTTCGTCCAGCGGGAGGCGGTGGTGGCGTTGTTCGCCGTCCACACCTCCCACGGCTGTGCGGAGCAGTCGGTGTTGCCGGAGTGGAAGTTCCACAGGCTCAGGGTGGCGCTGGAGACCAGGGCGTCGGAGACCGGTGCGCTGTTCCAGGTGATGTACGACTGGGCGATGCGGTAGGTGCCGTCCGCGTTCTTCGTCCCTGGGTTGCCGAGGTCGAGTTCGGTGTCGGCTGACCAGTCGACCGTTTCGCCCTGCTGGACGTAGGTGTCGAACAGGTTGCCCAGAGCGGAGGTGGACGGGTCGACCGTCACGGGGTACTGGGTGGCCGGGTCGGCGAGGAAGCCGGCGTCCGGGGTGATGACGAGGTCGACGCCACCCCTGGTCTTGACGACCTCCATCCCGACCCTGGACCGGCGGGTGTGCTCACCGGAGACCTCGTCGACGGAGGCGTCCCACATCACCGGGGCCGGCATCGTCGCGGACTTCTTCGACTGCCGGTCCGTGAACAGCACGCTGCCATCGGCCTGCTGCTCGACCTTCAGACCCTTGGTCCGCAGCGGGAGCGTGTAGGAGAAGCCGTCGGAGGTGGGCTTCTGCTTGAGCTCGACGAACTGCTCGAAGCCTGTACGGGTGGCCTCGACCACCACATCGGCGCCAGGCACCGCGTTCACGTAGGTGGCGCGCGTGCCGTCCAGCCGCGGCGCGGGCAGTCCACCGCGCCACTGGAGGGTGATCTGATCGTCTCCCTGGCCGAGCGTGACCAGGTCGGTGGCGGCCGCCTTCTGGGCCGCGCGCAGCGAGCGCGCGGGCACACCGGTCCTGCCGGCCAGGATCAGACCTTCCGGATGCGCCTTGGCGGCGACCGAGCCGTCGCTCCGGGCGACCAGGCCGACATCCACAGCACGCCAGTCGCCCGTCAGGGAGTCCTGGAATCGCACCGGCCCGGCGGCCAGTTCGGTGGTGAGGGAGCCGTCCTTGTTGGCCCACGTGGTGGACGAATCGGTCCGCTCGGAGAGCGCCTCGACCCTCTTGCCGGACAGCTTCGCGGCCACGCGCGCCGACGCGATGTCGGCCGCCTGCGTCACCGCCTCCTGCTTCGGCTCGGCCGCAGGCGCCTGCCGCGGCTGAGCGATGGCGTGGCCTGCGCCGTCCAGCACGGTGACGGCCAGGACCAAGGCGAGGCCGCCGGCGATATGCCGCAGGCCTCTCCCCGTCCAGGGCCGGTCCCGCTCCTCCGGAGCGGGTATGTGAATCGTCATCATTCCTCAGTGCGTCACGTCGAGTTGCGCCACAGCTGTGACGCAGCTGTGAACCTACCGAGGAATGGAACGGTCACGAGACGACCAAGATCAGGCAAAATTGGAACTGATCGATCAATTCGCAGGGTGATGTGCGACACAGGTACTGCAGGGGTCTTGCTTGCACCGCTCCCACGCGCTCACTCCACCTGTCGGCAGCACGGCCGCTGGTCCGGGGGGTGTCAGCGAGGACGCCGGCCTGGTCGTTCGCGTACGCCTCACGCCGCGCCGACCTCCACGGAGTCTGCTCAGTCGGCAGGGAGCGTCATTCGAAGCATGCGGTATCCCGCCGGCGACGGTACGACTCTCCTGGGCGGCGATGCCGGTGTCCGGGAGGGCCGGGAGCGCACAAGGCGTGAGTGTCCGAAGTCGACTCGGAGCTCGCGGGGCGATTCAATGCCTGGGTGGTGGACTGGGCACAGATGCACGACTGTCACTTTGACGTAGATCGCGTCCCTGAGCTTCTCGCTCGGGTGGAGCGTGAGTACGACTCCGAAGCGTGGACGGAGCTGGGACACCGACTGATCCTTGAGCATGACCTGGTGTCGCCCGCCGGCATTGCTGCCCTGCCCCGACTGTACGACTCGCATCGGGGAGCAGGAAGGCACGCCACCTGGCCGGCGAGATCATGGAGCGCGCGGCCAGCCACCATGGCTGCGACGAACTGCTGGCTGAGAGCGTCGACGTGATCGCCCAGTTCGGCGCTCTACTGGTCCGGCACCTGCAGTCGCGGCCAACTGATTACCTGGTTACCTTCCGCGCGCTGCTTGCGGCGAGGAGCAGTACCACTGGGCCAACGTTCTGGGGGACTTCGCGGACGACTTCTACGGCCTTCAATGCCCTCACTGTGGTGTGGAGGTGACCGTTGCCATAGGCGACTACGGGCGTTACTCGGCGATCCGGGACTGGAACCTGGGCGATGTGGACCGGCGTGATCTGCAACCGCGGCCGGGCGAGGAGCTCACGGGGATCGGCCGGTGGATGTACGAGATTGCTGTCCGCGATGGGGAAGTCGCACTCGCTGAGGGAATCGCGCGAAGTTCTCGGTGCCGCTGCCGATACGGAAGTGCCCGTTCGCCGGCGGCTCGGAGTTCTGGCCCAGCTCGCGCACACCGGCGCTGCCGGCCCCTTCGCCCCGCTCGTCGTTCACCCTGGAGCTGGACGCCGAGGAAGCCGGACTCGGCCGGCTCCTGGATCACCTTCTGCGGCTCAGGGCGGCATGGGGCCCCTGGCCGGAAAGGTCGGTGGACATGCTGCTCCTTCTCATCGGTGGTGCCGTGCCGATGCGATGGGCCTCCGCCCTGCCCTGAGGTCGACCTCACGTGTGGCCCGGTACACGAGGTCGCTGCCGGTCGGTGCGGCCTGTGGCCGGAATTCCCGGCCCCGGCCCCGATCCTGGCCGCCCGCCTCACCGACCCGTGCCAGGGGTTCACGCGATCGGTGCCGGCACGCGGACGTCTCTGGGCACATGCCCATGTACCGCCTTGCGGGCCGGCCCCGACGCCGAGTCCTGCCCGCTGAGGCACTCGGGCGCACTCGGCCGGGCCCGGCCGCTTTCTGCGAGGGTGACCGTGTTTCGTGGTGGTGCTGCGCGGCCGGACGGTGCGTTGCTGCGATGGCGTGATGCTTCCGGTGGCGGGGGCGTCGCGGCCGGGGCGCCTTGCCGGGGAGCGTGCGCCGCTGTCCGTGTCGAGCTCAGTGGCTGCGGCGGTAGCGGGCGGCGATCAGGGAGATCGTGAACATGGCGGTCATGACGCCCACGGCCAGCGTCAGGCTGCCCGCCTTGCCGCCGCTCATCGACCAGGCGTTGCCGAGCAGGAGAGCTGTGCCGCCCGTACGGGCGAGGACGGCGTAGCCGCGGTGGGCGGTGCGGCTGAAGTGGCGGACCAGGACGTAGCAGGCGGCGATCATCGAGAGGAAGGTGACCGCGCCCGCGGCGAAATGGGCGTAGCTGTGCCAGGTGAGTGCGGTGGGCATTCCGTAGGGGGTGCCCACCGGGAAGCCGTCGGCCGGGTCCATGACGAACACGCCCGCCGCGATCATGCCGATGCCCGACACCCGTACCAGTCGGGGTGCCCAGGTGCTTCCGGGGGTGCCGTGCAGAGCCCGGCGCAGGCCGGTCGCTCCGAGGACGAGCAGGGTGCCCACGGCGAGGAAGTTGGTGATCTGGAGCCAGCCGAGAGAGCCGTTGCTCAGGGCGCTCAGGGGGTGGCGGGTGATGTCGAAGCCTTCCCGGGTGGCGGCCTGGGTCAGGGCCACGACCGCCCACAGAGGTGATGCGACCACCGCGGCGGTGAGCAGGCGGCGGGTCGTGGATCGGGCGGCGGCTGCCTGGGGGCCCGTCGCGGTGGACGTGGTGGGGGTAGTGGGGGTGCGGTGGTCGAGGGTGGTCATCGGGTGCCTCCGGCTCGTCGTGTTCGTTCGGTGCTCGCCCTCACGTCGAAGGAGCGATGTGACAGGGAATGCTGGAATTCCCTGTCACATGGGCTCGTTCGACGTGAGGGTGGACAGGGGCCGCCGCGATTCACCGTCCCGGCGGTCCGGCACGAGAAGAGAAGAGGGATACCCGTGCGCTATCTGATGACGACCAGGCCTTCCGCCACCGTCCCCGACGAGAAGCTGTACGCCGAGATGGGCAGGTTCATCGAGGAACTGACGGCCGCCGGTTCACTGCTGGCCACCGGCGGCCTGGAGCCAGGAGGCGTCCTGGTCCGCTCGGCCGGCGACGAGATCACGGTCACGGACGGGCCGTTCGCCGAAGCCAAGGAGGCCGTGGCCGGATTCGCGCTGATCGAGGTCCGGTCCAGGGAGGAGGCGATCGAACTGGCCCGGCGCTTCCGAAGGATCGTCGGGGACGGCGAGAGCGTGGTCCAGCAGGTCTTCGGCCCCTGAGCCGCGCCGTCGCCGCGGCCGGGGGCGTATCCCCGGCTTGCGGCGGGGCGTACGCCGGGGTCGCGGCGGGGCGTACTCCGGGCTGCGGGTGAGCTGGGGGCCGTACCCCCGGGATGCGGCGAGGCGTACCCCGGGCTGCGGGTGAGCCGGGGCTCGGGGCGTACCCCCGGGTTGCGGGTGAGCCAGGGCTCGTGCTGTCATCGGGCCTGTGTCTGCGCCCGAGGTCCACCGCACCGTCGACGCGGTCTGGAAACTCGAGTCGGCCAGGATCGTCGCCGGACTCACGCGGATGGTCCGTGACGTCGGGCTCGCCGAGGAACTGGCTCAGGACGCGCTCGTCGCCGCACTGGAGCAGTGGCCCGCCTCGGGTGTGCCCGACAATCCCGCCGCGTGGCTGACGACCACCGCCAGACGGCGGGCCGTCGACCACATCCGCCGCTCCGAGCGGCTGACGCGCAAACAGGAGCAGCTCGCCCACCGGCTCGAACAGCAGCAGGACAGCGAACAGGACGACGTCCTGCGGCTGATGCTCGTCTCCTGCCATCCGGTGCTGCCGGCCGAGGCCCGGGCCGTGCTGACGCTGCGTCTGCTCGGCGGTCTGACGACCGAGGAGATCGCACGGGCCTTCCTGGTCACCGGGACGGTGATCACCCAGCGTATCGCCGCCGCCAAGCGGACCCTGGCCGAGCTGCGGGTGCCGATCGACCTGCCGGAGGGCGCGGAGCTGGCCGGGCGGCTCTCCTCCGTGCTGGAGGTCATCTACCTGATCTTCAACGAGGGGTACTCCGCGACCTCCGGCGACGATCTGATGCGGCCCGGACTCTGTCTCGAAGCCCTGCGGCTGGGGCGGCTGCTGGCCGAGTCAGCGCCCGGCGAGGCCGAGGTCCACGCCCTGGTCGCGCTGATGGAGATCCAGGCCTCGCGCTCGGCCGCCCGCACCGACCCGGCGGGCGAGCCCGTCCCGCTGCACGAGCAGAACCGGGGCCGCTGGGACCAGCTGCTCATCCGCCGCGGCTTCACCGCGATGCTACGGGCCAGAGAGATCGGGGGAACACCCGGCCCGTACCTGCTGCAGGCGGCGATCGCCGTGAGCCATGCCCAGGCGCGTACCGCCGAGGACACCGACTGGACACGGATCGCGGAGCTGTACGGGGCGCTGGTCCGGCTGCTTCCGACACCGGTCGTGCAGCTCAACCGGGCGGTGGCACTCGGCATGGCCCACGGTCCGCGGGCGGGCCTCGACCTGGTCGATTCCCTGCTCACCGATCCGGCTCTGCGCGACTACCACCTTCTGCCCAGCGTCAGGGGGGATCTGCTGCTCCGCCTGGGCCGGAAAGAGGAGGCGCGGCTGGAGTTCCACCGGGCCGCGGCACTCACCGGCAACGCATCCGAGCGTGCCTTCCTGCGCCGGCGGGCGGAGGCGATCACGCCCACCGGCGGTGCCGCCCTTCCGACGCTCGCGCAGGCCGCGCACGATTTCCTGGGCCGTGACGACTTGGACGCCGCGACGCTCCACTCCTACGGGCAGACGCTGCGGCGTCTGTGCCTCACCCTCGGCGGGCAGCTGCCGCTGGCCGCGCTGACCGCCGAGCAGGTGGCGCAGACGTTCGCGACCGCCTGGGCAGGGGCTGCGGCCAGTACCTGGAACCGGCACCGTTCGGCCGTCCGCTCGTTCGGCACCTGGGCGTCGCTCGGCGACCTCGCGGCCGGGCTGGAACGCCGGGCCGACACCCGCCCCCGCCCCGGCTCCCGGGCGCTGGACCGCCCGCCGCTCGAAGCGCTCTTCGGCCGCAGCGACCTGGCGTTGCGCGAACGGACCTTGTGGAGCCTCCTGCACGAGTCCGCGGCCGGGGTGAAGACCGTCCTGGCACTCGACGTCGAGGACCTGGACCTGGACGAGCGCTGGGCACGCACCGGGCGCGGCCGGCTGAGCTGGCGCTCCCGGACCGCCGCGCTCCTGCCCCAGCTCCTGGACGGCCGGACACGGGGCCCGGTCTTCCTCTCCGACCGGCGGCCCGGACCGGCCCGGACACCCGCGCCGGCGGACCTCTGCCCGGACACCGGCCGCCGGCGCCTGTCCTACGAACGGGCCGAGTACCTGTTCAAGGAGCACACCAAGTCCCTCGATCCGGCACGCAACGGCTACACCCTTCACCAGCTCAAACCCCGGCCGTCGGCGCGGTGACCCGCCCCGCCCGGGCTACCGGGCGGGGCAGTGTCGCCGGGAGCCGCGCATGCGGGGACGAGGGTGCGGGTCAGCTCCCGGCGGGGGTGGGTTTGTCCCGCGCTTCAGGCCGACTGCGAGCTGCGCTACCGGGCCTTACGGGTGACTGCCCGCCACGGGGCGGCATCGGGCGGCACGCCGCCCGTGTCGGTGTCGGTGTCGGTGTCGGTTGCGATGTCGATGTTGATGTCGGCAAGCCCGCTGACGACGGGCTCACTGTCGGCGCCGGTGCCGGTGCCCGTGTCGTTGACGGTGACGGCCGACGCGCGGCCGGTGCCGGCCGGGATCGGTTCGGCAAGGCGACGGCCCGGAGTTCCGGTCCGGTCGCCTCCGTCCCCGACACCGGCCGGCTGATCGCGGTCGGCCGCGCCCTGCTCGCCAGGATCGCCGGCGATCCGGCGCCGAGAGTCACCGGACTCTCCGGCGGCCTCGGCGTCTGCCTGGTGCACACCGCCCGCGGCGGCGCCAAGATCTGCCTCGCGCCCGACGAGACAGCCCTCCTCACGGGTTCCGCGATCGGCTTCGGGGCCGGTCCCGAAGCCCTCCGGAACGACGCTTCAGCCGGCGAGCTGAGCACCTCGCCCGGAAGCCATCGCCTGGAGCGGCCGCCAGCGGACGGGGACGTCGCGCATGACCAGAGCGCAGTCCAGGGTGGCGCTCCCCGGCGGGAAGCGCTGCGGATCGTCGAAGAAGGACGACGCGGCGGAGCGAACGCTGCATGCCTCCACGTGCCAGGCATCGGTCTGTAGTTCCATGCCGTCCAGGTGATGGCCGGAGCTGGTGGCCGAGAAGCCCTTCGCCCCGCCCCGGAAGTAACGGGAAGCCTCGGCGAGATCGGCGAAGAGCGCACTGCCTCGCAGTTCGTCGGACAGTTCAACGGTGACATCAGCTCGGGTGTCACCGTCGCGTGTGGCCAGCGCGACGCTGATCCGACCGGGCGTCTCGTGCACCTCGAAGTCCGCGCGACCGTGCTCACCGGGAAAGAGGCGGCCTCCGGCCCAGACGTTGAGCCGCGAGGCGGTGTCGCGCCTCGGGATGTACACGCCGGTCTCGACACCGTCCGGTCCGTCCCACTCGACGGCGACACGGTGCGCCGCGTTCTCGCTCCGCAGTCCGAGGACCTTGGGAGCCCAGGAGGGCCGCACGCCCCCCAGTCGCAGCAGGCACAGGCCCGCGACCGCATGGCCGTGCACCAGTTGCGGGCGCAGTGGCGCGGGAAGCAGGCGTTCCGCGACGTCCGGGGCGACTCGGTAGTTCACCAGCAGCCGTCGTTCGACGACACTGGACAGTCGTGGTTGCCTCATGATCCCTCGTTCTGCGCCCTGCGGCGCCATGCGGTGTGGCGGAGCACGATCTGCTCGGGGCAGACGGCGCTGAGGAACCGGCCGATGCAGGCGGCCAGGCGATCCTCGGCCAGTGCGTAGTAGATCCGGTTCCCCTCACGCCTCTCGGTGACCAGCCCGGCTCCCTTGAGCACGCCGAGATGCCGTGAGATGGACGGCGCGCTGATCGCGAACCTGGCGGCGATCTCACCTGCCGCGAGCTCGCCGGACCTGAGGTCCTCAAGGATCTGGCGCCTCGTCGGATCGGCGAGAGCGCGGAATGCTCCCGCCTCATCCTGAGCTTCTGTCATGCCAGGTATTTAACAAGTTAGCTAAACATCGAACAAGGGGTGTGGTCGGCCACTTCGAGTCGACCCCTCCGACTCGACCGCTCACTCGCCGGCTGAAGCGCTCCGTCACAGCCGACACGGCGAGCGCCGCGGTCGCGGCTCCCACAGCTCGAACTCGAGGTGCCCGATGCCGGTGAGCCGGACTTCCTCCAGCGAGCGGGAGCGGCGGCCGCCGTCCTGGAAGCACACGTCCTTGTGCCCCTCGGCCGCGATCTGCTGAAGCCGGGCGTCGCCGGCACCCCGCTCCCGGGCGTCGAAGGATGCGGGGCGCGGGTCGCGTACCGCGGAGGCAGGGTGACGGTCAGATCCCGGACACGGGACTCGTCCGTCGAACCGACCGGCGCGGTGTGGCCCGTACGGGCCCGGGCGTCGAAGACGACGCCCCCGTGGCCGCCGCCTGCGCCCTGGCCTTCGCCCTGATCCGCGGCTGCCACCGCTTCTTCACCTCGCGCTCCATGCTCGCGGCGAGATCGGCGCGCCGGCTCGGGCCGTCTGCGGCTCGCCCGGCATGTGACGATGGGCGACGATCCAGCCGCTTCCGCCTGCCGCGAGCAGGCCCTCCACAGGGCGTGCGGTGCCGGTTCGGTTGCTGGCAGGCCGGTGTGATCGGACGACGCAATCCGCTGCTCTGCTCGGCCGTCGGAGCGGGCGCGGTCGCCGTCTGCGCGTGCAGCGGCAACCGGACAGACGGAGTGGAGTACGTGCACAGGCCCTGCGGGCGTTGCTGCAGTGACCTGGGAGTAGGAGGCCAACCGCGATCCTGATGTGGGCCCCGACAGTTCGCTCGGCCTCGTCGCGGCCTGAGCTGCTGTCATCTGTCACGTGCGCGCCCGCCCCTCCGCGTATCCCTCCGAGCGGCCCGGCGGTGCTCCTCCCAGAACACGTCCAGGCACTCGGCCTTGCCCCGGCCCGCCGTATCGGCAACGGGCTGCCGCGGCCGACGCTACCGGCGATCGGCAGCAGCGGCCCGGGATGTACGGGTCCCTCACCGAACGACACACGAGCACCCGTCGGTGTCCGGTTCTGCGGGGTCCTGGCGCCTGAGACCACACGTCCCTCCGCATGGACCGCCGGATATCGTGGACGCATGCCCATGGTCCCTCCTGACGTGACCGCATTCGTTTCCATGGCCTCGCAGATGCCCTATCGGACGCTGGATGCGATCCGGCGGGCTACCGCGGCGGCGGTGGCCTCGGGCGCGTACGACACCTCCTTGGTTCCGGCGCTGTCCGCCGCACAGTTCAGCACCTCCACAAGCAGGTCCGGGATGCCTTCGCCCCGCGCGCCGCGGAACTGCGGGCCGGGCGCCCAGGCGGCCTGCGATCGGCCATTTCCTGTACGACGCAGACCGCGCAGGCGATCTGGAGACGCAAGCGGCTGACACCCGATCAGTACGCCGACCTCACCGCGGCGTTCACAGCCCACGGACTCGTGCCACCGGACCATGCCCCCCAGACAGCTGTTGTGCCAATTGATCTTGCGGTGGACATCGAGGGAGGGGTGGGGCCCGGCTCGTCGGCTCGGAGCGAGCCCCCGGCCGGCATTCCGAATGAGCGAAGGGGCTCGTCCGTGCCCGATGCTGTCACCTGGCAGTTCGTCGACCGGGTTTGCGTGCTGCCGCCCGAGACGCTCGCCGCGGCCTTCGGCCGGATGGTCGATCTCCGCGCCGACGGCGGCAAGGAGGCGAGCAGGGCAGCGGTGCCCTCCGCCGCCCAGAGCACCGAGCTCGTGCGGCGGATCCGCACCGTACTCCTCACTCCTCCCCCGCGCCGCCGAACTCGACGCGCACTCCCTGCCGGGCCCCTGGGGTCCGGGCGCAGCCCCGGTAAAGTGCCGCAGCGACCGGTGGCCAGGGACGGACAAACGGTCCGGCCGGCTCGCCGGGCCGTTCGCCCGGCGAGCCTCTATGACGCGAGCTGTTGCCAGGGAGGCACGCATGGCGACGTCTCGGGGTTCTGACCCGGTCCCCTCCATCCCCGACACCGAGCGGCTGATCGCGGTCGGCCGCGCCCTGTTCGCCGGGCTCGCCGGCAATGCGGCGCTGAGAGTCATCAGGCTCTCCGGCGGCCTCGGCGTCTGCCTGGTGCACACCGCCCGCGGCGGCGGCAAGATCTACATCGCGCCCGACGAGACAGCCCTCTTCGCGGGTTCCGCGATCGGGTTCGAGGCAGGCCTCGAAGCGTTCCGGAACGGCGCTCGCACCCCGCCCGAGAAGTTCGGCATCGGTAGCGGGAGGACGGACGTCTGACCGGCGGGAGAGCATCTGCAGGCTGGTGCCGCCGCTGGCGGGCGGGGTGTGCGCAGCGGGCGGGCGGGGCGTCCGCAGCGGGTGTCGGCGGCGGTCTGTCGCTGTGTGGCGGGTGTTGCGGGGCTGCCGTGGTCGGGGCGGGCACCGGGGTATGGGGGTGATGCCGCCGCAGGTCTGCCGGGTGCACGGGCAGGCGGGAGCGGTGAAGGGGACGGCGTGGCGGGCGCCTTCCGCCGGCCACGGCGGCGGGGGGCGGGTGGCCCCGGATGCGCTTGGCCGGGTGACGGTCCGGCGGAGCCGGGGCGGGATCCGGGCGGGTTCAGGGACGCTGCCGGGGGTGGCGCGTGGGGGTGTCGTGGGCGCGGTCAGGCGGGTGATCGGGGTGGCGGAGAGTCGGGCGAGGGTGGCAGCAGCTGTGGCGGGCATTGGGGACGGTCAGGCGGTCTTCGTCGGCGGGTCGCCGCTCGGCTCGACCCAGGGTTCCGGAGCTGGAACCCGGCGGGGACGGTCGTCGGCGGCGCGGTTCGGGTGGGGCGGTGGGTGCGGTGCAGGGCTGTGTCCTTCGGATCAGGCCGGGTCCGCGGCCCGGATGTCCCCGTTCCCGGGGAGTTCCGCGCGGCGGACCGCGGGAACGGCGAGAGCGTAGACGCCGGACAGAGCGCAGACCACGGCGCCGGCGGCGAAGACCGGGCCAAGGCCCCAGGCGCCGATGGCGGCGCCGGTCACCGGATAGCCGAGCGGGGCGATGCCGAGGCTGCCTAGGGCGGCGACGGCGCTCACGCGGCCGAGGTACGCCGGGTCGCACTCGGTCTGGACGAGGGCGTTGCACAGGGCTCCGGAGAAGCCGGCGAGCAGGCCGATGGAGAGGGCCACGAGGACGGCGGAGGCGAGCTGGGGAACGTGGGCGAGCGCTCCGATGGATACGGCCCCGAGCACCATGGTCCAGCCCATGACGAGGCCGGTCCGGCCGACTCGGCCCTTGACGGTGAGGAGCAGGGAGGCGCCGCCGGCGCCGGTGCCGAAGCCGGCGAGGATCCAGCCGATGCCGGAGGCGCCCCAGCCTCGCTGCTCGCAGAGGAGCGCGAGGCCGACGTTGAGGGGGCCGGCGAAGCCGAGGTCGCTGAGGAGCACGACGATCATCAGCGGGCCGAGCACCGGATGGCCACGGAGGTAGCGCAGGCCGTCGGCGAGGTCGCGCCGGGCGGTGCCGGCGCCGGCCCGGTCCTCCTGCGGCAGCGGGCGGATCCGAAGCGCGGCGAGCAGGGGCAGGGAGAGGGCGAAGAGCGAGCCGGCGACTGCGAAGGCGCTCGCGGTGCCGCCGAGGGCGACGGCGAGGCCGCCCAGCGGGGCGCCGAGTACGGCGCCCATGCGGTAGGCGAGGCCGCGCATGCCCTGGACGCGGGCGAGTTGGCCGCGCTCGGCGATCCGGGGCGGCAGGGCACCGACAGCCGGCAGGAAGACGGCGTCGACGGCGCCGAAGACGACAGCGACGGCCGCGAGAGCCCACAGGTCCGGCGTCGCGAGGAGCAGCAGCGCGGCGAGGCCGAAGGTGAGCAGGCAGCGGGCGGCGTCGGAGGCGATGACGACCCGGCGCGGGCCGAAGCGGTCGGCGATCACTCCCCCGAAGAGCATGAGCAGCGCGCGGGGTACGGCGGCGGCGGCCATCACGAGCCCGGCCTGGGCGGGGGTGCCGCTGGAGACGGCGTTCCAGGAGAGGGCCAGGTAGTAGACGCTGTCGCCGAGGGTGGAGGCGGTGTAGGCGCCGAGCCAGCGCAGGACCTGGGGGCTGCGGTGGGCCGGGCGCGCGGGAGCGGCCTCGTCGACGGCGGTCACGGGCGATAGGGGAAACCGTGGAGGTGGACGGCGGTGTTCTCCCGCCCCTCGGTGTCACCGGCCGCCTCGGCGGCACGGGCGGCCTGGTCGTACTTCTGCAGGACAGCCTCCAGCTCCGCACCGAGGGAGGCGAGTTCGGCCGCGGTGAGCCGGGGCAGCCACTCGGAGCTGATCGAGGCGGACCGCCAGGCCACCGGCCAGGTGAGGCGCTCGTCGAGGAAGCGCGCGTGCATCCCGGCCCGCTGCTCGCTGACGGTACGGCCGAAGGCGGCACTGGCCGCGGCGAGTTCGGGGGCGTCCTCCACGTCCGCCTCGTTGATGCGGAAGCCGTACGAGCTGGGCTGCCACCAGCGCTCGCGTCCGTCGGTGGACTGCGTGTGCGCCTCTTCGATGAGCCCGCCGTCGGCGAGCTTGCGCAGGTGGTAGCTGACCAGGGACACGGCCTCGTCGACCTGATCGGCGAGCTGCGAGGCGGTCGCGGTGCGGGCGACGAACAGGGCCCGGTACAGGCGCATGCGCAGCGGGTGGGAGATGGCTTTGAGGGTGCTGAGCTCGGTGATCCGGTGGGTCTCGGGGGAGGTCATGCCCACGACCGTAGATACGAAAGAAAAGTTGCGCAACAGATTTTGCGGAAATTATTCTGTGTATCGGGGTGGGGAGGGACCCCCGAGAAGGGACCCTTCCCTTCAGGTGCCGGCACCGATGAGCCATTGCCTCCGGGCATTCCGGAGCGGACGACAGCTCGGCAGAACTCGTAGCCCGGCCTCCCGCAACCCGCAGCACCCACCCGGCCCAAGAGAACATGGGCCACCGAGATGATGGCCCGGCTCGACGCGCGCCCGACCGCACCGCCATACCTCTTGGTCGCCCACCACGCGTCCACGGAGGCCGGGATCCTCTCCCGTCGGGCCCGGGGGGCCAGGCCCGGTTCACCGAGACCCTGCTGCCGACCGAGCGAGGCGGGGCCTTCGCCGACACGCGCCTGGGCCTCGGCACTGCGGACTCGCTCGGCCACCACGTGCTGCGCCACACCGGCCTCACCCCCAGCGCCTACCGCCTCTCCTTCGGCCACCCGCCGGGAGGGATGCCCGGGTCGGCGCCCGGCTCCGCGCACGGGACGGAGATCGGAAGCGGGCCCGCAACCGGAAGGAGTCACCCCGCGGGTGCTTGAAGGACGTGGTCACGGGTGGGCTCACTTCCAGACGGCGTACGCCTGGTCGTCGCTGCGGCGCAACAGGCCGCCCTTCACCCACTCGACCTTCTCGGGTGTCGCGGTGGAACCCGAGACGGCCAGGTAGACCGCGCATGCCTCGTAGCTCTCGCCGGCCGCGGCCCGCTCGAAGTCGGCGGAGCGGTGCTCGTCGAGGCACTTGTCGAACTTCGGGGGCTCCTTGTAGCCGAGCTTCCCGTCCGGGCCCACGATGGGCTCCGGAAAGGGGCTCATGATGTTCAGCCGGGTCAGGAGGGCGCCGTCCGCCGTGACGTCGAAGGAGGGCCCGTTCACTTCGCCGGCGTCGGTCTTGGTCACGCGGTAATGGACGTAGTAGGGCGTACGGCCTTGGTACTCGGCCGCATCCTTGAGGACGGACAGGTCGCCGGAGTCCCCGGCGACCACCCGCAACACGCTCACCTCCAGGTTGTCCTTCTTCGCCGTGGCGCCGTAGGACAGTTCCCGGGTGCCGGAACATCCGGTGAGTGCGATCGCTGTGGCGGTGGCGGCGAGGACGGCGCATACCGTACGCGTGTTCAATGTTCCCCTTGTGTCCGTGGTCGAAGGCCGTTCTACGGGTTGCGCGTCACCTCGAAGCCCGCGCCGTAGACGTCGGCGGGGTCGGCGGTGTCGCGGGCGCGCAGGTCGGCGAGGATGTTGGCCGAGCTGGTGTACACGTAGGGGGGCAGGCCGAGGATGATGGCCTTGGTGATGCCCGCCCAGGGGCCCTCCGCCTGGAATCCGTTGGCCTGGGAGGGGTACGGCGTGCCGGGTACGTGCCAGGTGACCGGGCCTCCGGAGTCGCCGGCCTTGTGCTTGGCGTGGGACTGGTAGATGCCGTTGCCGTTGTTGGTGACCCGCCCGTACCAGACGCCCAGCTGTCCGGAGACCAGGAGTTCGTTGTTGTTGAACAGGGCGGCACCGAGGAGACGTTCGTCGTCGCGGGCGGGCGACAGGGCGTTCGGACTGGCCTTGCCGCCGGGGGCCTCCATCTCGTCGGTCTGCTTCAGGTGCGGCCCCTGCGAGGAGAGCGCGACTCCGTCGACCAGCTCGATGATCATGTAGTCCTTGGTCGGGTGTCCGGTCATGGAACCCTCGCGGTCCTTGAAGTAGCGCACGTAGCCGATCGGACCGGCGGCGATGTCCTGTCGGTGGTAGACGGGGGCGATGTTCTCGTGGATCTCGCGGTCCGCGTAGGCCGGGGCGTTGATGCAGTGGCCCGCGGATATGGCGATCTTCCGCCCGTAGTCGTCCCCGCCGACCGCGCCCAGGGTGCAGAACGCGTCGGGCATGGACGGATCGAAGGCGATCTGCATGCCGTTGTACACGCGCTTGCCGGAGGCGCCGTCCTGCGGCGAGGTGCCGGCGGCGGAGGCGGTGCCGGCGCCGAGGGTCCCGGCGAGTGCCAGGGCCGTGGTGAGCGTGCCGAGTCGTCGGAACATGGGTGCTTCCTGTCTGTCGGGGTGGCTGTTCATGGCGCGTGCGTCGGCGTGTTCGGCCGCGGCTAGGGGTTGATTCCGTCGAACTGCAGCACCCGGTAGGGCGGTTGGTGCAGGACGCCGGGCCACTGGGAGACGATGAGGGTCAGCGAGGTCGCGCTCGCGCTGCCCGGATGGATGTAGCCGCCGTACAGGTAGGGGACCTGCGGCTTGCCCCAGTGGCTCGCCGGCCACCGGTTGTCGCCGACGATCTGCGGCTTGGGCGCGGTCCACACGGCGTCCGGACGCGACGCGGACCGGGTGCTGATGGAGTAGTCGGTGACGTCGAAGTAGCTCATGCAGTACCGGCCGCCGATCCGCTTGACCGAGAACTCGCCGATGTGGTTGCCGGTCAGGATCGGAGAGGGACCGACGGCGGTGGTCCACTGCCAGCGTCCCTCGTGGTGCGCCCAGTTCTGCTGAGCGCCGAAGTTCCCCGCCCGGAAGTCGCCGGGGCGGATCCGGAAGAGCTGGATCGCGCCGCCGTCGGCGGTGTTGCGGTGGGTCCCGTTCCACCTCTTCGAGAAGATGTACAGCCAGCCGTCGGGGTCGATGCCCGCGAAGGACCACATCCCGTACATGGACTGGTTCACGCCCTGCATGTCCCCCGCCCAGTGGTACGGGTAGTCGTGCCAGGTGACGCCGTGGTCGTCCGAGTACGCTACGCCGGACATCACCGAGCCGTCGTAGCCCGGCGGCGGCTCCCACGTACCCACCGAGGTGTACTGGATGTAGGTGCGTCCGCCGAACTCGATGCAGTCATTCGGGATGCGGGTCACCTCGAAGCCGAACCCGTTGTCCGCGTTCGTCCGGTAGCGGAACAACTGCCGGGCCTGACCGCCCGTGGGCAGTGCCCAGGTGAACGAGATGGGGGTTCCGCCGGAGGCGTCGAACCTGTCCTGACAGAGCATCAGCGGCGAGCCGAGGTAGTCGCCGTACTGCTGCATGCCGGACCATGTGTCGCCGAAGACGTAGCCCCAGGTGCCGTCGTGCTCGCGGTAGTACGGGATGGCGAGGTCGCTGGAGCCGATCCCCTGGGCTGCGGCCGAGTCCCCGGGCTCGTCGCACAGGGGGGTGCCGCGCTGTGCGGCCCAGGCGGGGGTGGCCGGGGCGACGGCGGCCAGGCCCGCACCCAGGGCGACGCCGCCGCCGGCCCTCAGGACGGTACGGCGCGAGACGCGGGGTCGCGGGCCGGTGGGGGGCGTTTCGGTCATGGTCGTTCCTCCGGAGGGGGTGTGAGGGAGGGGCAGGGGCGCAGATCGCGCGGGAGAGTGCGAGGGGGTGGGGCAGGCGCGGGGCCGGCGGACCGGAGCGCGCGTCAGCCCGCCGCCGCGAAGGCGGCTTCGAGGCGCGGTACGTAGTCGGCGAAGGCCGGGGCCCAGCAGCCGTAGTTGTGGCCGCCGTTGCAGCTCGGGGCGAGCGAGGCGCCGTTGCCGTAGTTGACGAGGCGGCTGGGGATGCCGAGCTGGTCCAGGCGGGCCTTGACGGTCTTGGAGGCCGCCTCGGTGTGGACGTCGATGATGTCGTTGTTGCCGGTGTAGAGGGTGATGCCGGTCCGGGACAGCTTGGCGAGATTGGCCGGCGCGGCGGGGTCCACGGCCTTCCAGACGCGGTCGGCGTTGAAGACCGGGTACGGGGAGCCGAAGATGGCGTCGCTGTCGACGTAGGGGCCGTAGCCGGTGCACTTGCCGGAGCCCGAGGTGCTGGAGGAGCTGCTCACGGCACACCAGGCGCCGGTGAGGTTGAGCTCCGTGGCCAGGACCGCGGCGCGGACCTGCGCCATGCCGAAGTCGATGCCTCCGGACAGCGCGGCGACGTGGCCGAACAGGTCGGGGCGGGCCTCGGCGTAGTGGAGGGAGCCGTATCCGCCCATGGACAGTCCGACGACGGCCCGGTGGTCCCGGTCGGCGCGGGTGCGGAGGTTGGCGTCGATGAACGGGACGACCTGGGTGAGGTGGAAGGTCTCCCAGTTCGCGGCGCCTTCGGCGGTGTTCTGCATCAACCAGTCGGCGTACCAGCCCTTCAGCCCGCCGTCCGGCACGACGGTGATCATCGAGTCGGAGTGGAGTGCCGGGGCGGCCGCCACGTCGTCGACGGTGCCGCCGCCGCCGTGCAGGAAGTAGGTGACCGGCCAACGCCGTTCGGGGGCCGCGTCGTACCCGGCGGGAAGGAGGACGCGGATCTTGTGCTGCCCCGAGAGCTGCTTCGTGGTGACGGTGAGCGTGAAGTCGGTGGGGCTGTGCACCTCGGTGGCCCCGGGGAGCACGGTCAGCCCGTGACCGTCGCTGAAGACGGGCGGGGCGACGGCGGCGGCCGCCCCCGGCACGGTCTTCGGGGCGTCGGCGTGCGCCGCTGAGGCGCCCGTCAGGGCGGCGAGCGTGAGGGCGGCGCCCGCTGCGCCGAGGCGGAGGGACATCATCGGGAACCCTTCGTCGAAAGGTGTGCCCGCGGCACGGTGAGGCGCGGCGGACCGGACGCCTTGATGCTGGTGTCCGCCCCCGCTCGACGGACAGGCCGTGCCACCGGCCATATGTGACCGGCGTGTACGGGAGGGGGCCACCCCGGCCTCGACCGGGTCGTCCCGACGAGCCCCGGCCCGTGGGTCCCCGCCTCGGCCGGTCGTCCTGGCGGCCGTCCGGTGTCGCAGGCCCGACGTCAGGGGGCGCCGGCGCCGGCCCGTGGAGGGGGAAGGGTGACCGGGGCGAACGCGGCGTCCTGCCGGCGGAACGCGCTCCCGAGATGGTGCTGCAACCGGACGTGCCGGAACTGGTACACGGCGCCCGTCTGCCGGAGCACCCCACGGCGGTAGGCGTCCTCCAGGAAGGCTGCGAGATCCCAGGGAAGTCTCCCGCTCAGCGGCAGCCAGAGCCGGGCGAACACGAACCACTGGCCCCACGCGGTGAAGGCGAGCACGTACGACGCCCCGCCCCCGAGCCCGCCGATCATCCCGATGAACAGGCTGTCCGGCATGTCCCAGTTGAGCGGGCCCAGTGAGCCGTGGAACAGCAGGACGAGCAGGTACCCGCCACCGGCGATGGCCGCGGTGAGCGCGGTGGCCAGCACGAGGAACTGCCGGCCCACCGTCGTGCGGTTGGACGCCAGCACACGGACGGGGGTGGCCGCGGCGGTGACGTCCACGGGCGCCTCCAGCGCGGCGATGAGCCCGAAGACGAGGCCGGCGGCCGAGCCGAAGGTCAGCCCCAGGAACAGCATGTTGATCAGGGTGCTCTCGACGGCCCGGGGATCCGTGAGCGGGATCCCCCAGTACAACGAGCGCTCCAGGGCCATCGCGCAGGCGCAGCCGATGCCCATGACGCCCCCGCCGAGCAGGCCGTGTCCGAACCGGACGAGGAAGGTGCGCAGGGGGCTGCGGCCGAGCCGGTCGTGGGCGGCCCGCAGCGTCAGCCGGAAGCGGGCCGGTTCGAAGTCCGTCCGGCCTCCGGATCTGTCCATGAGCGCGTATACGGAGCTGAAGGCGAGTCCCGCGACGGAGCCCATGAGGGTGCCCTGCAACAGGAGTTCGGCGATCCCGATCGGGGTGAGCAGCAGGCCGATCGACCAGTCGGCCAGGGCGACGCACAGGGCGGTGACGACGGCGATGGCGAGGGTGCGGGTCGAGCGGGGCAGCGAGTCGCCGACCTGCCACCACGCGAGGTCGTGCCGGTCGCGGTCGAGACGGACCAGGTGGTGGGCGAGGTACCCGAGCCAGCGCTCGGCACGTACGGAGTCCCGGCGCGGACTCCTGGGCCGCCGGCTCCCGGCACCCCGTTCGGGGGCGCGGGGGCGGTAGACGGCGGGCACGAAGCCGGCCAGCAAGTGCTCCTCCAGCGCCTTCGCCGTGGGGAAACGGGCGCTGTCGAGGAGTTCGAAGGGGTCCTGGCCGGGCGTCTCGCTGTAGAGGGTGCGGGCGAGAATGACCATGAGCGGGGTGGTCAGTACGGTGGCGAGGTTCGCGCCCGCGGGGGTGCCCCGCGTGCGCAGCTCTTCGAGGACCGGGTCCCAGACGTCGTCGGCACCGGTACCGGCCGTCCCGGAAACGCCGGGGCCTGCCGGCCCGCTGCCGCGGCGAGTGCCCACCACGTCGTGTGTCTCGCCCGCGATCGTCCGGACCGTACGGGGCAGGTACCCCGCGAGGTCGTCCGGAGCGAGGTCGGCGAGTTCGACGGCAGCCGCCCAGACGAGTGGCGCGTGCGCCGCCCGCACGGCTTGGGCGTACTCGGCGCGCCGGCTGGTGAGGACGAGAGGTGACGAGGTCGCGTTGAGCGCCTCCAGGGCCGCCCCCCGCAGGCCCTCGGCGATCTCGTCGAAGCCGTCCAGGACGGGGAGGACGAGGTCGGCGTCGACGAGGGCGGCGGCGAGCGTCGTCCCGTACGGGCCGCGGCGGGCCAGATGGGGGTGGTCGCGCAGCAGGCGGCCGATCAGCCAGTCCCGCAGGGTGGTGAGGGTCGGGTCCCAGGAGCTGATGCTGAAGATGACCGGTACGCGGCCGTGCGTGGCCGGTGCCTCCAGGAGGTCCAGGGTGAATCGGATCGCGAGGACGGACTTCCCGGAGCCCGCGCGGCCGAGGACCGTCAGTCGTCCCGAGGGGATCCTCCGGTAGACGTCGAGGACGCCACCGAGGTCACCGCTCATGTCCACCTCCCGGGGTGTCCCCCCGGGGCCGAGGCGCTGAACGTTCTCCGGCCGGTCGGTCAGCTCGGGCGGTGCCGGCTCCCAGCGGACGGGAAGCGGGAAGGGGTCGTGGACCCGGCGCTGCCCCTCCTCGCGGCGCCAGCGGCGCCGGACCTCCATCGCGAGCTCTCGTGCGGCGTCGGCGAGTGCGGGGTGTACGGGGGGCGGGGCGGAAGCCGTGGCCGTCGTGGACAAGCCGGGTTCAGGCCCCCCGCCGCCGGGCGGCCGGCCGGGTTCAGGCCTCCCGCCGCCGGGCGGCCGGCCGGGCCCGGCGACGGAGGCGTACGCCCCGGAGGCGTGTTCCGGCACGCCGTCGGAGTCCTCCGGGGGCCTGCCTCCGGACTCGCCGGGGGACGGGGCTTCGGAGCGGGGTGTGGATCCGTTCGGCCGGGGCGCCGGCCCGCCGCGCGGCCGGGCGATCGCGGCCGCCAGGCGGCGGCGGTCCTCCTCGCCGAGGTCGAGCGCGTCGGCGAGGAGGTGGACCGTGCCCATCCGGTGGTTGGTGGATCCGCCGCTCTCCAGCCGACGGATGGTCCGCACGCTGACCCCGGACCGCTCGGCCACCTGTTCCTGCGTCAGTTGCGCCGCATCGCGCAGCGTGCGCAGCAGCGTGCCGAGGTCATCGGTCACGGAGCAACTCCCTACTCGGCGGTACGGACGGGCGGGAGCCTATCGACGGCCCTTCACCACCGGTCACGGATGGCCGGTTCTATGGCCTGTTCCCTGCGCATGATGAAGGTCACTGTCGTGGGTCCAGCGCGCATACCGACGGCAGCCGAGGAGTCCACGTGGTCTACCGCTACTGGTGTGGCGATTGCGGCTTCAAGACGCCCTGGTCAGGAGAGTCCGAGGGGCTGCGCCGGCATGTCGAGCACTACGCCGGGAGGCATCCCGGGACGCCTCCCGGCGGCCAGGTCGAAAGCCGCGGGAGGGGCCGGGGCGTCGCCCGCGCGTGCCTCCAGCTCGCGGCCGTCGCGCTCGTCCTGCTGGCCGTCCTGGCCAGCTGCCGCCGCTGACGCGCCACCCGTCGGTGTGCCGCGTCGACTCGGGCGTGGCGGGCGGGGAGGTCCTAAGGCCGCGATCGGCGACTCGGCATGAGGGAGCCGTCAGGATTGCGGGTGCTTGGCCATGCGCTGTCCGCTGTCGGCCCGTCTCGTGGCCCGCGGCCACAGCATGGTCTTCAGGAGTCCACACAGCCCGTGATGATCACGTGGTGGCCGCTCCTGTTCCTGCGCTCGTGCCCGGATGGTGCCAGGCATGGCTGCACCCCTGGGCACAGAACCGAGCCCGCCGCCGCTCGTCGGCCACGCCGAGCAGAGCGACAGATCGCGAAGTACGAATGGAGTACGAGGGGCCCGGGGGTCACTCCCCCGGGCCCTCGTGGCGTTCAGCGCGCCTGCCACCAGGCGGTGCTGTCGGGCGGGAGGAGTACGGCTCCGGTGGCGTCGGTGGCGGGGGGTTCGGCGGACCAGAGGAGGAGGTCGCCGAGGCCTTCGGCGTCGATCGGGGCCGGGCGGTCCGAGGTGTTGACCGCGCAGACCAGGGCGCCGGCGTCGCTGTCCCGGCGGAAGGCCAGGACGCCGGGGACCGGTTCCCGCCACTCCACGGCGCGGCCCGCGCCGAGTGCGGGGTGGTCGCGGCGCAGTCGCAGGGCGCTGCGGTAGAGCTCCAGGACGGAGCGCGGGTCGCCGGACTGCGCCTCGACGCTGAGCTCGGCCCACCGGGCCGGCTGGGGCAGCCAGGTGGGGGCGGTGGTCGCGGGGCCGAAGCCGTACGGGGCCTCGGTGCCCGACCACGGGAGGGGCACCCGGCAGCCGTCCCGCAGGCCGTTGCCGCCGTCGGGGCGCCGGAAGGAGGGGTCCTGGCGAACCTCGTCGGGGAGGTCCTCGACCTCGGGGAGGCCGAGCTCCTCGCCCTGGTAGAGGTAGGCGGAGCCGGGCAGGGCGAGCATCAGGAGCGCGGCGGCCCTGGCGCGGCGCGTGCCGCGGGCCGGGTCCCCGTCGGCGTACCGGCTGGCGTGCCGGACGACGTCGTGGTTGGAGAGCGTCCAGGTGGTGGGCGCGTCGACGGCGAGCATGGAGTCGAGCGAGAGCGTGATCAGCTCGCGCAGCTCCTCCGCCTCCCAGGCGGCGTTCAGGAACTTGAAGTTGAAGGCCTGGTGGAGTTCGCCGGGCCTGACGTAACGGGCGGTGCGCTCCAGGGTGTCGGTCCAGGCCTCCGCCACGGCGATGCGCTGGTCGCCGTACTCCTCCAGGATCGTGCGCCAGTCCCGGTAGATCTCGTGGACGCCGTCCTGGTCGAAGTACGGGACACGCTTCTCGGCGAGCAGTTCGAGCTGCTCGTGGTGGCCGACGTCGGGCAGTCCCGCGGCCTTGACCAGGCCGTGGGCGACGTCGACCCGGAAGCCGTCGACGCCGAGGTCGAGCCAGAAGCGGAGGATGGTCCGGAACTCGTCGCGCACCGCCGGGGAGTCCCAGTCGAAGTCGGGCTGCTGCGGGGCGAACAGGTGCAGGTACCACTCGCCGGGGGTGCCGTCGGGTTCGGTGGTCCTAGTCCAGGCGGGGCCGCCGAAGAGCGAGATCCAGTCGTTGGGCGGCAGTTCACCGTTCGGGCCACGACCGGGCCGGAAGTGGAACCGGTCGCGCAGCGGTGATCCGGCGCCCTCCCGCAGGGCCTGACGGAACCACGGGTGGTCGTCCGAGCAGTGGTTGGGGACGAGGTCGACGACGACCCGCAGCCCGTGGGCGTGGGCGTCGACGATCAGTGCCTCCGCGTCGGCGACGCTGCCGTACACCGGGTCGACGGCCCGGTAGTCGCTCACGTCGTAGCCGCCGTCCGCCTGCGGCGAGGTGTAGAAGGGCGAGATCCAGAGCGCGTCGACGCCCAACTCCCGCAGATAGCCGAGGCGGCTGCGGATTCCCGGGAGGTCACCGCGGCCGTCGCCGTCGCTGTCGGCGAAGCTGCGCGGATAGACCTGGTAGATGACGGCGTCGTGCCACCAGCCCTGGCAGGTCGCGCTCCGGGCGGGAGCCGGTGCGGCGGGTGCGGTCATGGACAACTCCTCGGCGGGTCCCGTCGGTCGGGACGGCGGCCCCGATGGTCGCAGCGGATCCGATCGGCATGCAAGAGGTTGCTGAAATTTTCAGAGATCTCTTGTGGCCGATATCGATCAGCTGTTTCACTGGCGCCTCCCAGGGAGTTGACGATCACTCCGGCGTGCAGCCGGCCGATCCGAGGAGTGTCGTGACGACGCAGACAGCAGTCACCGAACCCGGAGTCAGAGCCGACGAGAGAGGCTTCGCCCTTCTGTCGCCGGAAGGCGTCTCGTACCGCGTCGACCTCGTCGGCTCGGTGCTCGACCCCGAGAACCCGGCCCTGGCCGACCACTGCGAGGGCCGCCGGACGGTGGCCTTCCTCGGCCCCACCGTCGACCGGCTCTACGGCGAGCGCATACGCCGCTACCTCGACGCCCGTCTCGCTCCCGGTAGTTGGACGGTGGTGCCGATCGGCGGCGGCGAGCACCACAAGACGATGGACGCGGTCGAGACGATCTGCGCCCGGGCGAAGGCCGCCGGGCTCGACCGGCGCGGGGTGATGCTCGCCTTCGGCGGCGGGGTCACCTGCGACCTGGTGGGCTTCGCGGCGGCCATCTACAACCGCGGCGTCCGCTACATCAAGGTCAACACCACCCTCGTCGGCCAGGTCGACGTCGGCGTCGGCGTGAAGACCGGCGTGAACGCGCTCGGCACCAAGAACATGCTCGGCGCCTACCACCCGGCGCACGCCTCCCTCAACGACCCCGCCTTCCTCGCGACGCTGCCGGATCGTCAGATCCGTTGTGGCATGGGCGAGATCGCCAAGATGGCGATCATCCGGGACGAACGGCTGTTCCGCGTCCTGGAGGAGTGCCCCGAGGTGTTCCGGCGGCCGGTGGACGAGCCCGGGTGGCTGGCCGGCGCCTCCGGCGGGCGCGGGGTGGAGGACTACGTGCTCCGCACCTCCATGGCGCTGATGATGGAGGAGCTCTGCCCCAACCTCCGCGAACACGACCTGGCCCGGCTCGTCGACTTCGGGCACACCTTCGGGCCCGTGATCGAGACCGCGAGCGACTACCGGGTCGCGCACGGCGAGTCCGTCGCCGTCGACATGGCGATCTCCAGCGAGCTCGCCCGCGTCATGGGCCTGATCAGCCCCGAGGACTGCGAGCGGATCGTCCGTCTGATCGCCTCGCTCGACCTGCCCGTGTACGACCCCGCCACCTGTACGCCCGAACTCATGGGCCGGGCGCTGCGCGCCTCCTGGGAGCGGCGCGGCAGGCGACTGCACCTCGTGGTGCCGGACGGGATCGGCACGGCGGTGTTCGTCGACGACCTGGAGGACATCCCGGCCACCGCCCTGGAGGAGGCGCTCGACGCCCTGGCCGTCCGTCCCGCGCCCGCCGTGCCCGCCGCACCCGTCTCCCGCTGAGCGCGTCCGGCCCGCCGGCCGCGCTCGCCCGTACGACCCCACCCCTTGTCTGGAGCCGCATCGATGACCCCGTCCGAAACGACCCGTGCCGTCACCCGTGCCCGGGTCTCCAACCTGCACGAAGGGCTGCTCCGCGCGGTCACCGCGGACCACGACGGGATCGGCACCATCCACGTCCACCGCGCCTTCGACCGGATGCGGGCCCCGGCCGGCGTCGCCTTCATCGACCTGGTCGTGATGCCGCCGGGCACCTCCATAGGCACGCACCGCCACGGCGACGACGAGGAGACCTACGTCATCCTGTCGGGCCGGGGCCGGATGGTGGTGGACGGCGAGGAGTTCGCGGTCGGCCCCGGCGACGTCGTCGTCAACCGGCCGCACGGCGAGCACGGCCTCACCAACGACTCCGGCACCGACTCCGACTCCGCCGGCGGTACCGGCACCGACCTCCACCTCCTCGTCTTCGAGCTGGCCCCGATCGGCGGCGCCCGATGACCGGCCCCCGCCAGCTCGACCTGCTGGACCGCGAGTCCGCCCACCTCGCCCCCGGCGCCTCGGAGGAGTCCGCTCTCGGCCGCCGGGTCTTCGTCGAGGGCCGGGGCGCCGTCCTGACCGACCTCGACGGCAACCAGTACATCGACTTCGCCGCCGGCACCCTCACCCAGTCGCTCGGCCACTGCCACCCCGAGGTCGTCGCCGCCCTCACCGAGCAGGCGTCGAAGCTGTGGAACGTCCACGACTTCGCCACCGAGGGCCGGGCCGAACTCTGCGAACTCCTCTCCCGGCTGCTGCCGGAGGAGCTCGACACGTACGCCTTCTTCTCCACCGGCGCCGAGGTCGTCGAGGCGGCCCTGCGCGCCGTCCAGGCCGTCGCCGAACCCGGCCGCAACCGCGTCGGCGCGCTCCGCCACGGCTTCCACGGCAAGACCCAGGGCGCCCGGATGCTCGTCCACTGGGACATCGGCAACCAGGCCTTCGCGGGCAACAGCGTCCTCGGCTACTCCCCCTACTGCTACCGCTGCCCGCTCGAACTGGAGTACCCCTCCTGCGGGGTGCGCTGCGCGACGCTCGTGCGGCGCCACATCGCCGAGAAGCCGAACGTCTCGGCGCTGGTCTTCGAGCCCGTGCTCGGCGCCGCCGGCGTCATCGTGCCGCCGCCCGGGTACTGGGAGCAGATCTCCGACGCCTGCCGCGAGAACGGCGTCCTGCTCGTCGCCGACGAGGTCCTCACCGGCGGCGGACGCACCGGCTCCTTCCTGGCGAGCGAGCGGCTCGGCATCGAGCCGGACCTGGTCACCCTCGCCAAGGGCACGGCGTCCGGCTTCCCGTTCGCCGCGCTCGCGGGCCGTTCCTCTGTGCTGCGCCACCCGGCGGCGGGCAAGGCGGGGTCGACGGCCTCCACGTTCGCGAACAACCCGCTCGGCATCGCCGCCGCCCGGGCCACCCTCGAAGTCGTCGCCCGGGACAAGCTCGTCGACCAGGTCCGCGAGCTCGGCGGCCTCATGGACGAGCGCCTGGCCGAGCTCAAGGACCGGTTCGACGTCCTCGGGGACGTACGCGGGCTCGGGCTCCTGCACGGCCTGGAGTTCGTCCGCGACCGGGAGAGCCGCGAGCCCGCGCCCGACATCGCCCGCGAGGTCTACCTCACGGCGCTCGACCTCGGCCTGCGGACCGCGATCGGCGGCCACGTCATCCGCCTCGCGCCGCCCTTCACCATCGACCGCGCTCTCCTCGACGAGGGCGTCGGCCTCCTCGCCGAGGCCCTTGAGCGCGTGACGGAGGCGAGCCGGTGATCGTCGCCGAGAACCTCGTGAAGGAGTTCAAGGTCTACGAGCGCAAGCCCGGCCTGCTCGGCAGCCTCGGCACGCTCCTCAGCCGCGAGCACCGTGTCGTCCGCGCGGTCTCCGGGGTCTCCTTCGAGATCCCGAAGGGCGTCAAGGCCGCCTACATCGGCGCCAACGGCGCCGGGAAGTCCACCACGGTCAAGATGCTCACCGGCGTCATGAACCCGACCTCGGGCCGCGCCCTGGTCGACGGCGTGGAGCCGTACAGGGAGCGGCGCCGCACCGCCGCCGCCATGGGCGTCGTCTTCGGTCAGCGCAGCCAGCTCTGGTGGGACCTGCCGGTGATCGACTCGTTCCGGATCCTGCGCCGGATCTACGAGATCCCGGACGCGGTCTACGAACGGAACCTGGCGCTCTACCGCGACCGGCTCGACATCGACGCCCTCGGCAACACGCCCGTGCGGCAGCTGAGCCTCGGCCAGCGGATGCGCGCCGAGGTCGCCGCGAGCCTGCTGCACGACCCCGCCGTGGTCTTCCTCGACGAACCGACCGTCGGCCTCGACCTGGTCCTCAAGGAGGCCGTCCGCGAGCTGGTCAACCACGTCAACGCGGAGCTGGGCACCACCGTCATGCTCACCAGTCACGACATCGGCGACATCACCGCCATCTGCGACCAGGTCCTGGTCGTCAGCCACGGCGAGGTGGTCCACCAGGGCGGCATGCACGAGCTGCTGCGCACCGCCGACACCCGGGCGGTCGTCTTCGAGTACCACGGCGGGCCGTCCGCCGACCAGGCGGTCGCGCTCGTCGAGCGCGAGCTGCCCGGGGTGTCCGCCAGGGCGGCGGACGGCGGGCGGATCCGCGTCGACTACCCGTCCGACCGCTGGTCGGCCCGGCAGGTGATGGGCTTCCTGCTCGACCACTTCGACCTGGCCGACTGCGTCGCCCCTGAACCCGACCTGGAGACCGTCCTGCGGCGGATCTACACCGCGCGGGCCGGAGCCCAGGGGTCCGGGACGACGCGGGCCGCACAGGAGGTCCGTGCGTGAGCGCCCTCGCCCTCCGCCGCTACGGCCCCTTCGCCACGAGCAGCCTGCAGAGCCTCCTCCAGTACCGCTCGACCTTCGTCGTCAGCGCCGTCACCGCGACGACGGCCGTCGGCGTGCAGGTCTTCCTGTGGCGCGCGGTGTACGCGGGCCGGTCGGGCGCGGCACCCGGCGGCTACGACCTGGCCCAGCTCACCACGTACGTGCTCCTCGCCCAGGTGATGGGGCTGCTCCAGGCCAACCGGGTCGACGAGGCGGTCTCCGAGGAGGTGCGGCGCGGCGACATCGCCGTCTCGCTGCTGCGTCCCGTCAGCTACCCGCTGACCCGGTTCGCGGCGGCGCTGCCGATCTCCGCGACCAACACCGCCCTGGTCGCCGTCCCGGTGGTGCTGCTGTACGCGCCGTTCGTCCCGCTCACCACGCCGACCTGGCCCGACGCCCTGATGTTCGCCGTCGCCACCGTGTTCTCGCTGGTCATCGGCTTCGGGGTGAACCTGCTCGTCGGCCTCGCCGCCTTCGTCACCACCAACATCTGGGGCATCCGGGTCGTCAAGGACGGCATCGTCGCGTTCCTCGGCGGCCAGGTCGTGCCGCTCGCCCTCATGCCCGCCCCGCTGGCCGCCGTCGCGCACGCCCTGCCGTTCCAGGGCATGATCGACGGACCGCTGCGGCTGCTGCTCGGCGACTACGACGGATACGGCGAGGCCGCCGGCATCCTGGTGGGGCAGGCCGTGTGGGCGGCCGTGACGACCGCCCTCGCCGCGCTCGCCTGGCGGTCCGCCGTCCGCAGGGTGGAGGTGCTCGGCGGATGAGCGCCCTCACCACCCTCGGCCGCTACTCCCGGCTGACCTGGCAGCTCAGCGGCGTCAGCCTGCGCCGCCTCACCGAGTACCGGATGGACTTCCTGATCGGCGCCGGCGGGCTGCTGCTGCGGGTCGGCTGCCAGCTCGCGGTGATCGGCATGGTCTTCGCGCAGGTCCCGGTGATCGCGGGCTGGAACTACCACCAGGTGCTGTTCCTGGTCGGCTTTTCGCAGCTGCCGCGCGGCCTGGACCGGATGTTCACCGACCAGCTGTGGCTGGTGGCCCAACGGCTCGTCCAGTCCGGCGAGTTCTACCGGTACATGATCCGGCCGGTCCATCCGCTGTACGCGGTGCTCTCCGAGCGCTTCCTGTACCCGGACGGCTTCGGCGAGGTCGTCACGGGCATCGGCATCATCGCGTACGCGGTGTACGCCATGGACGACGGTCCGGGCCTCGGGGGGCTCCTGCTCCTGCCGCTCCTGGCGCTGTGCGGGGCCCTGATCCTCGCCTCGATCAAAACGGCGTTCGCCGCACTCGCCTTCTGGACCACCAACAGCTTCCCGGCCCTCTGCTCGGCCTACCAGCTCGGCGACTTCTCCGGCTATCCCGTCGGCCTGTACCACCCGTCCCTCCGGTGGCTGCTGACCTGGCTGCTGCCCTACGCCTTCACCGCGTACGTCCCGGTGTCCTACCTGCTGTTCGGGGAGACGGAGCTGCTGCTCTGGCTCCCGGTGGTGACCGTCGCCGTCGCGACGCTCGCCCTGCTGGTCTGGAACCGGGGCGTCGACCGCTACGAGATGACCGGGAGCTGAACCTTGGACACCCTGCTGCTCGGCGGCCTTCCGCCGACCACGGTCGAACTCCTGCGCACCGCGCCCTGGATGGAGGAGAGCGCCCGCCGCGCGGGACGCTTCGAACTCGTCGACGAGGCCCTCCTCGGCAGCGTCCGCCTGCTGATCGTCACCTCCGCCGGAGGAGACGGCACCGGAGCCGGGATCGAAGACGGAGCCGGAGACAGGACCGGTGACGGCACCGGGGACGCCACCGGCCGGTGGTTCGTGCCCGTCGCGGACCGGGACGACGCGGCCGGCGCGGGCGGCACGGCCGCCGACCGCACCGACGCCTACGACCGCCTCGTCGTCGGCGCCATGCGCGACGGCCTGCGGCTGCCCACCCGGCGCGGCAACGTCGTCGAGTTCCGCGGCGAGCCCGCCGAGTACCGGGGGCAGCTGCCCTTCGAGCCCGGCTGGTCCTCCAACGCCCTCTCCCTGATCGACCTCGCGGGCGCCCCGCACGCCCACAAGAGCTACCGGCGGATCGGCGCCGGCACCCGCGAGCCCGAGCTCCTGCGGCTGATGGCCGACAGCGGCCGGACCCAGCGGCCCGTGGGCGAGTACGCCTACGTCGACACCTCCACCGGTGCCCGCGAACCCCTCGGCGTGCTCTACCGCTACGCCGAGGGCGACGGCCTGAACGTCCCGCTGCGGGAGAGCATCCGCGCGATGTGGCCGCTCCTCGCCGCCGGGGCCGACCCGCACGAGGCCGTCGCCGTCTCGCAGCGCGCGCTCGTCGCGCCGCTGCGCGAGGCCGGCGCGTTCCTCCGCGGCTTCCACCACGACCTCGCCGAACGGCTCGGCCCGCACGTCGAGTTCCCGTCCGCACGCTTCCGCGACTGGACCGCGGAGCGGCTCGCGGCCCTGCGCCCACAGCTCCTCGCCGACGCCCGTTTCCCGGTGGCCGTACGCGAGGCGGCCGTCGCCGGCCTGGAACGGGAGCTGGCGCGGGCGGCGGCCCTCCCGCCGCGCCCGTGGCCCGCCGGACCCTGCCACGGCGACCTGCACCTCTCCCACCTGCTGCGGAGCGTCCGGCCGGACGGCGGCTGGGACCTGTGCGTCATCGACCTGTCGACCCCGCACCCGGACCCGGCGGACCCCGCCACGGCCCAGTCGCCCTGGCAGGACCTCGCCGCCATGCAGCGCGGTCTGGAGATCTTCACCGCCGACGAGTTCTCCGACCACGCCGCCGACGTCCTCGGCAAGGACTCCGAGGACACCTGCCGCACCGCCCTCCTCACGGCCGCGGGCAGCCGCCCCGACACCCCCGGCTGGACGGACCGCGACCTCGCCGAACTCGCCCGGCTCCAGGCCGCGGCGAACCTCTGGGCCACCCGCACCGGCGAACTCCTCATCACCGAGGGCCAGGCCCTCACCGACCACCCCGCCTGGCGCGTCTTCCGGCTGCGCCGCCTGATCCACGAACTCGACTACGCGTACGCCCACGACCGCGGCTACCACGCGGCGATCAACCTGCGGCACGCCGTCGAGGCCCCCGAACCGCGCGGCGCCGGGGCGGAGGACTGACACCCGTGCACATCATCGAGACCTACTTCGAGTGCGGCGGCTTCGACCACCGCTACCTCCAGGGCGGTATATCCGTCTACCTGTGGAACCTCTCCAAGGCCCTCGCCGAGCAGGGCCACCGCGTCTCCGTCGTCACTCCCGCCCACGGCCGTCTCGACGACCTGCGCCGCCACTACCCGCTGGAGGAGGTCGGGTACCGCGACACGTACGAGCTGCCGCTCGTCCTCGACCCGCGGGTCTGGGGCGACGGTCACCCCGCCGAAGTGCGGATCCCGCTGACCACCACCGCGCACCTGCTGCGCCTGGACGGCGTGGACCTCTACTTCCTCTCCAACGAGCTGCTCGACCAGCTCCCGGACCGGTTCTACCCGCCGTACTCCAGCAAGGGCCAGGACCTGGTCTTCTTCAAGCCGCTCGCCTTCCAGGTCGACAGCGTCCGCTTCGTCCGGCACCGCTTCGCCGACGAGAAGGCCGTGGTCCACGCCCACGAGCCGTACTACCACTACCTGCTGCCCGCGGCCTTCCGGGACGACCCGACGAAGCTGGTCGTCGGCACCGTGCAGAGCAACATGCCGATCACCAAGAAGGTCTACCGCCCCAAGGTGGAACGACTCCTCGACTTCCTCGGCGCCGGCCACGTCGCCCTCCCGACCGAGGAGGCCGAGGGCGTGCCCGCCCGGCCCGACCCGGTGATGAGCGGGTACCAGCAACTCACCCACCTCCACTACGAGTACGGCTCCGACCACGTCGGCGTCTACGACCTGGTCGCCGACCACGCCGACCTCGTCGACTTCCTCTCCCCCGGACACCGGGACTTCTACACCGCCTTCGCCGACACCCCCTTCGAGCAGCTCTTCGCGACCCTGCCCGTCCACGGCACGGTCCGCCGCAACGCGCACAAGAGCTTCGTCGGCGGCTGCGCCGTCGGCGACACGTGGACCACCGGTGCACCGCCGGACGTCGACCGCGCCGCCGTCCTCGGCGGGCTCGGCCTCGACCCCGCGCTGCCGACGTTCTTCCACAACGCCCGCTACGCGGTGAACCACAAGGGCCAGGTCGAGCTGTTCCGGGCCGTGGACCGGGTCCTCGGCGAGGGCCTCGCCGCCAACTTCGTCCTCCGCTGCATCAGCGACGAGGGCATCCCCGACCCGTACGTCCACGAGGTCGTCGCCCGCCACAAGGACCGCGTCCACCTGGAGTGGCGGCGCGTCGACGAGCAGCGGCTCCTCGCGTACGCGGCCTCCTCGGACTTCTGCCTCTTCCCGTCCAAGTTCGAGATGGACACCTTCCTCATCGCCCAGGGCGAGGCCATGGCCGCCGGCGCGGTGCCGATCGCCACCGCCCAGCTCGGCATGGCGCACTTCGGCCACGTCGCCGACCCCCTGGACGGCCCCGAGGCCGACCGGGCCACCGGCTTCGCCGTCAACCGTTCCTTCGCCGAGGACGACCCCCTGCTCGCCGACGCCCTCGCCCGCCGTGTCCGCCAGGCCGCCGCCCTGCTCCGCGAGCGGCCGGAGGAGTACCGCCGGCTGCGCGCCAACGCCATGTCGAATGCCCGGCAGTTCACCTGGGAGCGTGTGGCGCGGCTCCACGTCGAGGCGTTCACCCCGCTCTGGGAGGGCCGCCGACCCGACCCGCTCGGAACCGAAGTCATCCTGCGGTACGGCTGGTTCGACCTGCTGCCCGAGGAGGCGTACGAGAGCGAGCGCGACGCCGTCACCGAGGCGGCGCTCCGGCTCGGCGACGCCGAGGCCTACGCCCGGTGCCGCCCGCTGTCCCCGCAGGCCGCCCGTTCGCTCTTCGAAGCGGCCTGGAACCGGGCCGACTTCGTGCGCTGCGAGCGGACCGCCGACAGCGACCCGGCCCTGCGCGCCCGCCTCGACAGGCGCTGCGCGGTCCGGGACGGCCGCGTCGTCTACCGGCTGCCGCACGCGGAGCGCGTGGAGCTCGTCCGGCTCGCCCCGGGCGCCACGGCGGGCCGCCGCGAGGTGCTCGTACGGCCACTGGAGCGGAACGGCGACGAGTTCACCGGAGAGGTGAACGACGACAGCGGCGGCCGGCTGCACCTGCTCGTCACGCTGGACACCGGCCGCTCGACCTGGGACGTGGTGAACCATGACTGACGGGGTACGCGCCGTCCTGCTCGCCGGCGGCGAGGGCCGCCGCATGGGCAGGCTCGGCCACGGGCGGCTCAAGCCGCTGGTCCCGTTCGGCGGCTCCTGCCGCCTGGTGGACTTCTCGCTCGCCAACGCCGCCGACTCCGGCCTCGACGAGGTGCTGCTGCTCTCCCAGTATGAGGAGCGGCGGCTGATGGACGACCTGTACCGCACCTGGTGGCGGCCTGGCTTCCGGGTCCATTTCGGGCCCCACGACCGCGCCTACCGCGAGGGCGGGAGCGCCACCCCGGACCGGGTCGCCGCGACGCCCGAGCGCGGCACCGCCGACGCCCTCATCCGCAAGGCCCCGTACGTCTTCGGCGGCGGCGCCTCGGAGGTCCTGGTCCTGCACGCCGACCACGTCTACCGCTTCGACTACCGCCCGCTGATCGAGCGGCACCGCCGTTCGGGAGCGGCGCTGACCGTCGCGTACCAACGGATCGAGCGCCGTTACGTGCACCTCTTCGGCATGGTCGAGTTCGACGGCGCGGGGCAGCTCACCCGGTTCGTCGAGAAGCCCGCCGAGCCGACGAGCGACCTGGTGTTCGCCGCGTTCTGCGTCTTCGACGCCGTTGTGCTCCACCGCTACCTGGAGCTCCTCGACGGCACCGACTGGCAGCACGACATCAGCCGGGACGTCATCCCCGCGATGCTCGCGGGCGGCGAACGGATCCTCGGTCACGAGGTCGCGGGCCACTGGGAGGACATCGGCACCGTCGACCGGTACCACCGGGCCCACCTCGCCATGCTCGACGACCGCGCGACCCTGCCGCTCGGGCGGCTGCCCCGCACGCTCGCGCCGGGGACGGAACGCCGCCTGGTGGTGGCGGCGCCCGGGATCGAGCGGAGCGTCGTCCCCTCCGACCTGGCCCTGGAGGGACGGATCGAGCGCAGCGTCGCCTTCCCCGGCGTACGGATCGGGCGCGGCGCGCGGGTCACCCGGAGCGTTCTGCTGCCCGGCGCGGTCGTCCCGCCCGGGGCGGAGATCGACTCGGCGATCGTCCTGGAGGACGGCTTCGTCCAGCAGGTGGATGCCCCGTCCGCGTACGGCGGCACCCCCGTCCACATACCGGAGCCCGCGCACGGCGCGGCCACCGCACACCCCCGGGGAGAGGCCCGTGTCTGAGTCCTCCGAGTACGGCGAATCCTCCGGGTTCTCCGGCTCCGCCCTCACCGTCGCCGATCTCGGTGGCACCACGCTGCGGATCGCCCGTTACGGGACGGGAACCGGCGCCCTCACCGACGTCCGGCGCACGCCCACGGACGGCATGGCCCGCCATCCCGGCGCCTCCGTCCCCGAGCTCCAGTCGAGGATCGTCCGGCAGTTCTCCGACCTCGCGGCCGAGGCGGTCGAACGGCACGGCAGCAGCGCGCTCGCCGTCGCCTTCGCGGGCCCCGTCACCGCCGACGGCAGGGTCGTCACCGCCCCCACCGTGTGGGGCGGCCGGGGCGAGCAGCTGCCGCTGCGCCTCCTCCTGGAGGAGCGTCTCGGGCTGCCGGTGGTCGTCGTCAACGACATCACGGCCGCCGTCTGGCGGTACGTCGAGACCGACGCAGACCAGCCGTTCTGTCTGATCACCGTCAGCTCCGGGATCGGCAGCAAGATCTACCGGGGCGGCGAGGTCCTGCTCGACCCGGAAGGCCACGGCGGCGAACTCGGCCACTGGACCTGCGATCCGAGCCCCCGGGCGCCGCTGTGCGACTGCGGCGGACGGGGCCACCTCGGCGGCATCGCCTCGGGGCGGGGCGCCCTCGCCGCCGCCCGCCGCGCGGCCCTCGCCGAACCGGACCGGTACGCCCGCTCGTACCTCGGGCTCACCGCGCCCGATCCCGAACGGCTCGACAACCGGATGCTCGCCGCCGCCGTCCGGGCGGGCGACGCCTTCGCGACCGACGTGCTGCGGGGCGGCCTGGCGCACCTGGCTTCCGCGATCACCTCCGTGTTCACGTCGATCGGCGTGCGCCGGTACGTCCTGATGGGCGGGTTCGCGCTGGCCGTGGGCGCCCGTTACGCCGAGCTGCTCACCGAGGAGCTCGTCCGCCTCGGCTGCTTCGGTCTCACCGGCGAGGAGATCCGGGCGATGGTCGTCCTCGGCGAACCCGACGACGACCACGGCCTGATCGGCGCGGGACGGCTGCTCGCCCTGCGCGGCGCGGCCCCGACGGTGGTGACGGCCCGATGAGTGGTGACGGCCCGATGACCCGCACGCTCGTCGTCGGCAGCGGCTTCGTCGGCCGCGCGGTCGCCGCGCGTCTGGCGGCGGCGGGCGGCGATCCCGTCCTCGCCTCCCGCCGTCCGCCCGAGACCCGGACCGGGACCGGGGTCGTTCCGTGGGTACGACTCGACGCCGCCGACGCCCGGTCGTGCGCGTCGGCCGTCGCGCAGGTGCGTCCGGACCAGTTGGTCCTGGTGCACGGCCCCTCCGACGTGACCTGGTGCGAGGCGGAGCCGGAACGGGCCGCCGCCCTGCACACGGCCGCGGCGACGCACCTCATCGCCGCCGCTCCCGGCCGGCGCACGGTGCTGATCTCCACCGACAACGTCTTCGACGGCACCTCCCCGGTCAACGGCGAGTCCGCGCCCACCGCCCCGGCCAACGCCTACGGCCGGGCCAAGCTCGCCGCCGAGCGGATCGTCCGGGAGTCGACGGACGGAACGGTGCTGCGGGTCAGCCTGATCTACGGCTGGGAGCCGCCCGAGACCACGAAGTGGCTCAACTTCTTCTCCTCCTGCGCCCATCGGCTGCGCGCGGGCGAGCGGGTGGAGGTCCCCGGAGACCAGTGGACCACCCCGGTGCTCGTCGAGGACGTCGCGGCCGTGACGGCGGCCGTGCTGCCCTCCGGGGCTCCCCCGCTGCTCCACCTCGGCGGCCCCGACCGGATCTCCCGCGCGGACTGGGCCGAGGCCCTCGCCGAAGCCCTCGGCGTCCCCCGGTCCCTGGTCGTCCGGGTGCCGAAGGCCGCCGGACGCTACGCCAGCCGCCCCACCAACACCTGCCTCACGAGCGAACTCCTCGACGACTTCCTCGCCGCCCGCGGCCTGCGGGTCCGCGGGGTGGCGGAGGGCCTGCGCGTGCTGCTGAAGGAGGCGGAGTGATCCGTACCGTCCGCTCCCGCGAGGTCTACCGCAACCCGTGGATGACGGTCCGCGAGGACGACATCCGGCACGCCGACGGCGCCCCCGGCCTCTACGGCGTCGTCGACAAGCCCGACTACGCCCTGGCGATCCCCCGCCAGGACGGCCGGGTGCACCTCGTGGAGCAGTACCGCTACCCCGTCGGCGGCCGGTACTGGGAGTTCCCGCAGGGCTCCTGGCCCGAGGACCACGCGCCGGCGGACCCGCTCGGGCTCGCGCGCGCCGAGCTGCGCGAGGAGACCGGACTGCGGGCCGGCCGCATGACGTACCTGGGCCGTGTCCACGTGGCGTACGGCTACGCCAGCCAGGGCTGTCATGTCTTCCTGGCCGAGGAGCTGGTCCAGGGGCCGGCCGAACGGGAGGCGACCGAGGCGGACATGCGCCAGCGGTGGGCCGACCCCGGTGAGTGGCGCGACCTCGTCAGGGCCGGGCGGATCACCGACGCGGCCACGCTCGCCGCCCACACCCTGCTCGACCTGCACGACACCGAAGGAAAGACGGCCCGATGACAGCACAGCCAACACAGGCGGCACAGGTGACACAAACGGCACAGGCAGCACGGGCAGCACGAGCTGCGGAGCCCGCACGGCCCGCACGGTTCTCCGTCGTCGCGACGGATCTGGACGGCACCCTTCTCCGCCGCGACCTGAGCGTCTCCGACCGCACGCGGGCGGCCCTGGCGCGGGTCCGGGACGCCGGAGCCCTGCACCTGGTCATCACGGGCCGACCGGCGGCCGGCTGCCGCGCCCTGCTCCTGGAACGCCTCGAGTACACGGGTCTCGCGGTCTGCGGGCAGGGCGCCCAGCTGTACGACGTGGGCGCCGACCGCCTGCTGACCTCCGCGACCCTGGACCGCCCCACCGTCCGGGCCCTGGTCGCCCGGATCGTCGACCAGGTGGGCCCGCTGGAGCTCGCCGTGGTGACCTCGGGCCTGGACGGCGAGTTCCGGGTCACCCCGGCCTTCGACGACGATCCGTGGTGCGGCTGGCGGGTGGTCGGCCATCCGGACGAACTCTGGACGCATCCGGTGGACAAGGTGCTGCTCCGGCACCACCGGCTCGGCGACGACCTGCTCTCAGCCGTGGCCGAAAAGGTCTGCGGGGACGCGGTCGCGGTCACCCACTCGGGCGAGAACATGGTCGAACTGCTCCCGGCCGGTGTCAGCAAGGCGACCGGCCTCGCGGCGGCGGCCCGGCTGCTCGGCTTCACCGCCGAACGGACCGTCGCGTTCGGCGACATGCCCAACGACATCCCGCTGCTGTCCTGGGCGGGTCACGGCGTCGCCATGGGCAACGCGCACGCCGAACTCCTGCGCCGGGCCGACGAGATCGCGCCGACGAACGAGGAGGACGGCGTGGCGGCGGTCCTGGAGCGCCTCTTCCCGGTGTGAGAGCGCCGCGTGCGCGTCCGGCAGCTCCACACTCACCGTTGAAATGATTTTCTGCAAAACACTGCAAGATCTTGTGGCCTACTCGTGCCGCCTGCTTGACTCACCTCCCGGCGGCGCGAGTTGACCCCCGACCGCACCGGCGCAACGACGGAGAGGAACCCCGATGAACACCGAGATTGACGTCCTCGTCCTGGGCGGAGCCGGCGTGGACACCATCGTCCACGTCCCGCAACTGCCGCTCCCGTACTCCGACTGCTACATGGTCCCCGCCATCGAGCGCCGGGCCGCCCAGAGCGGCGACTTCGTCGCGCTCGCGGTGAGCGCCCTCGGCCTGCGCACCCACCACATCGACGTGCTCGGCGACGACCACGAGGGCGAACTCGTCCGCGCCCTGCACCGGGAGTGGGACATCCCGTTCACCGAGGTCCCGGCCCCGGCCGGCACCAAGCGCGCGGTCAACCTCGTCGACCCCGAGGGGCGCCGGCTCTCGCTGTACGACGACACCCGCAGGCGCGAGGAGGACCGGCTGCCCGACGAGGTCGTCCGGGCGCTCGCCGCGAAGAGCCGCCACGCCCACGTCTCGATCACCCACCCGTGCGCCGAGGCGATCCCCGCGCTGCGCGAGTCCGGAGTGACGATCTCGACCGACCTGCACAACTGGGACGGCGTCGGCTCCTTCCAGGAGCCGTTCGCCTACCAGGCCGATGTCGTCTTCGTCTCCACCACCGCCCTGACCAAGCCCGAGGAGACCCTGCGGCAGATCGCCGAACGGGGCCGCGCCCAGGTGGTCGTGGGCACGGCGGGAGCCGACGGCTGCCACCTGCTGGCCGACGGGACGCTCACCCACGTCCCGGCCGTGACGCCGCCCGCGCCCGTGGTCGACTCGAACGGCGCGGGCGACGCCTTCGCGGCCGGGTTCCTGTTCGGCTGGCTGTCCGGCGAGACGCCGCTGCGCAGCGCGCTGTACGGCTCGATCGCCGGCGCCTTCGCCTGTACGGTCCCGGCGACCCGTACCGACTGCGTCGACCGGGCGGGGCTGCTGGCGCGGGCCGCGGAGCTGGAGGCGGCGGGCGCGTCGGCCGGGCCCGCATGACGCTCGGACGGACCGCCGCCGGTCACGACGCCGTGCGCCCCACCGGCCACGACGTCGTCGTCCTCGGCGGAGGAGTGGCGGGCTGCGTCCTCGCCTCCCGTCTGAGCGAGGACCCGGGCCGGTCCGTCTGCCTGGTGGAGGCGGGCCCCGACTACGGCCCCGACCGGTCGGCCTGGCCGGCGGAGGTCCGCGACGCCCGCGCCCTGACCCGCGCCGACGTGTGGGAGCGCGACGTCCCCGTCCACCGCTACCGGGCCCGGGTCCTCGGCGGCTCCTCCTGCGTCAACGGCTGCTGGAACACCTGGCCCTCCGCCCCCGACCTGGCCGCCTGGCGGGCGGCGGGCGGTCCGGGCTGGCGGGAGGCGGAGCTGAACCGGCACCGGGAGGCGGCGGTCGAGCGGATGCGGCTCCGCCGGGTGCCGGACCATGAGATCTCGCCCTGGGGCCGGGGCTTCCTCACGGCCGCCGCCGAACTCGGTTACGAGGAGGTCGACATGGGCCGCACCGGCGGCCCCGGCCTCGGCAGCCCGCTGGTCAACGCGCTCGACGGCCTACGCTGGAACGCCGCCTTCGCCTACCTCGACGCGGAGACCCGGGCCCGCCCGAACCTGACGATCCTCGCGGACGCGACCGTGGACCGGATGACGTTCGGCGACGGCGGCCGGATCCGCTCGGCGGAGCTCGTACGCCACGGCCGCCGCCACTCCCTGACGGCCGGGACCTATGTGCTGGCCGCCGGCACGTTCGGCTCGCCCGCCGTCCTCCTCCGCAGCGGCATCGGCCCGGCCGACCGCCTCCACCGGCTCGGCCTCCGCCCGCGGGTCGACCTGCCGGGCGTCGGGGCCAACCTCGTCGACCAGCCCGCCGTCTTCGTGCCGATGGCCCCGAAGCAGGGCCTCGACGCGGCGCTGGCCGTGAGCGAGGCCGTCGGCGGCCTGTACGTCAACAGGGCGCTGGTCAGGGCCGCGAGCACGTACTGCGCCGACGGGTCCTGGGACCTGCACCTCGTGCCCTCGGCGGGCCCGCCGCTCTTCGGCCGGCTGCCGCCGGGCCGGTACGAGGCCGGGTTCTCGGTCCTGGCGATGAAACCGGCCTCCCGGGGACACGTAGGCCTGCGCTCCGCCGACCCGACGGACGCCCCGGACATCGACCCCGGGTTCCTCACCGACCCGGCGGGCCGCGACGCGGCCGTGCTCCGCGAGGGCCTCGGGCTCGTCGAGCGGCTGCTCGCCTCGCCCGCGCTGAAGGCCCTCGCCGACCCCGTACCGGGCCGGTCCGCCCGCGAACTCGCGGCGCGGGAGACACGGGAGCTGCGGGACCTGCTCGGCACCTACTGGCACCCCGTCGGCACCTGCGCCATGGGTCCGCCGGACGACGCGGACGCGGTCGTGGACGGCGAAGGCCGGGTGCGGGGCACCGCGAACCTGCGGGTCGCCGACGCCTCGATCCTGCCGACGGTCCCGGCCTCCAACTCCCAACTCCCGGTCATCACGGTCGCCGAACTCCTCGCGACCACCTTCCAGGACTGAGCTCATCCCACACGGACGGAACGACACGAAGCCATGAGATCCAGCATCGCACCGGGCACCCTGCAGTCGGCCCGCTTCTACATCACCTTCCGCTGCAACTCGCTCTGCGGGTACTGCAACGTCTGGCAGGACGACAAGTTCAAGGGGTACGACGAGCTCACCCTGGAACAGGGGCGGAAGATCCTCGACCAGCTCCACGCCCTCGGTGTGCGGTACGTCGACTTCACCGGCGGCGAACCGGTGCTGCACCCGCACATCAACGGGATCGTCCAGTACGCCAAGTCCCTCGGCATGGCCACGGAGATCACCAGCAACGGCATCCGCTTCGCGAAGCACATCGACGCGATCGTGCCGTACGTCGACACGATGAACGTCTCCCTGGACACCCTGAAGCCGGAGCGCTACCGCCAGATCCGCGGCGTACCGACCCTGGACCGGGCCCTGGAGGTCATCCGGCGCATCGGCGCCACCGGGTCCGGCAACCTCAAGCTCATCTGCGTGGTCACCCGGGAGAACGTGGACGAGGTGCCCGACCTGCTGGCGTTCGCGCAGGAGAACCGGGTCTCCATCTACTTCTCGACGATGTTCGAGTACTTCGACGAGCAGGACACGGTCCGGGACATGAACCGGACGGCCCGCAAGCTGAAGATCGTCCAGACGAACGGCACGCCGGCGGACGGCGGTTCGGGATCCTGCAGCACGGGCGCCCCGGCTTCCGCGCTCCCCGTCGCGGCGGCGCCCGCCCCGTCCGGCCCGACCTCCTCCGAGATAGCGGAGGACCTCCTCCGCCTCCTCTACCAGCCCTTCGCCGTGATCAACCTGCACTTCCGCAAGTACGTGGAGGAGCTGGACCCGACCTCCCCCACCGACTGCTACGCCAACAAGCGGATCCTCACCATCGGCCCGGACGGCCGTCTGGTCCTGCCCTGCTACCACGCCTTCGACAACTCGGTGCTGTGGGACCGGGACCTCGCCGACCTCGTCCAGGACGAGGAGTTCGTCCGGGTCAGGGACGAGGAGGTCGGCCACCGCTCCGAGTGCCGGAGCTGCACGGTCTTCCCGTACATCGGGCTCTCCTTCAGCTACCGCTTCGACCGGTACTTCCTCTACCAGGCGCTGTCCGAGGAGATCATCAAGTTCAAGGACCGCTTCGCCGACCCCGTCCACCCCCGGCTCACGCTGGACCTGGACGCCCTCCACACCCGCTACGCCGACCTGGAGCGATTCCTCGACACCGCGCTCCCGGTCTCGCGGCCACCGGTCTCCGAGGACCACCTCTACCGCTTCGACGTCACCCGGGACGGCGGCGTCACGACCGAGCTCGCGGCCGGCGAGATCGGTCTCGCCGAGCTCCTCTCGGACCACGCCCACGAATACTGCTGGGACGTCCAGCGCTCCCCGCACCCGTGGATACGCCTGGTCTACCGCGACCTGATGCCGCTGCTGCGGGAGCTCACGGAGAAGGGCCTCGTCGCCGAAGCCGACCACGACGCCACCATCGCGAGCCTCTACGAACTCCAACTGGCCTGGTGGCAGGCGTACATGGGCCGCTACTTCCGGGGCGGCGAAGCCCTGGACACGTCCGACGCCGACGCGGTCGTGGCGCGCTTCCTCCACCGGACCTCCGGCCTGCTCCCCGCGGACACCCCGCAGTCGGACCGCGTCCGCGAGATCCTCCTGCACGCCGGCTGCGTCCTCGGCCTCCCGCCGGAGACCCTGACGCCGCTGGCCGTACGGGAGGACTTCCCGGAGGCCGACCTGTCGGCGAAGCACCTCCTGCTCATCGCCCCCGACGGGACCCTCGCCGACTACGCCGCCCTCCTCCCGCCAGAAGCCGCGGCGCCCCTTCTGAACCCGGAGCGACGGACCGGGGCCCCGGCCGACGAAGAACTCTCGCGCCTCCTCGCCGACGAGGACACCCTCGACCAGGCCGCCGCCGAGCGCCTGGCCACCGCGCTGCGCGCCACCACGGCCGACCGCCGCGCCGAACTTGCGGCCCGACTCCTCGCCCACGAGCTCCGCGACCCGTCGCGCATCCGTGCCCGGGGCGAGGCGATCCGCGCCCGCACCGGCCACCGCCGCGTGGCGGCGGCCGACTGACCGGGGGGCCGAGGCCGGGGTGCTCCTGCTGCTCCTGCACCGGCGGTACGCCTCCGGCAGCCGGGCGGCCGGGCGGCCTGGAGAGCAGCGGTCGCGGCCCCTCGGTGGTTCCTCCCGGAGGTGGCGTCAGGAGGTGGTGTCAGGAGGTGCGGTCATTGGCCAGGGCGGTCGCGAGGGCGGGGATCCCGAGGGCCCGCTCGTCCGCGGGCGTGGCCTGGTGGAGGCTGTTGCGCAGCTGGTACGGGTCCGCCCGCAGGTCGTAGTACTCGCGGAACCTGACCTGCCCCGTACCGGTCACCGTGCCGGCGGCGTCGGTGAGGAGGTCGTAGTACTCCGTGTACTGACGGTCCTTGGCGACGTACGACGACCAGGTGTTCTTCGCACCCGCCCCCGAGCCCTGCCTCCACCACTCGACGAGGAGGTGGTCGCGGGAGTGGGTGCCGAGCAGCGAGTGTCCGTCGTGCGGGGTGTCCGGGGTGATCCCGGCCGCGTCGAGGATGGTGGGGGCGATGTCGATGTTCGCCACGATGCGGTCGTCGGTGGTGCCGCCGCCGAGCCCGCCGCCGGGCCAGGAGAGGTAGAACGGCACCTCGTGGGCGGGCCGGTAGGGGACGGCCTTGCCTGTCAGGCCGTGGTCGGCCCAGTTGAACCCGTTGTCGCCGATGTAGATGACCAGGGTGTTGTCGAGCTGTCCCAGGGCCGCCAGCTTGTCCCGGAAGGCCTGCACGGCGTCGTCCACCGAGCGCAGGACGCGCAACTGCTTCGCGCGCACCTCGCGGCCCTCCGCGAGTGTCTGGGTGGCGTCGCGGACGTACTTCGGCTTGTCGCTGCGGTCCTCCTCGGGCACGGAGGGGCGGCCTTCCCAGGCGGGCACGTCGGTACCGGCGTACTTGGGCTCCGGTGTGAAGGGGCCGTGCGAGGCGTACGGGGTGACGTAGGCGAACCAGGGGCGATCGTCGGTGCGGGACGCTTCGAGGAAGGCGAGGGTGCGGTTCTTGATGACGGTCGTCGTGTAGCCGGGGATGGTCCGCACGGTGCCGTTCACGTTGAACGTGCCGTCCGTGTACGACGGCCTCAGCAGCGCGAACTCCTCGAAGTGCGGAGGATTGTCGGCGACGTCCCAGGCGTTGAGGTACTTCCCGAAGAGCCCCGTCCGGTACCCGGCCTGCTTCAGGTACCGCTGGAGGGTGGTGCGCTGGTCCAGGGAGTGAGAGGCGCTGTTGTTGCGCACGCCGTGGTTGTGGGCGAAACGGCCGGAGAAGACCGAGGAGCGCGAGGGGGAGCACAGCGGAGTGGTGACGTGTCCGTGGGTGAAGCGGACTCCCTGGCCGGCCAGCCAGGCGACGGTCTTGGGCGTGGCCCACTCGGTCTGCTTGGGCTGGTCGTCGGTGACGATCAGCAGCACGTTCGGCCGCGCGGCGCCGGCGGCCCGGGCGGGTGAGGCGGTGAGTGCGGGCAGGGCGGCACCGGCGGCGACGGCCGCTGCGGTGCCCAGGACTCCGCGGCGGCTGGGGCCGGACGCGCTGGATGTACCCATGACGGGGGAAGCCTCTCGGTCGGGGGTCGGCGGGACGGCGCCGAGAAGGAGGCTATGGGCGCACCGAGACGCGTTCCATGCACGCGGCACTAAGGGTTCGTTGCCGGGTTGTTGCGGCGCGGCGGCCGCAGCGTACAGCCCGTCTGATCGCCGCGTGCGCTCAGCCGCCTTCGACCGCCTCAGCCCGGTGCTTCGGCAGGAGCGCGCTGTCCTCGACGGTCGGGGCGGAGTTCGACGGCTCCACCCACCGGCACACCGGCGGCAGTTGCTCAGCGGTCGAGTCGGCCGGGGGTGATCAGGCCGTACTCGTAGGCGAGCACGACGAGTTGTGAGCGGTCCCTGGCGCCCAGTTTGGTCATGATGCGACTGACATGAGTCTTCGCGGTCAGGGGGGAGAGCACGAGGGTGGAGGCGATCTCGTCGTTGGTGCGCCCGACCGCGACCAGTCGCATCACCTCGGTCTCGCGGTTGGTGAGCACGTCGAGGCGGGGGTCGGGCTGTCTGCTCGCCGGTCGGTTCCTCGCGAATTCCTCGATGAGCCGGCGGGTCACCGAAGGGCTGATGAGGGCGTCCCCGCGGTGCGCGACGCGTACGGCGTGCGTGAGTTCTTCCGGTTCGGAGTCCTTGACCAGGAAGCCCGAGGCCCCGGCGCGCAGCGCGGCGTAGACGTATTCGTCCAGGTCGAACGTGGTCAGGATGATGACCTTCACCGCGGCCAACTGCTCGTCGGCCGCGATCTCCCGTGCGGCCTGGAGCCCGTCGGTGCCGGGCATGCGGATGTCCATCAGCACCACGTCCGGGTGATGGTCGCGGCAGGCGGAGATCGCCGCCTGCCCGTCGGCGGCCTCGGCGACGACCTCGAAGTCGCTCTCGTCCTCCAGGATGGAGCGGATTCCCAGCCGGACGAGCCGCTGGTCGTCCGCGAGGAGGATCCTGATCATCGTGTGCTCCGCTCTGCCGGGGTGTTGTCGCCGCCGAGGGGGAGCTCGGCGTGTACGGCGAATCCGCCCTGGGCGCGTGGTGCCGCGGTGAGGGTCCCGCCCAGGGCCCGTGCGCGTTCGGTCATGCCGGCGATGCCGCTGCCCCTGACGCCGGCCCGGGTGCCGCGCCCGTCGTCCTCGATGCTCAGCGTGAGGAGATCCCGCCCACGGTGGACCTCGACGTGGACATGGCGTGCGTGGCTGTGTCTCGCGGCGTTGGTGAGGGACTCCTGGATGATCCGGTAGGCGGCCAGGTCGACGGTGGGAGGCAGGGGGCCGTCCGCCCCTGTCCGCTCCACGCTGACGGTCATCTCCGTCGGCGTGGCCGACGTGACGAGCTCGTCCAGCCGGTTCAGCCCGGGGGCCGGGGTTGTAGGTGCTTCTTCTTCGGTGTCGCGCAGCACGCCGAGGGTCCTGCGGAGCTCTCGGAGCCCTTCCTGGCTGCCCGCCTTGATGACGGTGAGCGCTTCCGCCGCCTTGGCCGGATCCTTCTCCAGGCGCCGGAGAGCCGCCGACGCCTGGATATTGATCATGGACATGCTGTGGCCCACCACGTCGTGCAGTTCGCGGGCGATCCGCAACCGTTCCTCCGTGGCGCGCAGGACGGCTTGCTCCTCCGCGTAGGCGACCCGGCCGTGCCACACGGCTCCGAGGGCGAGAACGGCGATCAGCCAGCCCGCGAGCATGAAGACGGCGGTGCCGTTCACGTCGCCCGTTCCTGCCGACGCGCCGACTCCGACGGCGATGATCATCACGGTGGCCAGGGTGACGGCGACCCGGAGACGGCCGCTGGACGTCAGTCCGTACAGCACGGCGATCGGTACCAGGACCAGCGGGCCGTCCACGGTACTCAGCAGGTAGTAGGCGCCAGTACCGATCACCGTGAGCCAGCCCACCGCGACCGGGTACCTGCTCCGGAGGAGGAAGACTCCGCACACCGCCACGGCCAGCAACCACGTGACCACCAGCGTCGGTGTCGCGTGTCCGTCGGGGCCCAGCCTCTGTCCCTCGGCGATGGCCGAGAGCGTGAGCACGATCAGAGCCAGCGCGTGCTCGGCCCGCAGGCCGCCCGGCAGGCGCCGGCGCAGGGGATCGAAGGGCGACATGGAGCCATTGTGCCTTCGCGAACACCGCAGGCCAGGCGCTGTGCCGGGTCTCCTCCCGGAGAGCCTCCCGTCGGCGTACGGGCCGTCCCGCCGGCTGCTTCCGCTGGAGTAGGGCTGCGGGACGCTCGTACTGCCAGGGGTGCAAGGAGAGTGTCAGCCAGGGACAGACGCCCTGGTCAGGGCCGTCCGGGCACGATCGAGAGCATGTCTTCGTCCACCCCCTCCGTGCGATTCGGCAACGCGGTCGTCGGCGCGCTCGTCGGAGCCGCGGCCGGAATCCTGCTGGTCACCGCCGCGGGAACGTTCTCCATCACGGTCAGCCGGCTCTTCGCCGTCCTGGCGATCAGCGTGCCCGCACTGGTCGGCACGGTAGTGGGCGTGGCGGGGACTTCCGGTACTGCCCGCTCGAATCCGAGGTAGCAACGTGTCTTCACCCCGCGGCTCGGCCGCACCTCTCGCCCCGCCCCCGCCGGAGCCGGCGACCGCTGTACGGACCGGCCGGTTCGGCGCCCTGGCCGGCTGGGCCCAGCGCCACCGATGGGCCGCCATCGCGCTCTGGGTGGTGGTCGTCGCCGCCATCACCCTGGGATCCAGTGCCGTCGGCTCCGCCTACAGGAACGACTTCACCCTTCCGGGAACGGATTCCCAGGCGGCCACCGACCTGTTCAAGAGGCACGGCAGCGAGCAGGCCGGCGACAGCGTCGAGATCGTCTTCAAGGACACCGCCGGTGTTAGGGACGCCCGGGCGGTCATCGAGCCGATGCTCGGCAAGGTCCAGAGCATGGCCGGGGTCGCCGCCGTACGCAGCCCCTTCACCGACAGCTCCGCCGTGTCGCAGGACGGCACGATCGCCTATGCCTCGGTCACGCTGGAGGGCAAGGTCGAGGACGTCCCGAAGGAAGATGTCGCCAAGATCATCGATGTCGCCCAGGACATCGGCTCCGGCAGCCTCCAGGTCGAGGTCGGCGGCGAGGCGGCCCGCAACGCCGAGGACAAGGCCGGACCCACCGCCGAACTCGCCGGCATCGTGGCCGCCCTGGTCATCCTCGTCCTGCTCTTCGGCTCGCTGCTCGCCGCGTCCCTGCCGCTGATCACCGCGCTCTTCGCCGTCGGTGGTGCCATCGGCCTGGTCGCTCTGGCCTCGCACGTCTTCACCGTCGCCGACTTCACTCCGCCCATCCTCATGCTCGTCGGGCTCGGCGTCGGCGTCGACTACGCCCTGCTGATCTTCTACCGCTACCGCCAGGAACTCGTCGCCGGCTCCCGGCCGGACGAAGCCAACCGCAAGGCCCTGGACTCCGCCGGGCGCACCGTCTTCTTCGCCGGCTGCACCGTCATGGTCGCTCTGCTGGGCCTGGTCGCCCTCGGCCTCGGCTCGCTCCAGGGCATCGCCCTCGCCGTGGCGATCACCGTCCTGATCACCATGGCGGCCTCCCTGGTGCTGCTTCCCGCGCTGCTGGCCCTGTTCGGCGCCCGCATCCAACGCCACGTGCTGAAGCGGACGGCCGGCGCGACCGGGAAGGGCAGGAGGGAAGGCGACCGCTGGCGCGCCATGGCTCGGGCCGTGCAGCGCCGTCCGGTCCCCACCCTGCTCGTCGGCGTCATCGCCCTCCTGGCCCTGTCCGCCCCCGCGATGAGCATGCGCCTGGGCTTCGCCGACTCGGGCAACGACCCCGAGGGAAGCACCTCCCGCCAGGCGTACGGTCTCCTCGCCGAAGGCTTCGGCCCCGGCTTCAACGGGCCTCTCGTCGTTCTGGTCAAGGGCGACCAGGCCGCCGGACAGACCGTGCAGGCCCGATTGGCCAGGACCGAGGGCGTCGCCCAGGCCAGCCCCGCGCTCCCCTCCGAGGACGGAGCCCTGTCCACCGTCTTCGTCTACCCCACCACCTCGCCGCAGGACGAAGGCACTGTCGCCCTCCTGCACCACCTGCGCGACGAGGTCGCTCCGCCGCTCGAACGGGCCACCGGCGCCGACGTCCTGGTCGGCGGCTCCACAGCCGCGTCCCAGGACGTCTCCGAAACCCTCGCCGACAGGCTGCCCCTGTTCGTGGCCGTCGTCGTCGGAGTCTCCTCCCTGCTGCTTCTCCTGGTGTTCCGCTCGATCTGGATCCCGGTCAAGGCGGCCGTCCTCAACCTGCTGTCCATCTCGGCCGCGCTCGGCGTGATCACCCTCGTGTTCCAGCACGGCTGGTTCGGCGCCCAGCAAGGCCCGATCGAGGCCTTCATCCCCGCGCTGATCTTCGCCATCGTCTTCGGACTCTCCATGGACTACGAGGTCTTCCTCGTCTCCCGCATCCACGAGGAATGGACCCGCACCAGCGACCACTCCCTGGCCGTACGGGAGGGCGTGGCCTCCACCGGGAAGGTCATCACCGCGGCCGCGGCCATCATGATGTTCGTCTTCGGTGCCTTCGTCCTCAGTGCCGACCGCATGCTCCAGCAGTTCGGTCTCGGCCTGGCCGTCGCCATCTTCCTCGACGCCGTCGTCATCCGCTGCCTCATCGTGCCCGCCGTCATGCAGAAACTCGGCCGGTGGGCCTGGTGGCTGCCCGCTCCGCTCGCCAGGAAACTCCCCAAGGTGTCCCTCGAGTAGCCCGCCGAGGCACAGGGGGCCACGAGGCCGGCGGGGCGCGGCTGCCGCTTCCCCGTCCCGCCACCGGGGAGGCGGCGGTCAGGAGGGCACTGTCCGCCCTGTCCCTGAGCTGCCGGGCGTTTCGGGGTAGGAGGGGAGCATGGGCAACACCGTCTGGCTCACCGTGGCCATGGTACTCGCGCTCGCCGCGGCGGGTACTCGCGCCCGTGTGGATCACCGTGGCGGGTCGATTCCGTCGCCCTCGGACAGTACGCGACGGGGGGTGGGACCCGGCGCCGTGTGCTCCCGCGCGTCGGGCGAGGGCATGGAGCGCCGCCTGGCAGCCTCCTCCGCCGCCTGGCGGGGATGCCGTCGCTGCCAGTACGGGTTGTCGTGCGACAGCTTGCTGGAGACCCTCCCGTACATGCCGAAAGTGATGATCAGCAGACCCATGACGAAGCTGAACATCACGTTGGTTAGGCCGAAGTCGAGGAAGTTGGCCGGCCGGTCCAATACGAACAGGTGGTAGAAGCCGCTCAGCAGGAACAGGGCCCCCACGACCATGTTCACCGTGGAGGCGAAGTTTCCCCCCACCACCGCACCCGCGAGCAGGACCAGGCCCACCACGACCGAGATCACGCTCAGAGCGGCGTTGGTCGTCATTCCCGCGATCTGGTCCCCCGCGGTGTCGAACGGACTGAGCACGTCGGCGAAGCCCAGACAGCCGAAGACCAGCAGGAGGCAGCCGCAGCCGGCCGCCCCGATCCGGTACACCGTGGCGAGGTGGTGGTCGACGGGGAGCTCTTCCTTGAGTTTCACAATGGGCCTCCTCGGCCTGTCGCACGACCGGACCTGTGCACTCCACTGCTCACTTGCACTCCACTGCTCACTGGGCTTTCGCCTCACAGCGTGATCCGGATGCGCGGGCCGGGCGGAGCCGGGCGGGGCCCTCGCCTCGCGTATTTCAGCGCGCGTCCGCCACGTCCGGGCAGCGCAGCGCAGGGCCGGCGCCCTGGCCCTGCCGGAAGCGACAGCTCGCGAGGTCTCGTCGCCCCGTGAACCGTGATCGTGCGCAGGCCGAGATCCTCTTCCGGTCCCCGGCCGAGGACCCGCGTCGGCACCCCTTCACGGCGCCGACATCCAGGCAACAGACCGGACCACCTGATTGCCTTCCTAGAAGTATTAGGTTAAAACTAGGGACCCTAGGAACCGGGAGGATGCATGGTGCGTGCCGGGCTGACGGCGGAGCGGGTGACGGTCGCGGCTGCCGAGCTGGCGGACGAGGTCGGCTTCGATCGGTTGACCATGTCGCAGGTGGCGCGGCGGCTGGGCGTGAAGGACGCGAGCCTCTACGCGCACGTCCGCAACCTGGAAGACCTGCGGGGGCGGATCGCGCTGCTGGCGGCGGACGAGAAGACCATTCGCATCGCGGAGGCGACCGCCGGCCGGTCGGGCAGGGACGCCCTGGTCGCGTTCGCGGACGCCTGGCGCGCGTACGCGCACGAGCATCCGGGCCGCTACACGGCGACCCAGACCCCGGTCCGGATCGACCCCGAGCTGGCCGCGACGGCGCCCGGACCCCGGCGCGCGGTCGAGCTGACCTACGGCATGCTGCGCGGTTACGGACTCGCCGAGCCCGACCTGACCGACGCGGTCCGGCTGCTGCGCAGCACCTTCCACGGGTTCGTCGCCCTGGAGGCCGCGGGCGGGTTCGCGCAGGCGCGTTCTCCACAGCACTCCTGGGTGCGCGCCCTCGACGCCCTGCACACACTCCTGGAGCACTGGCCCCCATCCCGAGAAGGAGACCCGGCATGACCTCGCCGACCGTCGGCAGCCTGCGCGTGAACGGCGCCACCCTGCACTACGAAAAGCGCGGCCGAGGTCCGCTTCTCCTGCTGATCCCCGGAGGGACGGGCGGCGCGTCCTCCTTCGACGGCATCGCCGACGACCTGGCGGCCGAGTACACCGTCGCGACCTATGACCCGCGCGGCATGTCCCGGAGCACGCTGGACGAACCCGAGGCCGAGCAGCGAGTGTCCGAGCACGCCGACGACGCCTTCCGGATCCTGGAACTGCTGTCGCCGCACGAGCCCGCCAGGGTGTTCGGCGCCAGCTCGGGCGCGATCGTCGCGGTGCACCTGCTCACCGCCCACCCCGAACGCGTCGCGCGCGTCGTCGCGCACGAGCCGCCGTTGGTTGAGGTCCTCCCGGACGTCATGGAGCATCGCGCGCTCCTCGCGCGTGTCGAGGAGACCTTCCGCACGCAGGGGCTCATGCCGGCGATGGCCGTGTTCGCCGCGGGACTGAAGAAGGGCGGCGCCTCCACCGAATCGCAGGCCGAGAGCGCGCAGTCGCCGTCGCCGTCGCCCCGGGCGACGGCGCGGCCCGAGCGGACGGCGGCGAACCTGCCGTACTTCGTCAGCCGCATCGTCCCCAGCTTCATGTCCTACACACCGGACATCGACCGGCTGGCCGCGCTGTCGGACCGGCTCGTGCTCGCCTGCGGCGAGGACTCGCGCGGCGAGCTGCCGTACCGTCCGGCCGCTGCCCTGGCCGAACGACTCGGGACCGACCTCCGGCACTTCCCCGGCGGCCACATCGGACTGACCACACACCCCGCCGAGTTCGGTGAAGCCCTGGGGAAGGCCCTCCACACCTGAGGCCCGCTCCCCCGGCCACCCACACCGATGCACCGCGCCAAGAAACAAGCCCTCACCGGCCGCATCCCCACAGCTCCGACACCGACGACCGAAACGTCGGCGACTACGTCGGTGCCAGTGCGGGCATCGTCCACCGAGCAGCACAGAGCCGGGGCCACACACCCGCCGGCTGAAGAGGCCGATTGAGGCCAGGCCTGCGTGTCGTGTCGTGTCGGGGAGGGGCCCAAGCCCTGTCCGGGCGATCGAGTTCGCAGCAGTCCGTCACTGACGCGGCAGATCAATGCCCGCCGCGCGCAGGTGCCCCTCGACCAGCCCGTTCAGCCGGGCGATGGACGGTGCCTCGTCCACCCGGTGGTGGTTGACCACGCCGTACCGGGAGGCCGCGTCGGGCCCGTGCGGTCGCCCGGCCGGCAGCGTCAGCAGCGCGCGGACGCCCAGCAGGTTGGCGGCCACCTCCGAGGCCAGCTCCTCGATCCGCGGGTCGTCGGGATCCCAGGACCTCGCCTCCCAGCTGCGCTTGGTCAGACGGACGAACTCGGGGTCGTCGAGCCGGTGCTCGAGGTTGGCCAGGAAGAGGTCGAAGACCTCAGAAGTCAGCGCCCGCGACAGCACCAGGGCCTCCCGCTGGGTGGTGACGTAGTCGGGGCTGAAGCCGAGCTCGGCGAGTCGCTCCAGGACCGCGCAGGCCCGGTCGGGCAGCAGGGCGCGGTCACCAAGGGCGAGCCGGTGCATGGTGTCGCGGCGGGCGGTCAGCTCCTCGATCTGTTCGGTGAGCCGGCGGCGGACGTCGTCCAGGGCGGTGGCGAACCGCTCGGGCTCGGCGTCGAGCAGCTCGCCGATCTCGGCCAGCGGCACGCCCGCCCCGGCCAGGGCCCTGACCTGGACAAGGCGCAGCAGGTCGGCCGACTCGTAGCGCCGGTAGCCGGAATGGTCCCGTTCCGGTTCAGCGACCAGATCGAGCCGGTGGTAGTGCCGCACCGTCTTGACCGTGATGCCGACGAAAGCCGCCGCCTGACCGATCGTGAGTCCCTCTGCCATGGGGGGAGAGTAACGCTCCGCTGTTGCCTTGACCTTGACCTTGGGTCAGGGTCCACGCTCGACTCACACCCGCTGACGCGAGATGAGGAATCACCATGACCGAGCACAACACCGCCGCCGCCCAGGACCGCCCCGCGCTGCGGAAGGCCATGCAGGAGATCGTCGACGCCGGTTTCTCCGGCGTGCAGCTGCGCGTGAACGACGAGCTCGGCGAGTGGGTCGGCAGCGCCGGGGTGAGCGAGCTGGGCGGGACCGCGAAGCCGCCGGCCGACGGGCACTTCCGGGTCGGCAGCGTCACCAAGACCTTCGTCGCGACCGTCGTCCTACAGCTGGTGGCCGAGGGCCGGCTCGGCCTCGAGGACCTGGTGGCCGACCTCTTGCCCGGGTTCGGGCTCGACCGGCGGATCACGGTACGGATGCTCCTGCAGCACACCAGCGGGCTGTTCAACTTCACCGGCGAGTTCGCCAGGGACGGGTCGATCGAGCCCGGTGTGGTCGCCGGATGGGGCAAGGAGTGGGTGGACCTGCAGCACGCGACCTACCGGCCGGAGGAGTTGGTGCGGGGGGCGCTGGCGAAGCCGGCGCGGTTCGAGCCGGGGACGGCCTGGAGTTACTCCAACACCAACTATGTCCTGGCCAGGCTGCTGATCGAGCAGGTCACCGGCCGCTCGCTGCCCGAGGAGACGCACCGGCTGATCCTGGGCCCGCTCGGTCTCACGGGCACCCTACTGCCGGAGACCCGGGAGGACATCCCCGAGCCGCACGCCCACGGCTACTTCGGCTACGACGACGCCGGGCAGTGGAAGGTGGCCGACACCACCCGCTTCAACCCCTCCTGGATATCCGCCGCCGGCGACATGATCTCGACCAGCCGGGACCTCCACATGTTCTTCTCCGCGCTGAACAGCGGCAAGCTCATCTCGACCGAGCTGCTGGCCGAGATGCGCGTCGCGGACCCCACGATGGGTTACGGCCTGGGGGTGTTCGTGGAGGAGCTGGACGGCGGCGGTACCGTCCTCCACCACAACGGAGGGTTCTGGGGCTGGGGCGCGCTGATGTACAGCACGCCCGACGGCACCAAAACCCTGACCGGCTCGCTGACCTTCGGGGACGTCGAAATGGACCTGCCCGCCATGGCCGGGACGTTCGAGAAGGTGAAGCGGACACTGGTCAAGGCGGTGTTCGCCTAGATCTTGCGGGTGTCGGGGACTCGGCAGACAAGCTCCGAAAGGGACGACCTGGGACGCGCATCGCGCCAGCCGGTGTGATGCGGGTTCAGAAATGCTGTTGGTGTGGTGATGATGGCTCCGCAGACAGACATCAGGGGGAGATGGATGGACAGTTCGGAGCTGGCGGCCGCGGCCGTCACGAGTCTGGTGACAGCCTTGGCCGGTGCGTCGGCGGCGGCAGTCGTCAATGGTGGGGGTACGGCGCTGACCGCGCTGGTCCGCGGCGGGCTGGCCAGAACCCCGCGGGGGCAGACAGCGCTGACAGCACTGGAGGCCGACCCCGGCGACACGGGCGCGCGCACGGAGGCCGAGACGGTTCTGGTCGGGGAGATCGAAACCGACGCGGATCTGCGCACCCAGCTCAGCGCGCAGATGGACTTCTCGTCCCGGTCCTACCGCGACGCAGTGGTGATCACGGGCAGCCGGGTCTCGCGCAGTCACATCTCCCTGGGCCCGCTCACCGTGAACAACACCGCCGGCGCGCGCGTCCTGGCTGGCGTGGTCGTCGTGCTGGCCGTTGCTGTACTGGTCCTGGCCCTCTACGGAGTCCGCCAGCTGGTGGTCGGGCACGATACCTCTGCTGGAAGCGGGTCCTCCTCGCAGGAGCCCGGGCACACGAACGGCAACGGGGGTGGGGCCGTCCTGACGGACGCGCAGATCTCCCTGGCCATGCTCCAGCCGAGCGACTTGCCCAGGAACTGGGACCTTTTTTCCGACAGCGGCATCCAGGCCCGGCCGGACGGATGCCGCGCCAACGGCAACGAGTACGAAGTGGACGGAGGCACCGCCGGCAAGGATTACAAAATCGCTCGGTTCATTGTCTACGCCTGCCCGTCAGAAGCAGCTGCCCGTGCCGCACCCCCGCACATGGCGGAGTGGTCAGGCTTCGACGGGGAAGGCACCACTCCCACGAAGCTGGGACTGCCGAAGCTCGGCGACGAGAGCACCGCCCTCGCCTATACCGGATCCTCAAAGCGGACCATCGTCATCACGATCCGCGAGGAGAACACCGTCATGCAGCTCCAATACAAGCTCCTGAGCAACTCCAAGGCCGACGAGGACGAAGCCCTCGCCAGGGCCCGCATGGCCCATGACCGGCTGAAGTCCGTGCAGGCCGGCACTCTGAGGCCCTGGTAGTGCTTTGTCGGGTCTGCGGAACCAGGGCCGGGCCTGGTTCTCGCAGCAAGCCTGTGAACTGCAGTTCCCGACTCGCGCAAGCCGCAGAGTGATCGTCAGACTCGCTGGATCGGCCCAGGTCAGAAGGACCTGACGAAGCACTACTAGTGACCCCGTCGGCGGGCGTCGGTGAGCAGCCGGTGGATCGGCGTCTTCGAGCGCTCGGGGGTGCCGGATCACGGCGGCCGGATCGCCCGGGGCCGGTACGACCGGGCCGCCGTGGCCGCGCTCGGCGGAGCAGCGGGGCTGGGCACGTAACGAGCCGGGGCGCTCCGGGCGCGAGCTGGTTGACGGTGGGGGTGCCTTCAGGGCTGGGTGTCGGGGTCTTCGGTGTGCCAGGCCGGTGTGACGAAGCCTCCGCCGCCGTACATGGGGAGCTGGACCGAGGCGCCGTGGCGGGCGAGTTGTGACCAGGGGCGGTTGAGGCCGGACGAGCCGTAGGTACGGGTGCGGGTCACGGCGTCCAGGTCGAGGACGTCGACGAGGATCTCCTCTCCGGGGCCGGCTTGCTGGCGCACGATGCCCTCGGGGTCGACGATGGTGCTCTGTCCGACTCCGGCAGAGTCCGAGGCGTTGACGTTGACGACGTAGACCTGGTTCGTCCAGGCGTTGGCGCGGGCGCAGACCAGTTCCATCTCCCGGTCGCGGGTGGGGGTGAGGGTGGGCTGGAGGATGACCTCCGCGCCCAGCCAGGCGAGTTGGCGGACGGTCTCGGGGAAGGAGCCGTCGTAGCAGATGGCCAGGCCCACGCGGCCGGCACCGGGGATGTCGAAGACGGTGAACCGGTCGCCCGGGGCGGTCCTCTCGTACGGCTGCCAGGGGAAGACCTTGCGGTAGCGAGCGGCGATCGCGCCTTCGGGCGAGACCGCGAGGGCGGTGTTGTGGACCCGCCCGCCGTCGCCGCGCTCGTAGAGGCTGCCGGGGACCAGCCACAGGCCGGTCTCCACGGCCAGCGAGGCGATCCTGTCGGTGAGCGGGCCGGGGATCGCGACGGCGGCCTCCTCCATGCGGTCGCCTTCGGAGGGCTGGAGGAGCGCGCCTTCCGCGGCGAGCAGCAGCTCGGGCACGACGACGAGCCGGACGTGGGGGAAGAGGTCGCGGGTCGCGCGGACCTGGTCGGCGAAGCGCTGCCAGGTCGCTTCGGGGTCGTGGGGGACGGGGGCCGTCTGGATGGCGGCGAGGGCGAGTGTGCGCATGGGAGGTCAGTCCTTGAGGAGGGCGGGTTCGGTCATGGTGGTGCGGTCGTCACGGAAGAAGCGGGGCGAGCGGGCGCGGGCGGCGGCGAGAGCGAGGGCCCCTGCCGCGAGGGAGCCGACACCCAACAGGAAGACGCCGCCGATGCCGTGGAAGGAGGTGCTGCCGTAGTCCGGGTCGTACATGTCGTACGCGCTGCGGGCGAAGGCGGCGAGCATCATCAGTCCTCCCAGGAGCGGGAGGGTTCCGCGAAACAGCAGGTCGCGGGTGGAGTCCCGGAGACGGTCGCGGAAGTACCAGACGCAGGCGAGTGCGGTGGTGCCGTAGTAGCAGGCGATGAGGAGTCCGACGCAGAGGATCGCGTCGCCGAGGAAGTCGGTGGAGACGAGCCGGAGCAGGACGAGGAGGCCGGCGGTCGCGCCGGCGGCGAAGAGCGTGGCGAAGGTGGGGGTGTGGTGGCGTGGGTGCACGCGGGCGAAGGCGGGCGGCAAGGCGCCGTGGGCGGCCATCGACAGGGTGCCGCGTGAGGAGCCGACGACGCTGGTGAGGAGGGCGGACACGGCGGAGACGCAGACGGCCAGCTCCATCGCCTTGGCGAGTGCCGGGCCGAGGACGGGCGGGGCGAGGGTGGCGAGGACGTCCGAGGCGTTGTCGGGATTGCCGAGTCCGGTGCCCGTGGTTCCGGTGCCGGCGAAGCTGATGGCGGCGAAGGCGGTGAACAGGTAGGCGCCGAGAAGGACGAGGGTGGACAGGACGGCGGCCTGTCCCGCGACGCGTTCGCCGTCGCGGGTCTCCTCGTTGGCGGTGATCAGCGCGTCCCAGCCCCAGTAGATGAACAGACAGAGCATCACCGCTTCGGCGAACGGGCCGAAGCCCGGGAAGGCGAGCGGGTCGAGCCAGGCCAGGGAGGGTACGGCCGCGCCGTCACGGGCGAAGGCGGCTATGCCGAAGCCGAGCAGCGCGGCCAGTTGCAGGCCGAGCAGGACGTACTGGACGGCGGCCGAGAGGTCGAGGCCCCGGTAGGCGACCGCTGCCACCGCCGCCAGGAGTCCGACGGCGGTGGCGGTGACGGCGAGGGGGCTGTCGGCCAGGGAGCCCAGACCCAGTACGCGCAGGAGGTACGTGGCTCCGACCTGCGAGAGGGCGGTCATCGCGAGGAAGGTGGCGGCCTGGACGACCCAGCCGCCGGTGAGCCAGCCGGCGAACGGCCCGAAGGCGCGTGTGGTCCACACGAAGGTGGTGCCGCAGTCCGGCATGGCGCGGTTGAGCTCCCGGAAGGCGAACGCGGTCAGGAGGATCGGGACGAAGCCGAGGAGGAGGGCGGCGGGCGCCAGGTCCCCGACGGTCAGGGTCACGAAGCCGAGGGTGACGGCGATGCTGTAGGCGGGGGCCACGCAGGAGAGTCCGAGGGTGACGGAGGCGAGGAGGCCCACCGTGCCTCTGCGCAGGCCTTTGTCGGGGGCGGGAGCGGATGCGGGTCCCGCGTCGGCGTCGTTCGGGTGGGGCATGAGGTGCCTCCGGGCAGCGACGGATTTGTTAAACGCAGATTTAAGACATGGTTCTCTGGCTGGTCAAGGGGCGTCGGGATACCGTTAAATCTGTCTGCAACAGATCGACGAAGGGAGCGGTGTGGTCGCGAGGAAGGGCGGGAAGGAGGCCCGGCGGGCCGAGCTGGGCAGGGCGGTGGAGCGCGCGCTGGTCGCGCGCGGCCTGGAAGGGCTGCGGCTGCGCGACGTGGCGGAGGAGGCGGGGGTGACCTCGGCCGCGGTGCTCTACTACGGCGATCTGGACGCCCTGGTGCACGCCGCCTACCAGCAGGCGATCGAGCGCTACAGCCGGCAGCGCGAGCAGGCCGCGACCGCCTTCGACGACGCGTCCAGGCAGCTCGCCGCGTGCATCGAGCAGGGGGTGGCCTCCGGGCCGGACGACACCCTGACCCGCCTGCTCTTCGAGTACTGGCCCCGGTGCCTGCGCGACGCCAAGGCGGCGGCGCTGGACAGTGCGCTGACCGAGCGCCAGATCGCCGTCTACTCGGGCATCCTCGTCCTGGGACAGGCCCAGGGGCACTTCACGCTCCAGGACCCGCCCCGGCTGCTCGCCGCCAGCTTCGTCGCGATGGAGGACGGGTACCAGATGGAACTGCTCGCGGGCCGCCGCTCCCGGGCCGAGGTGATCACCGCACTGCGCGCCTACGCCCGGGCCGTCACCGGCCACGATCTGCCCGACCACGCCTGAGCAGGCCGGCCGCCCGCCCGGCAGGCCCCACAAGCGCCGTCGACCGACGTCCTGGGCTCAGCGGATTCCGCCGAGCCCCCGGGGCCGGTACGGGAGTCCAGCGGATCCGGGGGCTCCCGGGGCCGGTACGAATGTGCAGCAGATCCGGGGGCTTGCGGGGCCTGCCACGGCCGGGAGCGGTCGCGTCGGCGGATCTACGCGGGCGGTGCCGCGCCGGGCGGGGAGTCGGCCTCGGGGACGAGGATGCTCCAGACCCGGCGGACGTGGGCGGCCATGTCGATGCCGGGGTCGCTCAGCCATTGGAGCTGGATCCCGTCGGAGGCGGCGACGAGGGCCGACGCGGTGAAGTGCGGATCGATCCCGGGGGCGACCCGGCCCGCCCGCTGCTCCTCCGCAATGTGTGCGGCGATGGTGGTACGGAGGAGGGCGAACCGTTCCTCGAAGTACGCGTGGGCGGGATGGGCGGGGTCGGTCGATGCCGCGGCGAGCGTGACGTAGAGGCGGATACGGGCGCCGTCGGCGGCGTTCGCGGTCAGGGCGCGGGCCAGGAAGTCACCCGGGTCGCTCGCGGATCCCTGGGAGTGGAAGCGTTCTTCGGCCGCCCGGTCACTGGCGCGCAGGACCTCCGTGAGCAGGTGGTCCTTGGACGCGAAGTAGTGCATGAGGCCGGTCAGGCTGATGCCGCTCTCCTTGGCGACCGTCCGCAGGGTGGTGTCCCGCTCGCCCCCTCGGCCGAAGATCTCCAGGGTGACCCTGAGGATCTCCTCCCGCTTGGCGACGCCCTTGGGGTAGGGATTTCTGGTTGTCACCGGGTCACCTTACGTGGCCCCCTCGGCCCGCTTCCGCCTGACCCCGCAGCCCTTCCGCGCTCGGGCGAGCCTTGCCCGCCAGAAACAGTACAACGTACTGTTTCTTCCTCAGTGCCGGTGCGGCCCCCCGAGGAGGACCCTTGAACAGCCCGATCCGACCCACGCCCCCTTCGCCCGGCCTGACGCCCTCACCCCCTTCACCCGGCGTGACCCCCGCACCCCCTTCACCCGGCATGACCCCCGCGCACCTGACCACGGAGGAGAAGGCCGCGCTGACCACCGGCTCCGGGTGGTGGCGGACCGCCGCCCTCCCCCGGGCCGGCGTCCCCGGACTGCGCTTCTCCGACGGGCCGCACGGGCTGCGGGTGCAGAGCGACGAGCAGGCCGACCACCTCGGCATCGCCGTCAGCGCCCCCGCCACCTGCTTCCCGCCCGCCGTCACCCTCGCGAGCACCTGGGACACCGAACTGGCGCGCCGCGTCGGGGACGCGCTGGCCCGCGAGTGCCTCGCGCACGGCGTCCACGTGCTGCTCGGCCCCGGCGTCAACATCAAGCGCAGCCCGCTCTGCGGGCGCAACTTACAGTTGGAGGCGTGGCAGAGGTAGGAGCCGCCGCGCATGACGCGGCGCTCTCCGTGCGCGGGGCCCTGGGGGCTGTCGGCGGGAGAGCGCGCGTAGTAGTCGGCGGCGAACCAGTCCGCGCACCACTCCCACACGTTGCCGGCGACCTCGTACAGGCCGAAGGCGTTGGGCGGGTAGCTGCGGACCGGTGCGGTCGCGAGCCAGCCGTCCTCGGCGGTGTTGGTGTGCGGGAAAGAGCCCTGCCAGATGTTGCAGGGCCATCGGCCGCCGGGCCTGAGTTCGTCGCCCCAGGCGAAGCGGTGTCCTTCGAGGCCGCCGCGGGCGGCGTACTCCCATTCGGCCTCGGTGGGCAGACGGCGGCCCGCCCACGCGCAGTAGGCCATGGCGTCCTCCCAGGCGACGTGGACCACGGGGTGGTCTCGTTCGGCCTCGGACAGCGGGCCGTGCGGACGGCGCCAGTCGGCCCCCCGGACCTCCAGCCACCAGGGGGCGACCGGGTCGACGCCGACGATGTCCGCCCGCCTCGCGGCGACGGCCTGGTGGAACACCGCCGAGCTGCCCTCCCGCTCCGCCACGGTCGCGTACGCGGTGGCGTGGACGAAGGACTCGAACATGGCCACGGTCACCGTCGTGGTGTCGATGGCGAACGGAGCGACGCGGACCGCGTGCACCGGTCCTTCGCCGTCCGCGGGATAGCCCTCGTCGAAGTGGTCGCCCATCAGGAACCGCCCGCCCGCCAGGAGTGCTTGGTCATGGTCAGGCATGATTTCGGCTGGTTCGGGGCGCACGGGGGCGGAGTGGGTCCGGGTAACCGGGGCGCAACATCCCATTGACGTCTCCATAACCCCAGTATATGAATTCGCACATAGGTGAACTTGCACATAGGTAACGGGGTGGTGAATCACCGGCCATCCCTCTTCGCACCTCACGCTGGGAGTCCACGTCCGTGAAGTTCGAGCACGTCCTGCTGGGTCTGCTGACCCGTCGGCCCTACAGCGGTTACGACCTGCGCAAATGGCTGGAGACGGAGGGGCAGTTCCTGTGGGCCCGGGCCCATCACAGCCAGATCTACCGAAAGCTCGGCCAGATGGAGGCCGACGGATGGGTACGGCACGAGGTCGACGCGCGCGAGGGGAGGCCCGACGCCAAGGTGTACCGGCTGACTCCCCGCGGCCACGAGGTGCTCCTGGAGTGGGTGCGCTCACCGTACGAGCCGCCGAGCCGCTTCCAGGAGATCGACTTCATCGCCCGGTTCAGCATCGCGGGGCCGCTCGACCACGACGCGGTGGTCCGGCTCGTCGAGACCGAGCTGGACCACCGCCGGCGGCAGATCGCCGAGAACCGGGGCCGGGACCGGACCCTGACCTACGAGGACCCGGTTCCCGGACTGGACCGGGAACTGGACCTCCAGATCCACAACGCGCTGCACCGGGCCGGAGCGGCGGCCATGGACCGCTGGGTCGCCTGGCTGGAGGAGACCCTGCGCAGCCTGACCGAGGGGAGCCCCGTCCGATGAAGGCCGTCATGGTGATGTTCGACAGCCTCAACCGGCACATGCTGCCGCCGTACGGGGGCGACTGGACCCACGCGCCGAACTTCTCGCGGCTCGCCGAGCGGGCGGTCACCTTCGACCACGCCTACGCGGGCTCCCTCCCCTGCATGCCGGCGCGGCGCGAACTCCACACCGGCCGCCACAACTTCCTGCACCGCAGCTGGGGCCCGCTGGAACCGTTCGACGACTCGATGCCGGAACTGCTCAAGCAGAACGGCGTCTACACCCACCTCGTCAGCGACCACCCGCACTACTGGGAGGACGGCGGCGCCACCTACCACGGGCGCTACCACACCTGGGAGTTCTTCCGCGGCCAGGAGGGCGACCCCTGGAAGGGGCAGGTCGCCGACCCCGTCGTACCGGAGGACCTGAAGAAGGTCCGGTTCGGCGTCTACCGCCAGGACTGGGTCAACCGTCCCCACATGGCGACGGAGGACGTCCACCCGCAGACCCTCACCTTCGACGCCGGCCTCGACTTCATCCGCACCAACCGGGATGCCGACCGGTGGTTCGTACAGATCGAGACCTTCGACCCGCACGAGCCGTTCTTCAGCCACCAGCCGTACAAGGACCTCTACCCGCACGCCTATGAGGGTCCGCACTTCGACTGGCCCGACTACAAGCGCGTCGTGGAGGATCCCGACCAGGTCGAGCACGCGCGGTTCGAGTACGCGGCGCTGCTGTCCATGTGCGACCACTCGCTCGGACGCGTCCTGGACACCATGGACGAGCTCCGGTTGTGGGAGGACACCCTGCTGGTGGTGTGCACCGACCACGGCCTGCTGCTGGGCGAGAAGGGCTGGTGGGGCAAGAGCGTCCAGCCCTGGTTCGACGAACTCGTCCACCTGCCGCTGTTCGCCTGGGATCCCCGCTCGGCCACGGCCGGAGCCCGGCGCGAGGCGCTCGTGCAGACCGTCGACCTGGCGCCGACGTTCCTGGAGTTCTTCGGCGTCGACCGGCCCGGCGACATGAGGGGCGCGCCGCTGCCGATCGCCGAGGACGTGCCCGTGCGCGAGGCAGGACTCTTCGGCGCCCACGGCGGGCATGTCAACGTCACCGACGGACGCCACGTCTACATGCGGGCCCCTGTGTCGCCGGACAACGCGCCGCTTTTCGAGCACACCCTGATGCCGACGCACATGAGGGGCCGCTTCTCGCCCGCCGAACTCGCGGACCTGGAGCTGGCGGAGCCGTTCGACTTCACCAAGGGCGTCCGTACGCTGCGCACCGGCGGCCGCACCCTGGTCAACCCCCACCATCACGGAACGCTCCTCTTCGACCTGCAGACCGACCCCGGTCAGCTGACTCCCCTGGTCGACGACGACACGGAGCTGCGCATGGCGACCCTGATGGTGGGGCTGATGCGGGCCGAGGACGCCCCCGCCAGCCAGTACGCACGACTGGGGCTGCCCGCCGAAGGTCCGGTGACCAGGGAGCACCTGCTGGTCCGCGCCCAGCGCGGGCAGGCCGAGCGGGCCGCGCTGCCCCTGCCCCGCGCCGAGGAGTACCCCGAGGGCCGTCTCTCGCTGCGCACCCCCCTCAAGGCACTGCTGTCCGATCCGAGGGCCGTCGAGGTGCTCCGCAGGCACCTGCCCGGCGTAGTGGACTCCGAGCTGCTCCAGATGCTGGGTTCCGCACCGCTCATCGACGTCGCCGCGACGGCGGGTCCGCTGTTCCCGGTGCCCCGGCTCCGGATGGTCGCCGAGGAACTCGCCCGCCTCTGACGCACGCCCGCCCGTACACCCCACCGGTTCCGCCGGCCTGCGGCCGGTGACGGGGTTGCCGCCCCGTCACCGGCCTGCGCCCTGCCCTCCCGTAGATCTCCCGCCAGGAAACCGCAGAGAAAGAGATGGCGCGATGACCGAGCTTAGCCAGCGCACCGCCGTGCCCCCTGCCGAGGTACCCGTGAAGGGACGCTGGCGACAGCTGTCCCTGCTCGGCGGCACCATGCTGGTCGACAGCACCGAGGCGAGTCTCGTCTGCAGCCTCTTCCCCCTGATCCGCCAGTCCCTCGGCGTCTCGCTCGGCGCCCTGGGCACACTGACCGCCGCCGGCAAGATCGTCGGGGCCTTCACCGGGCCGTTCTGGGTGTGGGCCGCGCAGCGCTGGTCACGCAAGGGCGTCCTCGTCGTGGCCACCGGCCTGTGGGGGGTGTGGGGCGTGGCCGCGGGCTTCGCACAGAACTTCACCCAGCTCCTCGTCCTCTACACGATCCTGGCCGCCGGCTACGCCGCCGCGCACCCGATCATCACCGAGCTGATCGGCGACCTCTTCGGCGGTTCGTCCCGAGGCCGGGCGGTGGGCCTGGTCTTCGGCGCGGTCTCCCTCGTGAGTGCCGGGATCGGTCCGCTGAAGGGACAGCTGGCCGGCGTCGACGAGGGATGGCGCTGGGGCCTGTGGGGCGTGGGGACCTTCAACATCCTGCTCGGCATCGGCCTGTGGGTGTGGTTCCGCGACCCGGGGCGCGGAGCGTCCGAGCAGCAGTTCAGCGGCCTCGACCGAGCCACCCGCGAGGCCCACTCGAAGCTCACCCGCGCCAAGGTCCTCTCCCTGCTGCGCATCCGTACCCTGGTGCTGCTCCTCGTGTCACGGCTGCTGTCGGGGCACCTGCTGGTGGGCACCTTCGGGGTGGTCTTCCTCGTGGACGAGTACGGCTTCAGCACCCAGAAGGCCGCGATCGTGCTGCTGCCCTTCGGCATCGGCTACTTCCTGGGCACCCTCCTCGGCGGCTTCGCGGCCGACTGGGCCACCCGGCGCAGTCCGCGCCACGGCCCGGTCGCGGTCCTGCAGTCCGCCCAGTTCGCCTTCGCGGTCGTCGCCTTCTTCGGCACGCAGTTCGACTACGGCCACATCGCGCTCTTCGGCGTCTTCTTCGCCCTCATGGGCGCCGCACAGGGCGTGAACCCCAGCCTCAACCGGCCGATGGTCATGGCCGTCACACCCCCCGAACTGCGGGGCGCCGCGTTCGCCCTCTACGTCTCGGTGTTCGAGGCGATCGCCTGGGCCGCGTTCAGCCTCGGCGCCGGCTTCCTCGGCGACGTCGTCGGCCTGCGCACCGTCTTCCTGTGGGCGCTCGTCATCCTGATGACGGTCAACGGCGCGTTCCTCACGCTCCTCTACCGCCCGTACGCCGAGGACGTGGCCCGCGTCCAGCGAGACCTGGACGCGCGGCGCGTCCGGGCCCTCGAAGCGGACAACTGAGCACACACGACGGTGTCCCCGCGCGGCGCGGCCCCGGAACGAGCGGACTCGCGCACGCACCCGCCCCGGGACGTCACCGCCCGCCCCGCCCCCACGGAGAGCCTGAAGCGGAGGCGAAGCCCGGTGGGAACGTCCCGGCGGACTTCGCCGCGTGGAGCGAGGCCATCTCGGCATAGTGCTCGGCCAGCGTGCGGGCCATGGCGGTCGACGAGTAGGTGGACCTGACGAGGGTCCGGGCGCGTGCGGCCATCACCGTCGCCCGCGCGTCGTCGACGGCGAGCAGACGGGTCAGTCCCTCGCCGAGAGTCCGGCAGGTGGACGTGTCGACGAGCAGGCCGTTGTGGCCGTCGACCACGTAGTGCGGCACCCCGCCGCGCAGGGGGCCGGCCACGAGCAGTCCGGCGTCCATCGCTTCGAGGAGCGCGAGGCCGAACTCCTCCTTGGCGCTGGGACACACGTATCGTGCGGAGAGCCGTCGTGCGGGATCGGCGAGGGCTCGTTCGAGCATCCGGACCTCCGCGTTGGGGAGGGCCGGAAGGAGGAGCAGGCGCCGACGCGCCTCCGGGCGGGTGCGGAGCGCTTCCTCGATGCGGGCGCGCATCATGCGTTCGACCGCGTCGCCGGATCGGGGGCCGCCTCCCACCAGCACCAGGACCGTGTGCCGATGGCAGTCCGCGTCGATCCAGGAACGGACCAGCAGATCCTGCTGTTTCACCGGGTGGAGCCGGCCCACGCTGAGCAGCACCGAGGAGGCGGCGCGGCCGTCCGCCGGGGCGGCGGCGTCGTCGACCGCCCGGAGGAGGGCGGCGCGCCTGCGGGCCGCGTGCGTAGGCGGCAGGTACGGCGGGATGCCCTCGGGCGGGGCGCTCGGCGCACCTTCGGCGTACCTGTCCACCAGTTGGGGGAAGTACCGTACGAGCTCCGCCGCTCCCCCGCCCCGGCCCGCGATCCCCACGACGCGGTCCGCCCTCTCCAGCAGCCGGTCCGCAAGAAAGACGCGGTGCAGGTCGTCCCTGAGGGCGCGCGGGTCGGCGCCCGGGGCGTCGTAGCGCTCGGTCATCTGTCGATGGGGGTCCGGGGTGGCGGTGAACATCAGGGAGAGGCCGGCCCTGCGGGCGGCTTCGGCGAGGGCGAGCGAGCCGTCGTCGGCGTAGCGGACGTGCAGGACGTCGACCGGCCTGGGCAGCGAGGTGAGGAGGAGGGTCGCCCACCACGCCATGGCGTCCCGGTGGGCCCCGGTCTCCTCGGGGCGGACCGGGTGATCGCTGTCCACGGGGATCCTGAGCACCCAGTGCCTCCGGCCCCGGCGCCGCAGCAGGCTCGGGTCCGCTTCCAGCTCGGCGAGGTCGGCCGTCACGACGGTCAGGACGCCGGCGACGGCCTCGGTGTCCGCGAGGGCGTTCCCCAGGGAGCCGAGGAGAACGCCCAGTCCGCCGCTCATGCCTTCGCCCGGACGGTCCAGGTGCCCCATCAGCATGGACTGGGCGACCAGGACGCCCGGCCTCAGGCCGACTGTGTCCGAGCCGAGCGAGGGTTCCCCGCCCAGCGCGGTCAGGAGCACCTTCTCGTACGCGTCCCCGGCGGTGTCGGCGTCGGGTATCAGGGAGAGTTCGCCCATCGCCGCGAGGAGGCGCCAGGCGGCGTGTCGCAGCCGGCGTCCGGACGACGGCGCTGACGCCGCTCCGAGGAGTTCGGGAAGGGAGAGGGGCCGCAGGCCGGTCGCGGCGGCCAGGTCCAGCATCAGCGGTACCGCCTCGGGGGCGCGACCGGCCCGGAGGCCGCTGCGCAGAGCGGCCCGCGCGTGCGCCGGCCCGTGGCGCCGTACGACCTCCGGCCAGGCGTCGAAGACCGCGGACCGCGTGTGGTCGCAGCCTTCGAGGAGGAGGCGTACGCACTCCTCCGGTGCGGGGACCTTCCCCAGGCGCAGCCGCTTCCTCAGCTCGGCCAGGGCCAGGTCCCGGGGGGAGGCGAGCCTCGGGGGAGCATGCGCCGTCGGACCCTCCCTGTGGTACTCGGCCCGCACGAGTTCCGCCAGAAGGTTCGGTGTCCTCGACCACCGTACGGAGTCGTCCGCGGCTCTCCCCCAGTGCCCGGCCCGAACGGCCAGGAACGGCTCGGGCTGGACACGCGCGGAGAGTCGCGGTCTGTGTCCCCCGTGAGCCGCGGGAGGGTGGGAGCGTTTCATCGCAACTCCTCGTCGTCGACGTTCGGCGAGCAGTTGTTCGCGACCGATGCGGGTTCCGGATGCAGGGCCGGGGCGTCGTGAGGGTGCGCGTGAGGAGGCGTGCGGCGGCCGTGGTTCGTCGGTCAGTGGGCGGTGGGGCGGTCGGTCAGCAGTCGGTCGGTGGGTTGGTCGGTCGGTCACTGAACGTATGCGCTCCGTCCACGTGCCGACCGCGGTCCCCGTGCATCCGGCCGCGTGCCCGGGGGTGAACGTGTCGGCATGGAGCCATCAGCCCCGGGGAGCCGTCCTCCGCGCGTGGTCGTCGTCAGTCCTCCGTTCGCCTCGCACGCCCAGCCGCTGTCCGTGCTGGCCGGGGCGCTCGCCCGTCGCGGCGCGGACGTCGTGTTCGCGTGCGGTCCGCCTTTCGAGGGTTTCGCACAGCGGGCGGGGGTGACGTTCGTGCCCCTTGCCATCACGCGGAACTCGAACACCGGGGTCGCCCGGAGCACCCCGCAGGCCGCCGAGGAGCGGAGGCGTCTCGACGAGTTCCTCGAATCCACCCGGCGCGGAGCCGTGTCCGCCCTGCTCACGCAGTGCCGTCACCGCGGCCAGGACATGCTGCCGGACCCGGAGGCCACGCTGGCGCGGATCCGGTCCCTGCACGCCCGGCTGGCGCCGGACTGGTACGTGGTCGACCAGCTGAGCTACCCCGTGACGCTGGCCCTGCACTGCCTGGGACTTCGCTACGCCACGTTCTGCCCCGGCCATCCGACGTACGTTCCCGCTTCCGACAGCGCGCTCTTCGGTGTGCCCTATGCGTGGCCCGAGGCGATCCGCCCCTCCGGCGGGGAACTCGCGGAGCTTCGTCGGGCGGCTCGGGAGGTCGACACGGAGTTCACGCGGCGCTTCGCGGAGACGGCGCGCCTCCACGCTCCGGACGCTCCGCCTCCGGGGCGCGCCTTCGCGCTGGCCTCACCGCACGCTGTGGTGTTCAACTACCCCGAGTTCCCCTGGCTGCCCGGGCGGCCGGACGGCGGTCCGGCCTTCGTCCACGGGGGGCATGGCGTGCCCGCCGTGCCGCCGGACCCGGGTGCGCGGTGGGAGGCGGTGCTGGGGCGGCTCAGGGCCACGCACCGGAGGGTGGTGCTGATCGCTCTCGGTACCTTCCTCTCCGCCCGCGACGACGTGCTCGCCCTCCTCGTGAGGAGTCTGCGGGCCCACCTGCCCGACACGGCGGCGATCGTGGCGGCGGGCGACCGCGCGGCGGCCCTGTCGCACCTGGCGGGACCCGACGTCCACATCGACGCCGTGGTGCCCCAGCAATGGCTCCTCGGGAAGGTGGACGCGATGGTCCACCACGGCGGGAACAACTCCTTCACGGAAGCCCTGGCCTCGGGGACGCCGGCCCTTGTCCTGCCCTTCTCCAGCGACCAGTTCGCCATCGCCCACGACGCCGAGCGAGCGGGGCTCGCCCTGTGCCTCGACCCGTCGCGCCTCGACGAGAGGACGGCCGGAACAGCCCTTCGGCGGCTGCTCGACGCCCCTCCCCCGGGGCTTCGGCACTGGTCCCGGCGGGTGGGCCGGCGAGGGCCCGACTGGGTGGCGCACCGGCTCATGGGAGCGATGGCGCCGGATGGCGTCCGGCCCGTCCGGCCTGTCCGAGCGGGCGTCGTCCCCCTTCGCTGACGACGTCGGCGAGGGAGCGCAGCGCCCTTCTCGTGTGGCTCCTGACCCTGCCCGGGGCAGAGCGAGGCGTCGTGCGATCCCGGGCGGTGCGGGTGACGAGGCCGCCTCGGCCGCGGTGCCCCTTGCCGAGTCCCTTGCCGAGTCGGCGGAACCCTTCGTGGTGGCGGACCACCGCGCCGGACGGGTCGGCTGCCTTGTGGGCCGCGATGCCGCGCGACCACGGGCCGAGCTCTCAGCGGCACGGGCAGTACCGGCGGAGTACGACCAGACGTCCGCGAGCAACTGTTGAGCGACGTCTTCGGCCTCCTTCTTGAGGGCTGCCGCCCGTAGCCACGGGGACGGCGTGCGCAGGAGTGACCCTGGCACGCCGTTCGCCGCTCCGCGCGGGGGGGCCGGACGCTTCAGTCGCCGTGGCCGGTGCCTCCGCTGCCGAAGCCTCCGCTGGAGATCCCGCCCCATTTGCGCTGCTCCTCGCTGGGCGGGACGGCCGAGGCATCGCCGCAGTTCTTCAGGTTGTAGGGCATGAGCCGGTGCTCACCGTCCGTCTGCGGCATCTCGGAGGGCTTGCGGTACTCGGACATCTCACCAGGATGCCGGTCGGTCTCGGGGCGGTGCGGCTGGGTCTCGGGGGCGGGGGGCGGCAGCTCCTTCCTCGTGAGCCTGATCCCCAGGGCGAAGGCGCCGATGAGTACGACGACCACGACCAGGCCGCCGAGCACCTGGGCGAGTCCGGACTGCCAGACGCCGGCGGCCAGTCCGTTCACTGCGAGGACGTGGGTGTTCATGAGCGTCTCCCCAATCATCGAACCCCGCCCGCAGGGCGAGGCCCGGGCGGGCCTCGCCCCGTCGCACCTCCACGATGCGTCCGTGAGGCCGTCGGCCAGGACGAGACAGCGACGAGGCGGAAGGAAATCAGCTTCACTCCGACATATACACCGATACCACTCGCATCGTTCATGCAGCGTTCTCGGGCGGAACGGTGCCACGGCTCCAAGGCCCCGGGCACTCGCCACCGATCTGGTCGGCGAGGGGCGGCGGAACCCTGCATCCGGCACCCCCCGTACACGGAAGCATCGGTGTCCGGGCTCGACCCGGAAGCGAGGGACCGGTGGCAGGGAGAGGGAGGCCGTGCGGTGATCAGTGTCGAGAGGGTTCTCGTGGTGGGGCTTCCCCTGCCCGAGTTCGTGTCGTACATGGAGGACTTCGCCCACGCCGAGGAGTGGGATCCCGGCACCGTGTCGTGTGTACGGCTGGACGACGGACCGGTGCGGGAGGGCGCGCGGTGGCGCAACAAGTCGGTCTTCCGGGGGCGTACGAGCGAACTCGAGTACCGGCTCGACGTACGCGAGTCGGCGCGGCTGGTGTTCATCGGGGAGAACAAGACGGTCACCGCGGTCGATGACCTTCGCTTCGAGCCCGAGGGGAACGGCACGCGGCTGACCTATCGTGCTTCGCTGACGTTCAAGGGCCTCGCGAAGCTGGCGACACCGTTCCTGCGGTCGGAGTTCGAGCGGCTGGCCGACGGCGTGGCCACCCGCCTTCCGACCGCCGCCGCGGCGCGGCGCACCTGACGGCCGCGCCGGCTGCCGGCCCCCTTCACGCATCGTTTCCTCCCCTCATGGCGGGTGGCATGTCCGCAGAGACCCACGGGATCACCACAGGCGCGGTCGCGCGACGGCTCGGCGTCTCGCCGACCACGGTGCGCTCCTGGGACCAGCGCTACGGCATCGGGCCCGCCGCGCGCGTCGACGGGAAGCATCGGCGGTGGAGCGCGGCGGACGTGGCCATGCTGGAGGAGATGTGCCGGCTCACGGCGTCAGGGGTCCCGCCCGCCGAGGCGGCCCACGCGGCCAGGTCCTCCCGGCCCGGGGCGGTGACGGGGCCGGCCGAGCCGTCGGCCGTCGCGATGCCGGGGGTGGTGACAGGGCCGGCCGAGCCCTTGACCGTCGCCGTGCCCGGGGTGGTGACAGGGCCGGCCGAGCCGTCGGCCGTCTCCGTGCCGGAACCCGCGAAGTCGGCGGGGTCCGTGCCGTCGGACGCCTCAACGGCGGGGAGGGCACCTTCGCGGGCTCGACGCGCGGGACCCGGCGGTGGGCTGCCGTTGGGTGACGTACGGCAGGAGTGCCGCGGTCTGGCCCGCGCCGCGGTGCGGCTCGACGCCCCGGCCATGGAGGCGCTGTTGCGGGAGGTCCTCGCACGGTACGGGCTCGTCACGGCGTGGGAGGAGGTGATGGCTCCGACCCTGCACGCGGTGGGACGCAAGTGGGAGTCCTCGGACGACCGTTACGTCGAGGTGGAGCACCTGCTGTCGTGGCACGTCTCCACCGCACTGCGGGCGGCGGCGGTCACCGGCCCGGCGCCCACCGCCTCCGGCCCTCCCGTCGTCCTCGCCTGCGTCCCCTCCGAAGAGCACACCCTTCCCCTCGAAGCCCTCGCGGCGGGCCTCGCCGAACGAGGTCTGCCGACCAGGATGTTCGGCGCGGCCGTGCCCGCACATGCCCTGGACGCCGCGGTACGCCGGTCGGGTCCGGCCGCTGTGGCCCTCTGGTCACAGTCCAGGTTCACCGCGGACCACGCCCTCGCCCGCCGCGTGGCGGGAACGACGTTCGGAGTACGGGGAGCCAGGCTCGCCCCCCTGGTCGTGCTCGCGGGCCCCGGCTGGAGCGGCCGGGCACTCGCCCCGGGGATGGTCCGCCCCACGGGCCTGCGGAAGGGCATCGACCTGATCTGCCGGTTCTACGGCGACCCGGACCACCACACCGCCCCGTGACGCATCCGAGAGCCGGCCGGGACGGAAACACCTACGCAGGAAGCATTCTCGGGATCTACGGGGTGCGACGGTCCTGCCGGCCCCGCCCCCAGGTCCGGCACCTCGACCGAAGGGAAGATCGACATGGTCGTCAAGCGACTTCACGACGCCGGCCTTCGCAGTGAGCACGCCTACCTCGCGGCTGTCGGCTCGATCGGACTGTCCCTCACCTCGTGGCTCGCCTCGAGTCGACGGGAGAATCTGGAACGCGCCGACCGCTGGGGCATCTTCGTCGGCGAGTGGGCACCGACCTTCTTCGCGCTGGGGCTTGCCCTGGCGAACTACGAGACGGAGGACGACGCGCCCGAGGACTAGGTTCGGTACGCGGTCACGTACCCGAGCCCGGCGTCGACGCGGACGGCGTAGTCCCTGGGCTCGGCCCCGACCGCCCGCGGCAGTCTCTTGCGGGCGCGGTCACGGGGTCTACACTCCGCGATCATGAACGACATCATCGGTGCGGACACCGACCCGCGTCTCTTCGGCACCATGTCCACCATGCGCGCCATGCGCCGCATCAAGCCCGACCCGATCCCTGAGGACCTCGTCGAACAGCTCGTGCAGGCCGCGGTCTGGGGGCCGAGCGGCGGCAACATGCAGCGCTTCGAGTACGTCGTCGTCACCGATCGGGAGGTCATGGCCCGTCTCGCTCCCCTGTGGAAGCGCTGCGTCGACGCCTACCTCGCCACCACCGGCGCGCTGGCCCCCGCGGGCATGGACGACGCGGCCTACGGGCGGATGGTCGCCGCCATCGAGTACCAGCGGGACCACTTCGCGGACACCCCCGTACTGATCATCCCTTGCTACCAGTTCCCCGCACCGCGGGTGACCGAGGAGGGCTACCTCGCTTCCGCGCAGGCCCTCGGCCCCGCCGCGACCCAGCGCATGATGGACACGCAGGAACGCTTCATGGCCCTCGCGGAAGGCTCCTGTGTCTACCCCGGTGTGCAGAACCTGCTGCTCGCCGCCCGAGGGCTCGGCCTCGCAGCGAACATCACCATCTGGCACCTGATGCTGGAGGAGGAGTGGAAGCAGGCCCTCGGCATCCCCGAGGACATGCGCACCTTCGCCGCGATACCCGTCGGCCGGCCGATGGGCAACTTCGGGCCCGTGCGCCGCCGCCCCGTCTCGGAGGTCGTGCACCTCAACGGCTGGTAGGTCTCGGCAGGCCGCCGCCCCGACCGCCGGGGCGGGGACCTCGACCCCGAGGGTCACGAGTGGAGCGCGGGCACCTACCGGCCGGGCTGATCGACCGGTCCACCGATCGGCAGGGCGGACACTGATCGGTCGCCCGCGTCTCTCACCCCGAGCGGGCGGCCCGCCGGGGGTGACGGGTGCGCTAGGGTTCTGGCAACGTCGCGTGCCGGTGGCAGTCCGTGTCAGGCATGGAGGCGTCGAACCGAAGGAGGTCGACGATGCATTCGTCGCACCCTTCGTTCTCGCGTGTCTGAGCGCGAGACGACCAGGCTCGTCGCCTGGAGCAGAGAACTCCGTCAGGTACACGAACGACTGCGCGAAGCACTGTCGGTCACGCGCTCATCCCTGGCCGACGGCACTCCCGGGGAAGCGGCCACCCGGGAACTGCTGCTGTACTGCCACGGCTTCTGCGCGGCCCTCGACGGCCATCACCGGGGCGAGGACCGCACCCTGTTCCCGGCGATAGCGGCCGCGCATCCCGAACTGCGCCCGGTGCTGCGCTCCCTCGAGCAGGACCACTCCATGATCGCCCACCTCCTGGGCGGCCTCCAGGCCGCGGTCGGGCGGGCCGCCCCGCCCGAGGAACTGGACCAGCACCTCGAGGGCATCGCCGCCATCATGGAGAGCCACTTCCGTTACGAGGAACGGCAGTTGCTGTCCGTGCTCGAAACCCTTGAGCTGGACGCCGCTCCGGGGGAGGTCCTGGGCCCGATATGACCGGGAACGACTCCGTGGTGGTCGATGCGAACGGCCGGGCCCCGCCGCCAGGGGGAACCGAAGCGTAGTTCGCCGAGTCATGACCTGCATGGCACACGAAGGGAACACCATGGGTGATGAGCCGACATGGGGAGAACTCCTGCGGACATTCGTTCTCGCCATGGGCATCCCCATGGCCATCGTCGGAGCCGTGATCTTCTCCCTGGTGGGTCTGACCTTCTGGGTGACCGCACCGGAGCGCCGGTGGAGGCGCTGAAGCGACGGCAGTGGCCAGGGCCATGATCGCCGCCGCCGGCGCCGGCGTCGTTTCACCTCTTCACACCCGCCCCGGATCCCACGGGTTCGGACAGCGCGGAGTCCGCCCTCCGTCCGTGGACGGCGCACCCGCGGTTCCCGCCCCGAGGTGGCTCCGGCGCTACTGGATCGCGCGCCAGGGGGATTTCCCGTAGCCGCCGTCCACATGGAAGACCTGGGACGTGGAGAGGTACGCCTTGATCGAGATGTGCCACCGCGCCTGGTGGGTCAACTCGATGTCGTCCTGGTCGAGGGGCACGGTCTTGTCCACTCGGTGGCCCCATGCCGCACGGGCCGTGCGGCAGGCGGTGACGAGGTCGGCGAAGTACGCCTCGGCCGTGGCCTTCGAGACCTGCGGGTGCAGCTCCTGGTGCATGTGCTTCAGGCAGGCGTCGTCGGTCTCGTAGCCCGCGTCCGAGAAGGCGTTGGGCAGCAGCCACTGGCCGACGATCTGCCAGCCGAAGGCTGTGACACCGGGCGGGAGGGCGATCCGGGTGTAGCCCATGCTCGCGATCTTCCCGCAGGCCACGTCCACGTCGCCGGGGGCGGCGAGCAGTGCCACGGCGGCATCCATCTCGTGGATCCGCTGGGCGGTCAGCCGCTTGACGAGGGTGTCGCGGACCATCTTGAGGCCGCAGAAGGAGACGATCCGGGTGAGTTCAGGCTGTGTCAGCGAGCCCAGCGCGCGGATCCACGGCTCGCCGAAGGCCTTGCGCAGGTCCACGCAGCCCTTCCGCCCCGCGTTGGCGGCCGGAAGAGCGCCCAGTTGCTGGAACTGGGCCACGACCGGGCTCCCGATCCGGATCAGGGGAAGCGTCAGATTGCCTCGGGCGATGTCGCAGTAGGCCGCGCCGGACGCCAGAGAGCCGGTGATCACGGCTCTCTGATCCGCGGCGGAGGCCATGACCGACTGCGTCCACGCGGTATCCACCTGGGTGACCAGCAGGTCCGGCGACTGTGCGATCACCACCTGCTCGGCCGCCGTGAGCATCCCGTCCAGGGTGTGCACGCGCGGTTCGAGGAACAGCGCCAGGCCCGCCTGCACGACCTGCTGCTTCTGGGCGTCCACCTGCTGCACCGCGGCCTTCAGATCGGTGTGCGCCTTGACCAGGCCCTCCCGGCACTCCTCCAGATACGGCTCCAGCTCCGCCGCGCGGGCGCAGTACGCGAGGAAATCCGCCTTCAGTGACGCGAGGTGGGCATCGGCCGCCTTGGCGAAGTCCGTGTCGTACACGAACTGTTCGAGCCGCTGTACGGCGTCCTCGGTGAGCCGCGGCGACAGGTCTCCATGGACCAGCCCGTGCTGCACACCGGCCAAGGAGCTCATCGCCGCCTTGATCGAGTCGTCCAACTGCTGCCGCAGAGCGGCGAGCAGAGCGTCCGAGCGGACTTTGAGCCACTCCTTGACCAGGGCGCGCCACAGCACACGACGTGGCCCGTCCGGTACGTGCTGCAAGTGCCCGTCGAGCGACGCGGTCTTGGCCGTGTCGCGCGCCCAGAACGGGATCGCGTTCGCCCTGAGCGCCAGCACCGCCTGGACCGCCTGCCGCAACTCGGCGTTCGTGGCCGGTGTGTCCGGGTCCGTCTCGTCCTCAGCGGTCGCGGGCTGGAACGGTTGATCAGTCATCGTCGTACCCCCTTGCGCTCAGTGTCGGTTCCGACAGACCGTCAGGAAAGCCGGCTCGCCGCGATCTGGCGTGAAGGCCGATCCCCTGCCCGCGACGCGACTCGACGTCGAGCACCGATTCCGCGGACGCGAGCGGGAATGATCCACGAACCGGTGCTTGTCCGTGTCGAGTTGTCGAGTCATGGGCACGTCGGCCCGGTTCCACCGGTAGCCGGATGGAGAGTGTGTTCACCGGGTGCGTACGTCGCCGCACCACGTTGTCGGGCACCGTGGTCCTCGACTGCGCAGGTCCCGTTGGACCACATCACCAGGAGGAATTAGTGTCACACGCTCAGCCGCTCACACCTGAGGAGAGGCTCGCTGACGCGAAGAAACAGCTGAGCCTCCCCCACATCGTCGTGATCTGCGGCTCCATCCGCTTCATGATCGAGATGGCCGAGGCCGACATCCAGGAGACGAAGGCCGGGAGGATCGTCGTCAAACCGGCCTGCGACATGAAGTCGCCGCACGAACTCCGGCCCGATCCTGTCGAGGCAGAGGCGCTGAAGGCTCGACTCGACGCCCTGCATCGAGCGAAGATCCGGCTCGCTGACGAGGTGCTCGTGGTCGGCGACTACATCGGAGAGAGCACCCGGGCCGAGATCGCCTACGCTCGGTCGCTGGGCAAGCCCGTGCGGTTCACCCACCCCGCGGCCGACTCCGGCGTCTGACATCCCCTCCCCACGCTCTCCACGCTCTCCACGCTCTCCACGCTCTCCACGCTCTCCACGCTCTCCAGGAAGATTGCTCATCCAGGTGGTGGAGCTGAGCACCGGCGGTGATGCCGGGCGGCTCGGCGGTGATGCGGGCCGGCTCGGCGGTACTGCCCCGGGGGATGCCCCTGGGCGCCTGGCCTCGCTGCGCACGCGGTACCCGGACGTCCCACACTCGACCGGACCTCCCCGATCGTGGCCCGGTGCGTCGCCGTCTGCGCCTGAGGCACGAGCGCCCGTGGCGGGAGCCCGGCAGACCCGTCATGAGGGGCCTGCCCGGACTTCCTGGCAGGTTTGCCCAGGCGCTCACGCGGTCAGGCCGGCTTGACGCTACTTCAGCAGGGTGCGGAACTCGTCGAAGTCGAGGACCCCGTCGTGGTTCGCGTCGGCCGCCATGGCCTTCCTGACCTCTTCGGCGAGGTGCCCGTGGGCACCCTCGGCCTTGAAGCCCTCCGCCAGTTCGACGATGTTGATCCGCCCGTCGCCATCCGCGTCGATCTCGTCGAACAGCGCCCTGAGCTCAGCCTCGTTCACGACATACCCCTTCTCACGTTCACGGGCCGCGAAGGCCCACATGCCCACCACCCTGCCACACCCTCGACGGCTCGCTGACGGCCACGCCCGCGGACGGGGCCGCCTCGCCGGGCCAGGGCGGCGAAGCCCCCGACCATGTGGGCGTGGCCGAGCTCGTCGTGGTCGGGGGCATCGCGCGCTGAGCCGTCGGCGCCGGTCGGGGCGCGGCGATCTCCGTGGTGGAGGAGGGCCTGGCGCGTCCGGCGGTCGGCTCAGCGCGACCCTCAGGATGTCGCACAGGCGCGGCGCGGCCCTCGTATCACTCGGGGGACGGATACGCGAGGCGGACGTGAAGCAGCCGGGACAGGAGGGAGCGGGCCGCGGGGCCGGCCGGGCCGTCGGTGCGCCAGGCGAGTGCGACGCGGCCGCGCATCAGAGGGTCGGTGAACGGCAGGGTGCGCAGGCCGAGGGCCGCGGCCTCAGGCGCGGGGATCTCGGGCACGACTGCGACTCCGAGGCCCCTGGCCGCGAGTTGGGCGAGCAGGGCGGGGGCCGCCGCCTCGAAGGCGATGCGGGGCCGGAAGCCCGCTGCCGCGCAGGCGCCGTCGAGCACGCCCCGCAGTCCCGTACCGCGCGGCAGGCTGATCAGCGCGCGGTCGCGCAGCGCGGTGAGAGGCACACCGTCCGGGCCGGTCGACGTCAGGAGGGGATCGTTCGGACCGACGGCGGCGACCAGCGGTACATCGATCAGGACCTCGTGGGTGATGCCCGGACCTGGACTCTGACCGGTGAGCCCGATCACGGCGATGTCCAAGGCTCCCTCGACCAGGGCGGCCAGCATCCGCTCCGAGGTGTCCTCCGTGAGCGCGATGTCGACCCCTGGGTGGGCGTCGTGGAAGTCGGCGAGGACGGCGGCCACGCTCAACTCCTGAGTGGCCGCCCCGGAGACGAGGCCGATCGTGACCTGGCCGCGCAGCAGCCCGGTGAACTCCTCCACCGCGCGCCGCGCGCCCTCTGCGGCGGCGAGCGCGGCCCGCGCGTACGGCAGCACGGCCTCGCCGACCTCGGTGGGCGTCACCGCCCTGCCGGAACGGTCGAGCAGTTGCTGGCCCAGTTCCCTCTCCAGCTGCCGGATCTGCGCGCTGACGCCCGGCTGCGCCAGGTGCAGCCGGGCGGCGGCCCGGGTGAAGTTGGCTTCCTCCACAACGGTGACGAAGTACCGCAGCTGCCTCAGCTCCATAACTGCTGATTCTAAGGTGGAGAAGAATCTGCTCTTGGACTTCTGGCAAGGGTCGAGGCGATCTTGGAGGCATGGACGTCACAAGATTGATCGCCGGAGAACGCAGGGAGATCGCCGACCTGTTGGACAGTCTGACGGACCAGCAGTGGAACGCACCGAGCCTGTGCGACGGCTGGCGGGTGCGGGAGGTCGCGGCGCACATGTCGATGGGCTTTCGCTACTCGACGCCCCAGGTGATGGCGCAGCTCGTCAGGGCGCGCGGCAACCTGCACCGGATGACAGACCGCCTGGCCCGCAGGGACGCGGCGGCCGCGACGCCGCAGCAACTCGCCGCCTGGCTCCGTGACAACGCCCACCACCCCTGGACGCCTCCGGTCGGCGGTCTGGTCTCGGCTCTCGGCCATGACGTCGTGCACGGCTTGGACATCACGGTCGCGCTCGGCCTGGACCGCAAGGTGCCCGCGGAACGCCTACGGGTCCTCCTCGACCATGTGACGCACAGGAGCGCCAAGTTCTTCGGCGCGGACCTGTCCGGCACACAACTGCGCGCCGACGACACCGACTGGGTCTTCGGCAGCGGCACGCCCGTGACCGGTGCCGCGCAGGACCTGCTCCTGCTCGCCTTCGGCCGGAGGCTGCCCGAAGGCCGTCTCGATCGCGCGGCGACCTGAACCCCGTCGTGAGACGCCACCCTGGGCGAGGTGCTACGCCTCGCCCTTTCAGCCTCCCCCTCCCCGCCGCTCTGTACGGCGGACCTGACCGCCGCCCGCCGACCACCCCGGAAGCCGGCGCCGAGCCCGTTCGGCTCGCACAAGCCGTTCGCCGATCTTGGAGTTCCCCATGACCGCAGAGAGCCGACCCGAGAACACCTCCGTCACGTTCATCAACATCTTCGAGATATCCGCCGAGCACGTCGATGCGTTCGTCGCACAGTGGGAGCAGCGCGCCGCACTGCTGAGCACCAAGCCCTGATTCCTCGACTTCCGTCTGCACCGGGCCCGTTCCTCGGAGACCCGGTTCCAGCTCGTCAACGTGTCCCACTGGGAGAGCCGAGAGGCGTGGGAGGCAGCCACCGGGGATCCGGAATTCCGCGAGCGCGTCCATGCCGCACAGGGCGACCCGCTGACGCCGGTCACGTCGAGCCGGGGCCTGTACGACGTGGCCGTCGGGTTCTCCGCCTCAGCAGCGGATCCGAAGTAGTCCCACCGGCGGACGGCCGCGCCGCGAGGCGACGACACGTGCTGGAGGAGCAGCTGAGCTGAAGCGGCCGAGCGAAGCGTCCGCCTCCGCCGGCCTCGGTCGACCTGAGTCTGGTGACTGGCCGGTGTTGACGAGACCTCGCCGACTTCGCCTCGACGGCGCGCAACCCGTTGTACGGCCGCCGACGAAACAACACCTCGTACCAGTCCGCCGGAACAGGTGCGGCTCAACCGACACCTACACCACCGGACGCGAGCAGAGGTCCTACCTCGGCTTCCTCGCCGACGACCACTCGGCCTGCTCATCACTCCCGGCCAAGCCCACGACGGGAGCATGCACGAGCAGGTCATGGCCGAGGTCCAGGTCCTCCGGCACGTGGGCTGCCACCCCCGCACCCGCCCGGACGCGCTGAGTGCCGATTAGCAGTGCTTCGTTACGTTGGGTGACCTCACCTGTTGGTGGGCATCTTCCGGTTATGAAAGTGGGGGAGGTGGAACGGCTCCGGGGCGAGGTGGTGGAGTTCGTTGCCGATGCGTTCGCCTCGTTGCCGAGGCGGGATCAGCGTCGGTGGGGCGGGTGCTATCTGCGGGGGTTGATGCTGGACGGCCGGCGCAAGTCGGTCCAGCCGATGGCCAAGCGGCTGCCGGACGGGAACATGCAGGCCCTGCAGCAGTTCGTGAACCAGTCGCCGTGGGATCCGCTGCCGGTGCGGCGTCGGATCGCCGAACGGCTGAGCGAGGCGATCAGCCCCGAGTGGGCCGGCTGCCGACGCCTCCACCGCCGTAACGAACGCAAGACCGAATACTTCCCCGCCTTCGCCGGCATAGCAGCACCCCTCATCGGCTACCGCCGCCTGGAGCGACGAAGCGACGGTCACGAGCGGGAGAAGACGACCACGTCGTAGCGTTCGAGGACTGGCCGGGGCTCGCCCAACGCCTCGCTGCGAGCCGCGGCCTCCAAGCGGACAAGGCCCCGATGGAACTCCTCATCGGTGAGATACGTGAACTTCGACTGAGGCCGGCTGACCAGCCTGGCGTGGTACTCCGCCAGGCTCGCTGCGACCGGCTGGGCAAAGGAGGTGACCTCGTCCAACGTGAGCCCGGCAGAGACGAAGTCGCCGACCACTTCCCCTTCCCCCGGAAAACGTTGCTCATCGATCGCCCGCAGCCGCGGCCAGAAGTCATACACCAGCGCATCCAGCCGTTCGCGGAACGTGGTGCGAACGACAACCCTCCCGCCGCCACGCAACACCCGGACCAGCTCCCGGGCCGCTCGCGCGCGGTCGGGGATGTGATGAATCACGCGGGACAACAAGGCCAGGTCGAAAACACCCCCTGCGGCGGGCACCGCCTCTGCCTCCCCCCACAGGTACCGCACCGCGGGATGCGGATGATGCCGTCGAGCCTCGGCAAGCATCGCCTCTGACGCATCGACGGCCATCACCTCACTTCCCTCGATCCAACGAGCCATCGCGGCCGAGAAGACGCCCGTTCCCGATCCGATCTCGACGATGGACGGCGACGACCGTTGCGCATAGGCAGCAATCAGCTCGACCCAGGCTCGCAACGACGCCCCGGGCATCTCATTGCCACGCTCATAGGCGTCGGCCAGTTGCTCATCGTCATAGACACGGCCCACGGAACCGATCCTCACCCAGGGATCACGACCAAGCAAGAACGCCTACGCAGGCCAACGCGCCAAAGGAGACAACGCCTAAGGCGTACAGCTCCCGCCGTATACGGATCTACCTGCGCAAACGTCAGATCCCACACAGCATCCCGGAGAAGAAGGACCAAGTCGGCCACCGACTGGCCTGAGGCTCAGCGGGCGGCCGTCCACCCGGCTTCGACCGCGCCGCCTACAAGCGCCGCAACGAAGTCGAATCCCTGATCAACCAGCTGAAGGGATTCCGCGCTGTGGCAAGACGTTACGACAAGCGCGCCTACGTCTTTCACGGCACCGTGGTTGTCGCCGCGATCCGTCTCTGGCTCCGCCACTGATGCTCCACCGCCGTCAGAGCAGCGGCAATCGGTCCGCCTCCGTCGGAGATCGTCGCTCCTGAAGCCAGAAGAGATAGACCCGGAGGTGCGCAGCCAGCTCGCCGTCGCGGTATGCGGCGTAGTCCTGGGCAGCCGAGGCCACCCCTTGCCCCGCCTGCGCGTCGTCGGCCTCCCAGTCGGCTCGACGACTCGCGAGGTACTCCGTGATCCGCCCGCGGTCGCGCCACCATTCACGGACCGCTGCCGGCGTCCAATGGGTGTCACCATCACAGCTGTAGCTGGAGAACGCCTCGGCCTCCGCCGCGTCGACCAGTTGCTGAAGCTCGTCCGTCGTCCTGGGCTGCCGGTACACGTACTCGGAGAAGTATTCAGCCTCGTAGAGCGCGAGCCCCGGGGCATGGATACGGCCCGTGCCGCAGTTGTCGGTCTCGGCCCCATAGAACGGCCCAGGCACGTTGAGCCATGTCTGATCCGACCACCTCAGGACCCTGTGTGGTTGTGCCGGGTGTCGTTGTCCGGCGTCGCCGACGCAGGCCCCCTGAGGCCTGGCCCAGACGGATCGTCGCTTGTGGTGAGGGCACGTGCTGATCGAGGAGAGTCCAGGTTGGCCGGTCGGCGGGTTGCGACAGGGCTGTCACAGGGTTCGAAGATGACTTGACCTTGCTCCGGGGGGAGAGACGACAGTGTCTCTGTCGATCACAAGTGCGAGCGAGCTGTGCTCGCTCGTCAAGCCAGGGCGAGAAGGGGGAATCACGTGACCGCGACCTGCGTCATTCTCGACATCGGGGGCGTGCTGGAGATCACGCCGGACACGGGATGGGTTCGACGGTGGGAGGAGCGGCTGGAACTGCCGCTGGGCACTGTGCATGAGCGGATGCACGATGTGTGGCAGGCCGGGAGCCTGGGGAACATCAGCGAACGCGAGGTGAGCGAACAGGTGGCGGCCCGATTGGGGCTCGATGCCCCTCAGGTCGAAGCCTTCATGGCCGATCTCTGGTCGGAATACCTGGGGACGCCGAACGAGGAGCTCATCGACTACGTCCGGGGGCTGCGCGGAAGCTGCAGGCTGGGCATCCTCAGCAACAGTTTCGTCGGCGCCCGGGAACGGGAGACGACGCTGTATCGCTTCGACGAACTGGTGGAGCAGATCGTCTACTCCCACGAGATCGGCATCGAGAAGCCCGACCTTCGGGCCTTCGAGGCCGCACGCGACAGCTTGAACGTGCGGCCTGAGAGCTGTCTCTTCATCGACGATGCCGCAGCCAACGTCGAGGCCGCCCGAGCGGCGGGCATGCAGGCGCACCTGTTCGAGGACAACGCCCGGACCATCGCGCGCATCGCGGCTCATCTGGACGCCGGGGCCTTGGCCCCCCGGACTGTCCCGCTCGCGTGACATCCCGCCTGGCCGGCCTGTCCTCGGCGGTTCCCGGCCAGGCGGGGAAGTGGCTGACTAGCTCCCTGCGGTCTGTTCCGCTCGTACGCGGGGATGCCGGCGGGCCGGTAGGAGTCCGTGCCGGTCAGTCGGCGTTCGGAAGGAGCACGTCGTGCCCTCCCGGCGTCCGTACCGCCTCCGATGACTTGACGGCTTGAGGGACACGCACCGTATCTCGCGGTCTTCGACGCCGACTTCGCCGACGCCGACGCCATGGATGCAGTGCCGGGGCGGCGCCCGCCGCGAAGTCGCCCGCCCGTACACCGCTCAGTGGCTCCAGTAGTCGCGGCGGGGCAGTGCGACCCACAGGTCGGGGGGGCCGACCACGGCACGTCTGTCGGTCGGCCGCAGGCCCGCGAACGCGCAGGAGTAGGCCACGGCGTTGTACTGGTAGAGGTAGGAGGCCAGCACTTCCTCGGACGTGTCGTTCTCCTGCACTCCCCCGCCCGGGTGCAGGTCCCAGCCCTCGACGGTTCCGTGACGGGCGATGCTGCCTTGGTTGCCGCTCTTGGGATTGGCGTACAGGCCGTAGCAGACCGTGTCGACGGACAAGCGGGTCAGCACGCCCGGCATCTGCGGGGCGTATCCCCAGGGCTGCGTGACGACACAGCCGCCCGGCACGGACGTCACACCGATGAACTGCAAGCTCTCGTCCATGTCGTACTCGTGCGGGGCCTCCAGCAGTTCCTCCATGACCTCGTCCGCCACCGGTGCCGCCTCCAGGCGGCGCACCGCCTCGGCCACGTCGATGCCGGTCACGCAGGCCAGACCCATGCCGTCGTAGTCGAACGTGCCCAGTGCCGTGATGAGCCGGGCGGCCTCGTCCGCCGCCGCACGCTCCGAGGCCGTCAGGCCGACGCCTTCCGGAACCGAGAACAGGTGCGGCGTCGGTCCGGCCAGGCTCAGGCGCCCCGGTGAGTAGCCTCCGAACGACGGGCGCCAGGGGTCGGCCCCTGCGGCGGCGAGGGCCCGTGCGTTGTCCGGCTTTCGTGAGACGACCGCCTCCCAGAGTGCCGTCACCCCGTTCTCCGGCGCGTCCACGTCCTCGACTCGGCGCGCCAACTCCGCGACGACCTCGGGGGACCCGAACACCGCTGCGCGATGCAGCGGTCGCCCCCCGCTCCACTTCTCCGGGTCGGCGCCTTCGTCGAGGCGGCGGCGGATGTCGTCGACGTCCGTCCAGTCCCAGCCCATGCCGACCCAGCCGTGATTCTCCGCTGCCACCCTCGCCCCTCGGTCGTGTCGTTCGCTTCCCTGCCATACACGCTCGCACAGGGGTCTGACATCGGGGCCGAGCAGCGCGCCCGCATCGCGGAGGCGACAAGTTGCGCCATGGCGAACGGCGTTCGCAGTCAGGGGCTGGGCGTGGGCCTCGAATCTACGTCGGTTTTCTGCTCGCGCGCAGGGTGGCGAGTCCGAAGGCCAGTCCTCCGGCGATGAACCAGGGGTTCCACAGGGCCAGCGTCCATGTCCGTTGCTCTTCGCTCACGGACGTGTCCAGGTCTCCGGTGCCGGTCAGCAGCATCAGTTCGACGCCGATGCCACGGGCCAGGAGGACGGCGCTGACGCCCCACCCCAGCCACCTCACCGACGCGGCGGGCGTGCCCCGGAGGTCGGACCGGGTGAGCAGCAGTGCGAGCAGAGCGCCGACGAGGCAGAGTCCGCCCACGCCCCACAGGCCGACGACGACGAACCACAGGGGACGCTCGGCGGCCAGCGGGCCGGCGGAGACGCTCAGCCCGATCTCACCGCCGAGGGCCCAGTAGAAGTGCAACGCGGCGAAGGCCGCCGACCATCCGCAGGCGATGCGCCCCCACAGTGCGGAGGGTGCGGAGGTGCCTCGGCCTTTCTGTCCGCGGTTCACTGAGGGACCTCCTGGGCCGCTCGCCCGTCCCCCCGGCGGCCGGCCGGGGCCTGCGGCACGACGATGAACGCCGTGCCGTGGTCCAGGTCGATGGTGGAGCGGGGCGGCGCTCCGTCGCTCTCGTCGTCGCGCCGCAGAAGTTCCATCCGGCGCTGCTCCAGCTCGGCCGTCTTGTTCCCGTTGACGGTCGCCGTGAACTCGTCGAAGGCCACGCTGGAGAGCGACCGGCCCGTGCGCCTGCGGACCCAGGGAAGCAGTCCCAGACCGGTGAACCATCGCCACGCTCCCTCCACCAGCGCGAAGAGCACCAGCAGGCACACGAACGCCGGAAACGAAGCGGCCCACATCGCCACAGTTGTCCCCTCCCCCTCGACACGGTCGTCGGTCGGGGAACGGCGTGGGCGACCGAGTCGTTCCCCCGCCGCTGTCCGAGACGTCGTGGAAGCGCCGGCCGGGGGCGTCGCCCGGTTCCGGGCGATCGCTACCCGGGTACCTACCCCTGCTCAGGCGTGCGCTCGTGATCGTCTTCGCCGCGCGCGGCGATCAGCGGTCCCAGCAGGCGGGTGCCCGGCCCCACCTGTCCTCCCGGGCCGGGGAGTTGCGTCGTGTCGGCCACGGTGAGGGGCTCGCGGCAGGTGTCGCAGGACACGACCGGTGTGGTCAGGTGCCCGCAGGCGTCGTGGCGGATCAGGGCGGGGGGTCCCGCGGGTGCGCCGTACCACTTGTCGCCCCACGCCATCAGGGCCAGCAGCACGGGGTAGAGCTCGCGGCCCTTCTCCGTGGCGACGTACTCCTCGCGCGGCGGGGACGCCTGGTAGCGCTCCCTCGCCAGGACCCCCTCCTCGACCAGCCGGGCGAGCCGGGCGGCGAGGGTCTTGCGGGACAGACCGAGGTCCTCCGCCAGCTCCTCGAAGCGGCGGATGCCGAGGAGAACGTCACGCATGATCAGCGCCGTCCAGGCGTCGCCGAACAGATCGGTCGCGCGGGCGATCGAGCACGCCACGCCGGAGAGGGAAGTGCGGGTCACGGGTGCACCGTACCGCCGTCAGGTTCCCTTGGGGAACTCGCGAATGCTAGGTTTACTCAGGGAACTCAGCCCGACGCGTCGAGGGAGCCCCCCATGGCCACCGCCCCGCACATCGCACTCGACACCGCCGGACCCACGGCCGTCGACGGCCGCCACATCCGGGCCGTCACCTTTCAGTCCGTACGCCTCGATTACCTGCGGCGGGTGCTCGCCGAGACCGGCCTCCCGGCAGCCGGCAGCCGGGCGCTCGTCGTCGGCAGCGGTCGCGGCCTCCTGGCACACGGACTGGCCCGGCTCGGGTTCGAGGTCGTCGCCACCGATCCCTCCCCCGCCGCGACGGCCCTCGCCCGGGCGGCCGACCGGGGGACGGGAGTGACGTACCTGACGAGACCCGCGGAGGAACTCGGCCTCCCGGACGCATCGTTCGACCTGCTGTACTGCGCCGACACCCTGGAGATCACCGAGCGGCCGGACGCGGTCGTCGCCGAGGCGGCACGCGTCCTGCGTCCCGGCGGCGTCCTGGTGTACGACACGGTCAACCGCACGCCGGTGTCCCGCCTGATCTACCTCGGCGCCTTCCAGACCTTCCCCGGGACACGGATCATGCCGCGCGGCCGTTACGCCGCGCACCGGCTGCGCCGTCCGGCGGAGATCGCCGACGCCCTCGACCGGGCGGGGCTGTCCGCACGCGGCGTGTCGGCGTTCAAGCCGCGTGACATCCGCAGCCTGGTGCGCGCGACGCGCGGGCGCAGGCGTGGCACGCTGACCGACGAACGGCTGCCGGAGCTGGTCGACATGGTGCTCGACCCCGGGGGCAGCCCGGTGGTGACGTACCTGGGGTACGCCGTCCGCCGGACCTGAGGCGGGGGCGGTTCAGTCCGCGGTGATGCCGGTGAGCACGGCGAGGACGGCGAGCCGGATGCGGTTGTCCCGGCCCGTCTTCGCCATCAGGCCCGCCACGTGCGTCTTCACGGTGGTGACCCCGAGGTGCAGCCGGTCGGCGATCTCCTTGTTCGACAGGCCCACGCCGAGCAGTCCGAGGACCTCGCGTTCGCGCGGGGTGATGCCCGGCACCGGCAGGTCTTCGGGGGTGACCGGAGCGGCACGGGTGTGGAGGGCCTGGGCGACGAGTCGGTCGAGGGCGTCCCGGCTGAAGGGGGACTCTCCGTCGGCCGCGCGGCGGACGGCCTCCAGGAGCTCGGCGGGCGGGGTGTCCTTCACGAGGAAGCCGCAGGCCCCGGCGGCCAGCACCGGGTACAGGTGGTCGTCGTCGTCGAACGTGGTGAGGGCGACGACCCGGGTCGCGGGGCGCGCGGCCATGATGCGTCGGGTGGCGGTGATGCCGTCCATGCCGGGCATCCTCAGGTCCATCAGGACGACGTCGGGAGTGAGGCGTTCGGCCAGTCGTACCGCCTCCGCGCCGTTGTCCGCCTCGCCCTCGATCCGGATGTCCTGAGTCTGCTCGAACAGCATGCGCAGGCCCATGCGGACGAGGTGCTGGTCGTCGACGACGAGGATACGGATCACGGGCGGGGCTCCCTGTCGGTCGTGGAAAGGGGCGGTTCGGCGGCATCGGGGATGGAGCGGGAGCGTTCGACGGCATCAGGCACGGGGCCGGACAGTTCCGCGGCATCGGCCGTGGAGCGGGACCGTTCGACGGCATCGGGCACGGAGTCGGACCGTTCGACGGCATCGGTCGTGGAGCGGGGCAGTTCGGCGGTGAGCAGCCAGCCGTCCGCCGTGGGACCCACGTCCAGCCGGCCGCCCAGCAGGTCCACGCGTTCGCGCATGCCGATCAGACCGTGCCCCGAAGGGTACGTCTCCGCCTGCGCCCTGCCGGCCCCGTCGTCCTCGATCGTCACGCGCACCGCGTCGTCGGCCGTCCGCACGGTCAGCCGGGCGTGCGCGCCGGGCCCGGCGTGCTTGGCCGCGTTGGCCAGTCCTTCCTGGGCCAGGCGGAGGACGGCGAGTCCCCGTACCGCGTCGAGCGCCGCGATACGGGGGTCCACGGAGGGCGTCACGGTCAGGCCGGTCTGACGGACGTGCTCCACCACGGCGTCCAGTGCCGCCGGAAGCGCCCCGGGAGTGACCAGGGAGCCGGTCTCCGGACCGGTCCGGTCGGGGGCCCTCAGCACGGCCACCAGGCGCCGCAGGTCGGCCAGCGCCGCACCGGCGCTGGCGTGCAGGTCGTCGAGGACGTCGGTGATGCGCGGGTCGGTGGTCCCCGTCGCGGCGGTGACGTGCCGGGCGACACCGACGCGCAGCACCATGGAGGAGACGTGGTGGGCGACCAGGTCGTGCAGCTCGCGTGCGATGGCGGCGCGTTCCGCGGTGCGGCCCGCCGTCAGCCGTTGCTCCGCCCGGAGCTCCTGCTGCCGCGCGTACTCCCGCGCGTGCAGTGCCGCGTCGCGGGTCACCCGTACGTACGCGCCCATGAGCAGGGGCACCCCCGCGACGATGCACATCTTGTAGAACACGGTGAGGGAACCGCCGGGCAGCTCCCCGAAACGGTGCGCGGCGACCGTGAGCGCCAGTACCGTCGCCCCGATGGCGAGGCGGCGGCCGGACCGCTGCACCGCCAGCTCGAAGAGCGTGACGGCGGCCAGCACCTTCAGCGAGGACGCGGTGCCCGACTCCAGCGCGTGCGCGACCACGAGCAGTCCCGACTGGGCCAGGAGCGCGCCGAACACCCACTTCCCCGCGACCAGGCACAGCACCAGCCCGGCCGCCGCCAGGCCCCAGTCGCGTGCCCCGGACGGCCGCTGCACGAGCAGGGAGTACCCCACCAGTACACCGGCGAGCGCAGTGATCCGTATCGCGGCGAATCTTCTGTCGAACGCCGGCTCGATCCAAGGTCGGTTCACGCCCGTCACGATAGGCGGGTGCCCGTGCCCCGGGGTCCTGCCACAGGAGGAGGCGGCCTCCTCCCACCGGCCGCGATGTCGGCCCCTCGGACGGAGCCGGGACCCCCGCCACGCCTGTGAGGGTGGTCGTCATGGATACCGATGCGCAGACAGGCAGCAGTGAACAGACGGACGCTGGAGCCGCCTTGGGGCGGCGGTCCCTGCTCGGCGGTGCGGCCGTGCTCGGGCTGGGGAGCGTGGCCCTCGCCTCCCCCGCCCACGCCACCGGCGTTGGGCCTTCGTCCCGCTCCGGGCGGGGACGCTTCCACGGGAGGTCGGTCCTCATCACGGGTGCCACCTCAGGGATCGGCAGGGCGACCGCCCGTGCCTTCGCCGCCGAGGGGGCCCACGTCGGCTTCTGCGGCAGGAGGGCCGAGCTGGGCCGCCAGGTCGAACGGGAGATCCGGGACGCGGGCGGCGAAGCCACCTACGTCCAGGCCGATGTACGCGTCGAAGCCCAGGTGCGCGGTTTCGTCGACCGGGTCGCGAGCCGTTACGGCGGCATCGACGTGGCCTTCAACAACGCCGGTATCGGCGGCGGCAGGCTGCCTCACGAGCTGAGCGTCGAGGAATGGGACGACATCCAGGCCACCAACGCGCGCGGGGTGTTCCTCGCGATCAAGTACGAGATTCCGCACATGCTCCGGGCCCGGCGTGGCGTCATCATCTGCACCTCGTCGTCGGCGGCCGGGCAGGCCCGGCCGAACGGCGCCGCGTACACCGCGAGCAAGCGGGCGGTGCAGGGCCTGGTGAAGGCCGCGGCACTCGCGTACGGGCCCCAGGGGATCAGGGTCAACGCGCTGCTGCCCGGCACCACCGACACCCCCTTCGTGCGCCCGCCGGGAATCCCGGACGCGGACTGGCTGGCGTACAAGCAGGCGTGGGGCCCGCTCAACGTCGACGGCCTCGAACGGATGGCCGAGGCCGAGGAGATCGCCCGCGCGGTGCTCGGCCTCGCCTCCGACGACTTCCCCTTCATGACGGGGGCGTCGATCACCGTGGACGGCGGAAGCACCGCGGGCCGGAAGATGGTCCAGCCGAGCGGGGCCTGAGGTTCCCCGTCGCCACCGGGGGGACAGCGGACGCGCGCTGTCCTCCCCTCGTACCGCAGAGTTCGCCCGTCCCCGCCCGAGCCACGAGGTAGTCCGCATGCCCATCCGACTCGTCCTGGGTCTCGCCCTGCTGTCCACCGGCGCCCTCGCCGGCGCCTTCGGCTACGGCGCGGCCAATCTGGTCCCCACCTTCGACGCCGTACCGCTGCCCATGAGGCTGTCGTTCCACGCCCGGCTGATGGAGATGAACGGGATCACCATGCAGGGCGCCATGGGGCTGTCCGCGGTCAGCTCGGCGGTGCTCGCCGTCATGAGCCGCGGCACCCCGCGGTGGCTGGCCGGCGGCGCCGGGCTGCTCGCTCTCACGTCCTTCCTGATCACCCGGCTCGGCAACGTTCCCATCAACGGTCGCATCAAGGAGTGGGCCGTCTCGACGGCGCCTCTCGACCACGCCGAGATCCTGGACCGCTGGGAGGCGTTCAACTACGCCCGTACGGGCGCCGCGTTCGCCGCCTTCGTCCTGCTCATCGCGCTCGCCCTGCGTCGCTCCGGCGCCGCACGCTGACGTGTCGAAGCCGGGTGCCGGTCGCCGGGCGCCGGCGCCGGGGCGCGTCATGTGGTCCGGCGGGCCTTGGGGCGCGCGACCGTCAGAAGGATGCGGGTCCGCGGCGGGCGGGGCCCGAGCAGGGCTTCGACGGGTGGGAGCACCACGGTGGACACGTGGGCCAGGACGGTGCCGGGGTCCGTTCCGCAGGCGATCCGGAGGGTGAGGGAGAGGCCCAGGCTCCGCCCATCGCGTGTCAGGCGGCTGCGGGCCCGGACGACTCCCGGGACCGTGGAGCAGCCGGTCCGGACCGCCCGCCGGACCGCCCTCCTGTCCAGTGAGCACCCGGGCGCCGCGAGCCGCAGTCGCCGGGGCGCCCGTCGCGGCAGCTGCGCGGCCAGCAGCCACAGCCCGGCGACCGTACCCAGGAGGCCCGCCAGAGCCACGTATCCGTGTCCGGCCCGCTCCACGTGCCGGAGTCCGGCACGCAGGACGTCGTGCCCGCCCCACCGGGCCGCGCCCGCCGCCGCGGCGAGGAGGGCGCACCCCGAGAGGGCGAGCATCGACCGGTTGGCCAGGGCGGGGCGGCTAGCCATCGGCGTCCTTCCCTTCGTTCCGCTTCCGGGTCTCCCTCAGGACGACACGCACGGCGGGTCCGCGCGCCAGGGGCAGGGACGCGACGGTGGCGGCGACGACACCGACCGCCCTGCCACGCAGCTCCTCCGGCGACCCGAAGACCGCCTCCGCCCGCACGGTGACGCGGCGGGGGGTGAAGCGGACGCGGCGCACGCGGAGCCCGGGGACGTCGGCGAGTGCCCCGCGGACGAGGCGGGCGGCGCTCGTGCGGGTCGTCCGGGCCCGGGCCGGGGAGGCGCAGCCGAGGGGCAGCCCGCGGGATCGGCCCGGTGTGGCGGCCAGCAGGATCAGCCACGCTCCCGCCGCCGCGGCGGCGGGGGCGCCCCAGTGCCGCACGGCGGACGGGTCGGTGACGCGCCGCACGAGGTTCTCGACGCGCGGCCATGGAGGCGCGCCGACGGCGGGGAAGTGCCAGGACAGCGCGGTCCACAGCAGCAGGCCGCTCGCGGCGGTCAGGGCGAGGGCCAGACACGCGGTGGCGGGTCGCCGCCGGGACCAGGATCCGCGCACGGTGGCCGGCGACGGAGCCGCGTCCCGAGGCGGTGGCTGGGCGAGCGGCGGGTCGACGCCGAGTGCGCGGATCCGGATCCGGGCGGGCGCGATGGCCTGCCCGGTCAACTGCCCCGTCCTGTGGACGAGGTCGCTCCGGAGGCGGGCCATGCGGTCGACGTCGGAGGGTGCCGACAGCGGCAGGTCCACCTCGACCGTCACCTCGACGGAGCGACCGGTCCGGCACGCGCTGCTGCTCAGCACCTGTCCGCCGAGCGGAGCGGTGGCCTCGGCGGCGGCCTGCCGGGCGATCCGGGCCGTGACGCGGTCGGCCACCGTGGTGACGCCGCGCCGGGGACCGCTCATCGTCGCCCGCGGCCGGAGGCGAGGAGGTCGCGGAGGTCGCCGCCGCGCTCCACGAACCCGCCGGCCGCGTAGCCGAGCCCGCCGAGGGCGGCGATCAGGAGGAAGGCTCCGAACCCTCCGAACCAGCCGGCGAATCCCAGCGCCATCCCACCGATCAGCCCCAGAGCGTCCTTGCCCACGGCTGCCTGCCTTTCCTGTCGACGAGGTTCTCGCGGAGCGTGCGCGGGGATCACGCCACCCGCGTGTCGGTGGGCTCGTCCCGGTCGTCGCCGGGCAGGTGGACGTCGGTCACGGCGATGTTCACCTCCACGACTTCAAGGCCGGTGATCCGCTCCACGGCACCGATCACGTTCTCCCGGACGTCGCGGGCGACGTCGGGCACGGGGACGCCGTACTCCACGACCAGTTCGACGTCGATGGCCGCCTGTCGTTCGCCGACCTCCACCTTCACCCCGCGCCCCAGCTGAGGGCGCCCGCCCGGAACCCGGTCCCGTACGGCGCCCAGCGTGCGCGACAGGCCACCGCCCATGTCGTGGACGCCGGGGACCTCCCGCGCCGCCCGGCCGGCGATCTTGACGACCACGGCGTCCGCGATCACCGTCCTGCCCCGCGTCCCTGCGGGCTCGGTCACCTCGGTGCGCCCGGCCCCTCCCCCGCTCCCGGTCGCCGTCGCGCTCCCGGCTCCGGTTCCGGTCCCGTCGGTGTGACCGTGTCGGGCTGGGGTCTTCTCCTGCGTGATGGTCATCTCTGCTCCCTGCACTCGTCCTTGTACGGCGGCACTCCTTTGACGGCGCCGGGAGGCCGTTCGTTACGCAGCTCTTCCGTGGACGCGAGGGACAACAGTGCGAATCGATCGGGCGTAACGGAACCGGCGCGGGCGCCGTCAAAGCGGTGGAAGCTGGAAGGAGCCCGCGAGTGAGTGCTCGGTGCGGTCCGTGGAGCCCGGACGGGTCCGGGGAGACGGCTGATCCCGGAGGCCGGCTGCTCGCCGTCAGGGCGGCGGAGGGGGACGAGGAGGCGTTCGAGATGCTCGTACGAAGCCATTCAGGTGCCATGCTCCAGCTCGCCGAGCGCCTGATGGGCAGTCGTGCCGAGGCCGAGGACGCCGTCCAGGACGCGTTCGTCAGCGCGTGGCGCAGCCTTCCCGAGTACCGGGGCGAGGCGGGGTTCGCGACCTGGCTGCATCGCATCGTCACCAATCGCTGTCTGACCCTGCTGCGGTCCCGCAGGCCCGCCGCCGACCTCGACGCGGTCGCCGAACCGGCCGCTCCGGACCATCGCTCCTCCCCCGCCCGCGCGGCCGAGTCGCACGCCGCCGTGCGGGACCTCGCCCAGGCCATGGACGCGCTCTCCGCGGAGCAGCGCGTCTGCTGGGTCCTGCGGGAGGTCGAGGGGCAGCCCTACGAGGCGATCGGCCAGACGGTGGGGATCAGACCCGAGGCGGTCCGGGCCCGCGTCTTCCGGGCCCGGCGCGTGCTGATGGAGGCGATGGCCGCGTGGCGATGAGCACTCCCCGCCCCCGCGAGAACCCCGACGACGAGGGCCTCGAACTCCTGGCGTGCGGCCGGGATCTGGCCGCCGTGTGGGAACAGGCGACCCTCGCGTCCGCGGACGACCTCCACACGCTCTCCTGCGTCTTCTGTTCGCAGGCGGTGGCCGACCTGGAACGCCTGAGGGCCGCGGCTCTTCCCCTCGCCACCGCGACGCCGCCGGCCGACGTCGACACCTCCGCGCTGGTCGAGCGCGTGATGGACGTGGTCCGGCTGGAACTGCGGCCGGGGCGCGATCTTCCGCTCGGTGCGTCCGACGAGGACAGCTGGATCTACGAGTCCGTCGCGGCGCGCACCCTGCGCGCGGCCGCCGAGGAAGTACCGGGGGTCCGCGCCGGCAGCTGCCGCATCACCCCGCAGGGCAGCCGCCTGAGCCCCGGTCGCGGCCCTGTCGGCGTCCGGATCGCCATCACCGTCGAGTACGGCCGCGACCTGCGGTGCGTCACCGACGCGGTGCGCGACGGCCTCGCCCGCGCCGCTCTGGAGCGCCTCGGTCTGGCCGTCTCCGCCTTCGACGTGACGGTCACCGACCTGCACGACCCGCACGACCGACCTCGGGAGCAACGGACATGACGACCCGACAGGCACGGCTCCTCTCCGAGGCGGTCGCCGAGGCCGTCCTGGGCGTGCCCGGAGTGGCCTGCCTCCGGCCGGGCCTGCGCGGTCTGCTGCGCGCCTCCGTGACCGGCCCGGCCGGCGCCGCCGGGGGCGGCACGGCCGGTGCGTCGGTGTTCGTCAGCGTCGATGCCGGCGGGACGGTGAGCGGCGTGCGCGTCGACGTCGTCGTACGGGAACGGCATCAGGCCGCGCGGACCGCCAGGGCCGTCCGCGCCGCGGCCGCCGTCGCGGCCGCGGCGCCGCCGGAGGTGGTGCGGGTGAACGTGACCGGCATCGTGTGAGCCGGCCGCCGCACCGAGGGGCCTCCGCCGCTACAGCGGGGGTGGGCAGGTGAGGACGACCCACCAGGCGAGCGACCACACGCAGGCCGCGGCGCCAAGCAGCCGCAGGCGCCGGACCCGCTCGGGCGCCACGGGGTCGGGCCCGCTCCGGCCGACGTGCCGCACGCGCAGCGGCGCGGGGGCCGTCGGCCGGTGGGACGTACCGTCCCGCGTCGAGGCGGCCGAGGGGGTCGGCGCCCGACGCGGGGTGCGGGCCGCCGGGCGCCGCGCGCCGCGCTCGGAGAGGACCGGGGTGCCCGCACCGGCGGCGCCGTGCTGGGCCAGCCCCGCGAGGAACCGGCGGTACGCCTCCTTGCGCCCGCCCCGGGGCGTCGAACGTCCACGCTCCCAGGAGCGGACCGTGGCCGGTGTCACTCCGAACGCCAGAGCCACCTGCCGGGTCGACAGGCCCCACTGCTCGCGCAGACGGCGCCGCTCGCCCGGATCGGGCAGCTCTCCCGGACGGCGCGGGAAGGCCGTGATCGCGGGGCGGGGAACCTGACGGGGGAAGACCTGCTGCGCTGTTGTCATATCGATGTGACAATCCGCATGCCTTGCGCGTGACGCGTGATCCCGACGGTTCACCCGAACGGCTCGTCGCGGTGTCAGGACCCGGTACGAGCGACCAGGAGGCCGGGGTCGTGGGTCTCCTCCACGACGCCGTCGGGGAGGACCTTCGACGCACTGACGTGGCCCTCAGGCTCCCGGCTCCGGGGGCGTGCCGGAGGCGCGGTCGGTCTCGGTGCCCTCGGGCAGGTCGCGGAGCTGGAGGGCGAGCTGGGTGCACAGTTCGAAGTACACCCGCTGGTCGGTCACCTCCATGTTCGCCACGTCGTCCGAGCCGCCCAGGGCCAGCGGCACCTTGTATCCGACCACCTCGCCGAAGCCCAGCGGTCCCGTACCGGGATTGGCCTCCCGCCACTCCTGGAAGTAGGGGAAGGCGAGGGCGTCCTCGTCCTCGTCGGCCGCGGCCTCGAAGAACTCGTCGACGGTCAGGCCGGTGGTGAAGTGCTCGCCCTCGGCCGGGTCGATCGCGATGACGTAGCGGGGCCTGGCCTCCGGGTCGCGGATGTCGAAGAGCAGCTCGCGGCCGGTCCAGTCGAAGGCGAAGGGGTAGTAGCGCCCCTCGACGCCCTCGATCATGCGGGCGCACGCCTCGTACGACTCCCGGGCGGAGTCCGGGGTGTGGAACCTCAGGAAACCGTCCACGAGGATGCTGCCGGCGGCCCGCTCGAACAGGCCGGCGAGGGTGGCGGGCACGGGGTGCCGGCCTTCGGCGGGCGCCGTCGGCTCCGCCGTGTCCGTCACGGGGAAGCGGCGAAGGAGGATCTCCAGGGACATGTCCACTCCTCGGTGGTCTCGACCTCGCCGATGGTGTCACCCGGCCGCGGGCCGCGCTTCCCGACCCGCTGCGCCGTCCGCGGAGGGAGACCGCGATGGCCCGAACGGTCCAGCGGCTCCGCGACGGGGATCCCCCACCCGGTCGCGGACACGCGACGGCCCGCCCGCCCCTCGGTCGGGGCGGGCGGGCCGGTTGCTCGCTCGGGAAGGGGTTGCCCCCCCCTACTTCAGGCCGTTGCTGATCGCGTTCACGAGTTCTCCGTCGGTGGTGTCACCGTTGAACTCCCAGAAGAACGCGCCGCCCAGACCCTGGCTCTTGGCCCACGTCATCTTGGTGCCGACGGTGGCCGGGGTGTCGTAGCTCCACCAGTTGGTGCCGCAGTGCGCGTAGGCGGTGCCCGCGATGGTGCCGGTGGCGGGGCAGGTCGTCTTGAGGACCTTGTAGTACTGGTTGCCGGGCTCGACGCCGGCGGCCGGGCCGGTGGCGCTGCCGCCGGGCGCGGACTGGGTGACGCCGGTCCAGCCGCGGCCGTAGAAGCCGATGCCGAGGAGCAGCTTGGAGGCCGGGACGCCCTTGGCCTTCAGCTTGGCGATCGCGTCGGCCGAGTTGAAGCCCTGCGCGGGGATGCCGGGGTACGAGGTCAGCGGGGAGTGCGGGGCCGTCGGTCCCTGCGCGGCCCAGGTGCCGAAGTAGTCGTACGTCATCACGTCGTACCAGTTGATGTACTGGGCGGCGCCGCCGTAGTCGGCCGCGTCGATCTTGCCGCCGCTGGAGCCGTCGGCGGTGATGGCGGCGGTGAGCAGGTTGTTCGGGCCGAACTCGGCGCGCATGGCCTGCATCATGTTCTTGAAGGCGGCCGGACCGCTGCTGTCGCAGGTCAGGCCACAGGCGTTCGGGTACTCCCAGTCCAGGTCGATGCCGTCGAAGACGTCGGCCCAGCGCGGGTCCTCGACCAGGTCGTGGCAGGACTTGGCGAAGGCGGCGGGGTTCTGCACGGCCTGGCCGAAGCCGCCGGACCAGGTCCAGCCGCCGAAGGACCACAGGACCTTGATGTGCGGGTACTGGGCCTTGAGCTTGCGCAGCTGGTTGAAGTGGCCGCTCAGCGGCTGGTCCCAGGTGTCGGCGACGCCGTCGACGGACTGGGCGGCAGTGTAGGACTTCTGGTGGTCCTCGTAGGGGTCGCCGAGGACGCACTTGCCGTTCTGCACGTTGCCGAAGGCGTAGTTGATGTGCGTGATCTTCGCGGCGGAGCCGGAGGTCACGAGGTTCTTCACCGTGTAGGAGCCCCAGTTGGTGAAGTAGCCCAGGTTGATCTTCCCGTTGCCGCCGGGGTTCTCACCGCCGCCACCGCCGCCGGTGGTGCGGACCGTGGTGGCGCCGGAGGCGGGGCTGGTCTGGTCGGCGGTGTCGCGGGCGACGACGGTGTAGCTGTAGTCGGTGCCGGCGGTGAGGCCGGTGTCGGTGTGGGTGGTGCCGGTGACGGTGGCGACGGTGGTGCCGCCGCGCTTGACGTCGTAGTTCTTGACGCCCTTGTCGTCGGTGGCCGCGGCCCAGGTGAGCTTCACCGAGGTGTCGGTGACGGCGGAGGCGGCCGGGGCGCCGGGGGCGGAGGGGGCGTTGTCGCCGGGGTTGGTGGTGCCGCCGTCACAGGAGGCGCCGTTGAGCTTGCAGCCGGTGGGGGCTCCGGTCCCGCTGCCGTTGAAGCCGAAGGAGACCGAGGCGCCGGGGGCGAGGGTGCCGTTCCAGCCGAGGTTCTTGGCCGTCCAGTGGTCGGCGGAGTTGGTGACGGTGGCGTCCCAGGCGGAGTTGACCTTGGTGCCGGCGGGGAAGTCCCACTCGACGGTCCAGGAGGTGAGGGTGGTGGTGCCGGTGTTCTTCACCGTCCACCGGCCCTCGAAGCCGGAACCCCAGTCGGACGCCTTGGCGTACGTGGCGGTGGCCGAGGTCGCCGCCTCCGCGGGCGCGGCGAGGGCGACCATGGCGCCCAGCGGGAGGAGCAGGGCGGTGGCGCCCGCGAGGGCTTTGGACCGCGTGTTCGGGGCGATGCGCCTTGGCGATCCGGGACCGCGCCGTCGCGTGAGAGTGCTCAAGGATGCTCCTCGGAGGGGTTCGGCGGACAGGGATGTCCCCTGGCCTGTCGACCCTGCGGGTCGCTGGGTGCGTGGTGTCCCTCCTCTGCACCCACCGCAGTGTTGCCGTGACCCTAGAAAGGACTAGACCAACCGTCAAGTGGTATGGACCAACAGGTTGTTGTGTGCGGGATACACGTGCCGGCCCGCCCCGAGCGGGTCCACGCCGCCCGCCGGTGCACAGATCCGGCCACGGCGCGGCCTTCCCGGCGTCCGGCCCGCCGTCGACTCCTCGCATCCCGGTGCCGCGCGGAACACCGGCGCACCCACTCCCGACGGGGCGCCGCAGCCGCTGTGCGGCGAAGGTCCGATCAGTACTCCCAACTGCGCCGACCCGCCTCCGTCACCGCCGGCCGATGCGACCGGATGGTCCAGACCATTGACCTCGCCTCCGTCCCCTCCCTAGCATCGGTGCCGTCGCGGCGGCCGCCCCACGAGGGCTCCTGTCCCCCGGACACCCCCTCCCTCCATGTCCGGAATCGTTCCTTTCAGGTACGCCCGGTTCCCTTCCGCGCCGCACCCTCGACGGTGCCGCGCCCCGCGTCGAGCAGGAGTCCATGTGGTGACCTCGGGAGTCGAGCCGCCGGCCGGTGTCATGGACGAGCACGCCGGGGTGCTGTCCGTCGGGCAGGAACGGCTCTGGTTCCTGGACCAGCTGGAGCCGGGGAACCCCGCGTACAACATTCCGTACGTGCTGCGGCTCGGCGGCCCGCTCGACACCGAGGCCCTGGAGCGGGCGCTCGACCGCGTCGTCGCCCGCCACGAGGCCCTGCGCACGCGGTTCCCCGCCGAGGACGGGCAGCCGGCGGCGGTCGTGGACGATCCCGGGCCGGTCACCCTCGACCGGCGCGACCTGCGGAGCGGCGACGCGCGGGAGGCCGCCGAGACGCTGGCCGAACTCACCAACGCGGGGTTCGACCTGGCCACCGGACCGCTGCTCAGGGCGGCGCTGCTGCGCACCGGCGACGGGGAGCACCTGCTCTGTCTCGTCCTGCACCACATCGTCGCGGACGGCTGGTCGCTCGGACTGCTCCGGACCGAACTCGCCGACCACTACGCGGCCTTCCGGGAAGGCCGCGATCCCGGTCTTCCCGCCGTGCCCTCCTACCGGGCACACGCCGCCGCCGAACGCGCCTGGCTCGACGGTCCCGAAGCCGCCGGCGCACTGGCCCACTGGCGCGAGCACCTGTCCGGCGCACCCGCGTTGGAGCTGCCGCTCGATCTGCCCCGGCCTGCCGCGCCGAGCAGTTCCGGCGCCTACCACACCCGGGTGCTGCGCGGGATCGGCCCCGCCCTGGACTCCTTCGCCCGGGCGCACCGCGTCACGCCGTTCATGGTCCTCGCCACCGCCTACGCCGGCGTGCTGCACCGGAGCACCGGGCAGGACGACTTCTGTGTCGGCGTGCCCACCGCCGCGCGCGACACCGTCGACAGCGAGCGGACGATCGGCTACTTCTCCTCCGCCCTCGTCCTGCGGGCCGGCTTCGCCGGAGCCCCCACCTTCGCCGCCGCCCTGCGCAGGACCCGGTCCGACTGGCTGCGCGCGCTCAGCCACCGGCGCATCCCCTTCGAGCGCCTGGCCGAGGAGCTGAGGCCGGAGCGGGACGCGGGCCGCACGCCCGTCTTCCAGACCCTGCTCGCCGTCCACACCCACGAGGGCGGCGCGCTCGGCGAGCAGGGCTTCGCGGATCTGACGTGCGCCGAGACCGACGGCGGCCACACCGCGGTCAAGTTCGACCTCGGCCTGGACATCCGGCCGGACGGGGACGACCTGCACGCCGTCCTCGGCTACCGCACCGATCTGCTGCACGCGCGCACGGCCGCCGCGTTCGCGTCCCGCTTCGAGACGTTCCTGCGGGCCGCACTCGACGCCCCGGAGACACCGGTCCACCGGCTCCCCCTGCTCGACGCGGACGAACTCCGGCTCCTCGCCGACGGGTCCCGCGGTCCCGGCCTCACCGGACCGGCCGCCCCGACCGTGCTCCGGGCCGTCGATCTGGCGGCGGCCGAGCGGCCCGGCGCCCTCGCCGTCGTCGGGCCCGACGAGAGCCTGACCCGCGGCGCGCTCGCCGACGCCTCCCGGACGCTCGCCGCCCGGATGGCCGCGCGCGGCGTCACCAGAGGCGACCTGGTCGCGCTCTGCCTCCCGCGGGGCCCGCGGGCCGTCGTCGCCATGCTCGCCGCCTGGCGTCTCGGCGCGGGATACCTCCCGCTCGACCCCTCGTACCCCGCCTCCCGGCTCGCGTTCATGCTCGCCGACAGCGGCGCCGCGCTGCTCGTCACCCCGGACGGGACCCTGCCCGACGGCTTCCCCGACGCCGCTCCCCACGGTCCCGTCCCCGGGACACCCGCCGGCGTCCCGCTGCTGTCCCTGCTCCCCGACCCGGCGGAGCCCGCACCCGGCCCGTCGTCGGAGCCGGCCCCGGGTGACGAGGCCGGCCCCGACGACCCGGCGTACCTCATCTACACGTCCGGCTCGACGGGGACGCCCAAGGGCGTGCTCGTGCCGCACCGGGCGCTCGCCGCGCGGGTCGCCTGGATGCGCGAGGGGTACGGCCTCACCGGCGACGACCGCGTGCTGCAGTACGCCACGCTCTCCTTCGACACCAGCGCCGAGGAACTCTTCCCCGCGCTCGCCGCGGGGGCCGTCCTCGTCACCGCCCGGCCCGACACCACCCTCCCCGACCAGCTGGCCGAGCCGTACGCCGCCGGCGTCACCGTCCTCGACCTGCCCACGCCCTACTGGCACCACCTGGTCGCCGACCTCGACGAGACCCCCTGGCCGGACCGGCTCCGGCTGCTGATCCTCGGCGCCGACCAGGTGCAGCCGCACGCCGTCGCGGCCTGGCGGGCGCGGTTCGGCGACCGGGTGCGGCTGGTCAACTCGTACGGTCCCACCGAGACGACGATCATCGCGACCACGGCGGACCTCGGCGACCGGGACGGCACCGCGCGTCCGCCGATCGGGCGGCCGATCGGCGCGACGACCGTCGCGGTCCTCGACCGGCACGGCGGCCCGGTGCCCCCCGGAACCCCCGGGGAGCTCGTCATCGGCGGTGTCGGAGTGACCGACGGCTACCTGGGCCGGCCCGGCGCGACCGCACGCGCCTTCGTCCCCGACCCCGAAGGGCCGCCGGGCGCCCGCCGCTACCGGACCGGCGACCTGGTGCGGCGCCGGTCCGACGGGGAGCTGGAGTTCCTGGGGCGCATCGACGACCAGGTCAAGGTGCGCGGCTACCGGGTGGAGCCCGGGGAAGTGGAGGCCGCGCTCCTCGCGCTCCCGGGCGTCGGACGAGCGGTCGTCACCGCGCGCGGGGACGTCCTCGTCGCCCACGTGGTCCCCGCCCCGGACGCTCCCGCACCCGACGCGGACGCCCTGCGCGGCGGACTCGCCGCGGTGCTGCCGCCGCACGCGGTCCCCCACGCCTTCGTCCTCCTGGACGCGCTGCCGCTCACCCCGAACGGGAAGCTCGACCGGGCCGCGCTGCCCGCGCCCGACGCGGGGGCCGCGCCGCGTGCCGTGCACGTCCCGCCGCGTACGGAGGCCGAGGAACTCGTCGCCGACGTCTGGGGCGAGGTCCTGGGCGTCGCCGGGATCGGCGCGCACGACGACTTCTTCGCCCTGGGCGGGCACTCCCTCCTCGCCACCCGGGTCGTCGCCCGCGTCCGCGCCGCCGTCGACCTGTCCGTCCCGCTCCGCGCGCTCTTCACCCACCGCACGGTGGCCGCCTTCGCCGAGGCCGTCGAAGCCGCCCTCGCCGCCGAGATCGACACCCTGTCCGAGGCCGCCGCCGTCGAACTCCTGGCCGCCCAGGACGCCCTGGAAGGAAGCCGACCGACGTCATGAGCACCACCGACACCACGACCCCGGCCGACCCGTCCCCGGAACCCGCGCCCGCCCCCGCCCCCGCCCCCGCCAACGGCACCGCTCCCCCGCCCGCCCCGGCCTCCGCCACCGCGACTCCGGCCGGTCCGCCCCCGGCACCCGGTCCCCTCGCGCCCGCCCTCTCCGACGCCAAGCGCGAGCTGCTCCGGCGTCGGCTGGCATCGCGGGCGAAGCCCACGGCCGTCATTCCCCGCCGCGCCCCGGGCACGCCCGTCCCGCTCTCCTTCGCGCAGGAACGCCTGTGGTTCATGGAGCAGTTCGCGCCCGGGACGTCCGCCTACAACATTCCCGTCGTACGGCGGCTGCGCGGCCCCCTGGACGCCGGCGCCCTGCGGGCCGCGCTCGACGGGAGCGTCGCCCGCCACGAGACGCTGCGGTCCCGCTACCCGGCGACCGAGGACGGGCGTCCGCTGCTCGTCGTCGACCCGCCCGGGCCGGCCGCGTTCACGCTGGTCGAGGCGGCCGACGAGGCCGGCGCCGAACGGATCGTGGACGAGGCCGCGGCGGTCCCCTTCGACCTGGAGGAGGGGCCCCTGTTCCGGTCGCTGCTGGTGCGGCTCGCCGACGACGACCACGTCCTCCTGCTGCTCGTCCACCACAGCGTGAGCGACGGCTGGTCGAGCGAGGTGCTCCTCGGGGAGGTGCTGCGGAGCTACGCCGCCAGGGTGGCCGGGGCGCCGGACCCGCTCCCGGAACTCGCCGTGCAGTACGGCGACTTCGCACTGTGGCAGCGCGAGCGCCTGAGCGGCGAGCGGCTCGCCGCCGAACTCGCGCACTGGGGACGCGAGCTCGGCGGGGTCGAGCCGCTGGAGCTGGCCTTCTCGCGGCCCCGGCCGCCCCGGCAGACCTTCGAGGGCGCCGGTTACGCCTTCTCCGTGGACCGGCCGCTGCTCGACCGGCTGACCGCCCTCGGCGACCGGCACGACGCCACCCCCCACATGGTGCTCCTGGCCGCGTTCCAGATCCTGCTGTCCCGCTACGGCGGGCGGCGCGACTTCGCCGTCGGCTCGCCCGTCGCCGGCCGTCCAGAGCCCGAACTGGAGCCGCTGGTCGGCATGTTCGTCAACGTGCTCGCGCTGCCCGCGCGGCTGGAGGGCGATCCGTCCTTCGCCGAGCTGGTCCGCCGCACCCGCGAGACCTGCCTCGACGCGTACGCCCACCAGGAGCTGCCCTTCGCCCAGCTGGTCAGCGAGCTGAACGTGCCCCGGGACGTCTCGCGGCCCCCGGTCTTCCAGGCCGTCCTCGCCGTGCAGAACTACGCCGTCCAGCGCGACGACACCGCCCTCGAACTGCCCCTGGAGGTCGAGCCGTTCGGTGTCCGGGCGAGCGGCACCCGGTTCGACCTCGAACTCTTCCTCCAGGAGTGGCCGGAGGGCCTGTACGGCTCCTTCAACTACAACACCGACCTGTTCGCCGAGGAGGACGTCGCCGTCCTCGCGGCCCACCTCGGACGGCTGCTCGACGCCGTCGCCGCCGCGCCCGACGTGCCCCTCTCCGGCCTCGACGCCCTCACCGACGAGGAGCGGGCCTTCGAGACCGAGCGGTTCAACGACACCGCCGTCGACCGCCCGGCCACCACCCTGACCGCCCTCTTCGCCGAGCAGGCCGCCCGCACCCCGGACGCCGTGGCGGTCGCGGTCGAGGACCGGCCCGCCCTGACGTACCGCGCCCTGGACGCCCTGGCCGACCGGATCGCCGCCCGTCTCGCCGCGGAGGGCGTCGGCCCCGGCGACCTGGTCGCGGTGAGCGCCGAGCGCTCGCCGGAGCTCGTCGCCGGGCTCCTCGGCGTGCTGCGCAGCGGAGCGGCGTACACCCCGCTCGAACCGGACTACCCGGCCGAGCGCCTGGCCTTCCTGCTCGCCGACAGCGACGCCCCGGTCCTGCTCACCCAGCGCGGACTGGCCACCCCCGACGGCTGCGCCGCCCGCGTCCTGCTGCTCGACGACCCCGCCGAGTGGCCGCGCGCCCGCACCGTGCCCGCCGGTCCGCGGCCGGACGACACCGCGTACCTCATCTACACGTCCGGCTCGACCGGCCGTCCGAAGGGCGTGCCCACCACCCACCGGGCCATCGCCAACCGCATCCGGTGGATGCAGGAGGCGTACCGGATCGGGCCCGAGGACGCCGTCCTCCAGAAGACCCCGACCGGCTTCGACGTGTCGGTCTGGGAGTTCTTCTGGCCGCTCACCGCCGGCGCGCGGATCGTGCTCGCCAAGCCCGGCGGGCAGAAGGACAGCGGCTACCTGCGCGACCTCATCGTCTCCGCCGGCGTCACCGTCGCCCACTTCGTGCCCGCGATGCTCACGACCTTCCTCACCGAGGAGGGCGTGGAGCGCTGCACCGGGCTGCGGCGCGTGGTGTGCAGCGGCGAGGCGCTGCCTCCGGACGCCGCCCGCGAGCTGATCTCGCGGCTGCCCGGCCTGGCCCTGGCGAATCTGTACGGGCCGACCGAGGCCGCGGTGGACGTCTCCGCCTGGGAGTGCGCGGGGCCGATGGAGACCGTGCCGATCGGTCTCCCCATCGACAACACGCGCCTCTACGTCCTCGACGAGCGCCTGCGGCCGGTTCCGCCCGGCGCCCCGGGGGAGCTCCACATCGGCGGGACCGCCGTCGCCCTGGGCTACCACCGGCGCCCCGGTCTCACCGCCACCCGTTTCGTGCCCGACCCGTACGGCCCGCCCGGCTCCCGGCTCTACCGCACCGGCGACCTCGCGCGCCGGCGCCCGGACGGCACGCTCGAACACCTCGGGCGGATCGACCAGCAGATCAAGCTGCGCGGTCTGCGGATCGAGCCCGGCGAGACCGAGGCCGCGCTCCGGGCACAGCCCGGCATCGCGGACGCCGCCGTCGTGCTGCGCGAGGACCGGCCCGGCGACAAGCGCCTCGTCGGCTACCTCGTGGCCGCCCCGGGCGCCGACGAGCCCGACCCGTCCGCGCTGCGCGCCACGCTCCGGCGGAGCCTGCCCGATCACCAGGTGCCGACCGCCTTCACCGTCGTGCCCGCGCTGCCGCTCACCCCGAACGGCAAGCTGGACCGGCGGGCCCTGCCCGTGCCGACGGTCCACCGCGCGGCCGGGGCGGCCGAGCCGGAGACGCCGGCCGAGCTCGTCCTCGCCGAGATCTGGGCGGAGGTCCTGGGGCTGCCCCGGGTGGGCGCCGACGAGAACTTCTTCGACCTCGGCGGCCATTCGCTCCTCGCCACCCAGGTCGTGGCCAAGGCCCGCAGGAGGCTGACGGAGGCCGGGGCCCGCCCGATCAGCGTGATGGACCTGTTCACCCACCGCACGGTCCGCGAACTCGCCGCCGTCGCCGCCCGGGACGAGCGGGAGCGCGGCCCGAGGTCCCTGCTGCACCGGCTCACCCGCGCGGTCCCCGCCGAGCGGCGGCGGCTCACCCTCGTCTGCGTCCCGTACGGGGGCGGCAGCGCCGTCGTCTACCAGCCCGTCGCCGACGCGCTGCCGGCCGACACCGAGCTGTGGGCCGTCGCCATCCCCGGGCACGACCTCGGGGTGACCGAGGAACGGCTCTCCTTCGACGAGCTCGCCGAGGGCATCGCGGCGGAGGTCAGGGAGCGGGTGGAGGGCCCGCTCGTCGTCTACGGCCACTGCGCCGTCGGTACGGCGCTCGCCGTCGCCGTCGCCCGCTCCCTGGAGGCGTCCGGCCGGGAGCTGGAGGGCGTGTACGCCGGTGCCCAGTACCCCTTCGCGAAGCCGCGGAGCCGTCTCCTCACCGCTCTCGGCAAGATCGCCTCGCTCGAACCGCTGGTCGGCGACCGGACGTACGCGAACTGGCTGACCGGCATGGGCGTCGACACCTCCGAACTCGACGAGGAGCAGGTCCGGTTCGTCATCGGCAACATGCGCCGGGACACCTTGGCCGCCGAGGACTGGTTCACCCGCGCCATCGCGGAGGTCGCCGACGGCGCGCCCCGGCTGCGGGCACCGCTCGTCTCGCTGGTCGGCGACCGGGACCCGGCCGCCGACTTCTACCAGGAGCGCTACCGGGAGTGGCTGCTCCTCGCCGAACGGTCCGCCGTGGCCGTGCTGGACGAGGGCGGGCACTTCTTCATCACCTACCGGGCCGTCGAGGTCGCGGAGGCCGTCACGCGGGTGCACCGTGCGGTCCTGGACGGCACGACCGACGCGCTGCCGGCGGCGGACCCGGAGAACTCCTGGTGGTTCCACGGTGAGACCGGCCCTGCCGCCGACGACGACACGGCGCCGGTGACTGCCGAGCTCGGGGCCCCCGGGAGCGCCGCCGGATCGGACTCCGGGACCGGATCCGCCCCGGGCCCCGGCGCCGATCCGGACGAGGGCCCGCAACCCGGCATGGGGCGCTTCCTGCTGGTGGCGGGCGGCCAGCTCGCCTCCATCATGGGCTCCGCGCTCACCGAGTTCGCTCTGCCGATCTGGATCCTCCTGGAGACCGGGTCGATGGCCCGCTACGCGCTGTACGCGGTCGTCGCCATGCTCCCGGGCATCCTCGTCGGCCCGCTGGCCGGGGCGCTCGTCGACCGGATGGACCGGCGCAGGGTGATGCTCGTGGGCGATGTCGCCGCCGGCGCCACCCAGGCCGGGCTGCTGGTCCTGCTGCTCACCGGCCAACTGCGGTCGTGGGAGGTGTACGTCCTGCTCGGCGTGCTCTCCGTCGCGCTGACCTTCCAGCGGCTCGCGTACGCCTCGGCCGTGCCGCAGCTCGTGCCCAAGCGCTATCTGGGCCATGCCAACGGCATCGTCCAGCTCGCCTTCGGCACGGCGCAGTTCGTCGTGCCGCTGGCCGCCGTCGCGCTGATGGCCGCGATCGGGCTGCGCGGCATCCTCGTCATCGACGTGATCAGTTACGCCGTGGCCATCGGGATCCTGCTCGTGGTGCGGTTCCCGCGCACACTGCCCTGGACCCGGCGCGAGTCCCTCGTCGCGGAGATCCGCAACGGCTTCGCGCACGCGTGGCGGCACCGCGGCTTCCGCTCGATGCTCCTGTGGTTCGCCGGGCTCAACGTCTTCCTCTCGCCGCTCTTCCTCCTCACCACCCCGCTGGTCCTCGCCTTCGACGACCTCGGCGGCGCGGCGCGGGTCGCGGTCGCCGGCGGCGCCGGCGCGCTCCTGGGCGGTGTGGCCATGGGCTTCTGGGGCGGGCCGCGCCGGCACCGGCTGCGCGGCATGCTCGCCCTCGCGGGGCTCCTCGCGCTGGCGGGCGCCGTCACGGGACTGCGCGCGAACCTGTGGGTGGTCGCCCTCGGGGCCTTCGGGATGTCCTTCGCCCTCGCCCTCGTCAACGGGATCTACGCGACGATCGTCCAGACGAAGGTGGCGCAGCGGTTCCACGGGCGGGTGTTCGCCCTCAACACGCTGGTCGCCTGGTCCACGATCCCGCTGGGCCACGGCGTGGTCGCCCCGCTCGGCTCCGCGTTCTTCGGGCCGCTGATGGAGCCCGGCGGCGCCCTCGCCCCGGTCTTCGGGCCGCTCGTCGGTACCGGTCCCGGCCGCGGCATCGCCCTGATGTACGTGCTGTTCGGGCTGGCGATGGCGGGCCTGGTCGTCCTGGGTCTGCGGCTGCCGACGCTGGCCCGCTTCGACCGCGACGTCCCCGACGCGGAACCGGACGACCTGGTCGGCCTGCGGGAGCGGGCCCGGGCCGCGGCGGACCGCCGGGCGAGGGCGGGCGCGGCGGACCGCGGCGCGGCGACGGACATCGCCGAGCGGCGAGCGGCACCGGACGCCGCCGACCGCGGGGCGCGGGCGGACGCCAGGGACCGCGCGGCGGAGACGGACGCCGCCGCCCTGCGGGCGAAGGCGGGTGCCTCGTGATCCACGGTCGTCCAGTGGTACGCCGCCGCCCCGGGACCGGCGGCTCCCCCGCGGGCCCGCCTCCGCCCCCTCCCGCCACGCTGCCGGAGCTGCTCGCCCACCGTGCCGCCGCGCACGGGGACCGTACGGCGATCGTCAACGGCCCGGCGCGGCTGGGCTTCGCCGACTGGCGGGACCGCAGCGGTGCCCTGGCCGCCGCCCTGCGCGCGGCGGGGCTCGCCGCCGGGGACCGGGTCGGGCTGTGCTTCGGCACGGACCGGTGGACGGAGTACGCGGTGGCGTTCCTCGCCGTGCTGCGGGCCGGAGGGGTCGCCGTCCCCCTCTCCGACCGGATGGCGCCCGCCGGCCTGGCGCACGCCCTGACGGACTCGGGGGCCCGCCTCCTCGTCCACGCGGGCCCCGACCTGCCGCCCGGTACGCCGCCGGGCGTGCGGGGGCTCACCGGGGAGGACGCGGCCGGGCATCCCGCCGACCCGGGCCTCCCCGAGCCCGACCCGGCGGCGCCGGCCCAGATCCTGTACACCTCCGGCACCACCGGTGTGCCCAAGGGCGTGGTGGCCTCGCACGCGAACCTGGTGCACGGCTGCACGCGCGACGAGCGGCGCCGGCCGCTCCGGCACTCCCGTACCTTCCTGCACGCCTTCCCCGTGGGCAGCAACGCGGGCCAGACCATGCTCGTCAACGCGCTCGACGCGCACGCGACCTGTGTCACCGCGCCGCAGTTCACGCCCGCGCGGTTCCTGCGGGCGATCGCCGAGCACGGCGTCGGCAGCGTGTTCGTGGTGCCCGCCATGGCGATCGAACTGCTCGGCTCACCGGCCCTGGCGGCCGCCGGGGAGGCCGGCGCCCTCGGCACCGTACGCCTCGTCGGCTCGACGGCGGCGGCCCTGCCCCAGCAGGTGGCGCTCGGACTCGGCCGGGCGTTCGCCCCGGCCCAGATCGTCAACTACTACACGTCGACGGAGGCCGCCCCCGCCCAGATCACGCTGCTCTTCGACGCGGACCGGCCGTGGTCGCCCGGCCGGCCGGCGTCGCTGGCCGACCTGCGCGTCACCGACGGCGCGGGCCGCCCGCTGCCGCCCGGCGAGCCCGGCGAGCTGTGGCTCCGCTCCCCCGGAGCCCCCCGCGCCTATCTGGGGGACGGCGACGACGGGGTGTTCCGGGGCGGCTGGACCCGGATGGGCGACCTCGGGCGGGTCGACGCGGACGGCTTCCTGCACCTCCTCGACCGCGAGCGGGACGTCGTCAAGTCCGGCGCCCACAAGGTCTCCACGCTCCAGGTCGAGAACGCCCTGCACGCCCATCCGGACGTCTTCGACGCCGCCGCGGTCGGCGTCCCGCACCCCGTCCTGGGGAGCGTCGTGGCCGCCGCCGTCGTCCCGCGCGGCACGGACCCGGTGGGCAGCGGCGGCGACCGCGACGGTCTGACCGCGACCGCCCTGCGGGCCTTCCTCCTCGACCTGCTGTCCGCCCACGAGCTCCCCGCCACCGTCCTGTTCCTCGACTCGCTCCCCCGCAACGAGGGCGGCAAGGTCCTCAAGCGGGAGCTGCGCCGGATCCTCACCCACGACCCCCGCGAGGCCACCCCATGACCCAGCTCAGCCCGGCCCAGCACGGCATCTGGCTCACCGAGCGCACGCGCGACACCGGCGGCGCCTACCACCTGGCCGTCACCCTGGACCTCGCCGGCCCGCTCGACACCGAGGCCCTCGACCGCGCCTGCCGGGCGGTGACGGCGCACCACCCGGCGCTCGCGAGCCGTCCGGGACCGGACGGCTCCGTCCACCGCTGCGAGGTCCCGGCCCCCCGGCGCGCCGACTGCGCGCCCGGGGAGCTGGACGCCACCCTGGCCCGCGAGCGCGCGGCGCCGTTCGACGCCGACGCCGGTCCCCTCTGCCGCTTCACCCTGTTCCGTACGGGCCCCGAGCGCCACGTCCTCCTGGTCGCCGCCCACCACCTCGTCCTCGACGGCGAGTCGAAGGACCGGCTCGTCGCCGACCTCGCCGCCGCCTACCGGGGCGAGCCGCTGCCGCCCGCCGCCGAGGCCCCGGCGGGCCCGCCCGCGCCGGAGGCCCTGGCCGCCGCCCGCGCGTACTGGGAGGAGCGCGGCTACGCGCCGGGCGCGCCCGTCCTGCCCGGCCTCGTGCCGCCTGCGGACGGCGGCCTGGTGGCCGCGCCCGGCGCCGAGGTGCCGTTCCGGCTGGACGCCGGGCGCTGCGCCGCGCTCGCGGAGGCCGCCCGGAAGCTCGGCGTCACCCGCTTCGAACTCCTCCTCTCCGCCTGGCACGCGCTCCTCGTCCGGTACGGGGATCCCGCCCCCTCCACGGCCATCGAGCTGTCCCTGCGGACGCCCGGCGCGCCGGTGGGCGTCGGACTCGCCGTCAACGAACTGCCCCTGCGCGTCGGCCCCGTCGAAGGCCGGGACCCGGTCCGTCTGCCCTTCGAGGACTGGGTGCGCGTGGTGCGGGGCGAGCTGCGGGCGCTGTACCCGCACCGGTCCGTCCCCCTCGGGCAGGCCGTCCGCGGCCTCGCCCCCCGGACGGCGCTCACCCCGCTGTCGGTCAGCTACCGGCGCCGCCCCGCCGCGCCCGCGCCGGACTTCGGGGCCGTGACCGCCGGGGTGCGCTGGATCGGCTTCCCCGGCGCCGTGCGCAACCTCCTCCACCTCCAGCTCGTGGACGGCGGGGACGAGATCCACGGCAGCGCGCAGTTCCGGACCGCGCCGCCCTTCGGGCACGCGTCCGGGGAGGGCGACGGCCCGGTCGTGGACATGCCCGGCCCTCAGGCCCCGGCCACGGACGGCGGCGGATGCCTGACCGCCGGCACCGTCCGCAGGATCGTCGGCCACTGGACGCGGCTGCTCGACGCCGCCCTCGCCGACCCCACGACCCTCCTCGGGGAGCTGCCGCTGCTCGACGGGGACGAGCTGCGCGCTCAGCTCGCCGCGCCCGCCGCGCGCCCGGAACTCGCCGCGCGCACCGTCCCCGCGCTGCTCGCCGCCCGGGCGGAGGAACGTCCGGACGCGGTCGCCGTCGTCGCGGACGGCGCGCACGTCACGTACGCCGAGCTGACCCGCCGGGTCGCGCACGCCGCGGCGGCGCTCGCCCGGCACGGCGCCGGACCGGGCACCCTCGTCGGCATCGGGCTGCCGCGGGGCCTCGACCAGCTCGTCGCCGTCCTCGGCACGCTGGCCGCCGGGGCCGCCCATCTGCCGCTGGACCCCGGCTATCCGGCGGAGCGGCTGGCCTTCGTCCGGGAGGACTCGGCCCTCGCCCTGCGCGTCACCCACGCCCCGGAGGGGGCGGGCGACCTCACCCCGGCGGACCTCGCCCCGGTGGCCGGCGCCGACGTGCCGTCCCTGCCGCTCCCCGATCCGGCCCTTCCCGCGTACGTGCTCTACACCTCGGGCTCCACCGGCCTCCCCAAGGGCGTCGAGGTGCCGCACTCCGCCCTCGCCAACGTCCTCGGCAGCCTCGCCGAGCAACTCGGCTCCGGCCCGGAGGACCGCTGGCTCGGCCTGACCTCGCTGTCGTTCGACATCTCCGCCGTGGAGCTGCTGCTGCCGCTGACGACCGGCGGGCGCGTCGTCCTCGTCCCCGAGGGCGCCCACCGCGACGGGCCCGCGCTGCTCGACCTGATCCGCCGTGAGGGCGTCACCCACGTGCAGGCGACGCCGAGCGGCTGGCGGCTGCTCCTCGACGCCGGGCTCGGCGGCACCGTCCCCGTGCCGACCGCGCTCACCGGGGGCGAGGCCCTGTCCGCGCCGCTCGCCGCCCGGCTGACGGCCGCGGCGACGCGGCTGGTCAACGTCTACGGCCCCACCGAGACCACCATCTGGTCCACGCTCGCCGAGCCGGCCCTCACCGCCGGGGGCTCCGTCTCCCTCGGCTCCCCGCTCGCCAACACCCGGGCCTACGTGCTCGGTCCCGACGCGAGGCCGGTGCCCTACGGCGTCGCGGGCGAGCTGTACCTGGGCGGTGCCGGGGTCGCGCACGGCTACCGGGGGCGGCCGGGGCTCACCGCCACCCGCTTCCTGCCCGATCCGTACGGGCCCCCCGGCAGCCGCATGTACCGCACCGGCGACCTGGTCCGGCGTGGCGCCGACGGGGTCCTGGAGTTCCTCGGCCGCTCGGACAGCCAGGTGAAGCTGCGGGGCCACCGGATCGAGCTGGGCGAGATCGAGGCCCGGCTGGCCCGGCACCCCGCGGTCGCCGAGGCGGCGGCCGTCCTGCACGGCCCGGAGGCCGACCGCCGCCTCACCGCCTACGTCGTCCCGTCCGGCGCGTCCCCGCACCCCGACGCGCTGCGGGCCTTCCTCGCCGGCTCCCTCCCGGCGGCCGTGCTCCCGGGGGCGTACGTCGTCCTGGACGCCTTCCCGCTGACGCCCAACGGCAAGCTGGACCGCGCCGCGCTGCCCGAGCCGGAGGCCGTCCGCCCCGAGCCGTCCGCCGCTCCGCCGGCGGACGAGGCACTCGATCCGGTCGGTGCCGCCGTGCTGGCCATCTGGCGCGAGGTGCTGGGGCTCGACGACCTCACCCCGGACGAGGACCTCTTCGACCTGGGCGGCCACTCCCTGACCATCACCGCCATCGCCGCCCGGATCCACGAGCGCCTCGGCGCCGTCGTCCCGCTGGACGTCTTCTTCGACACACCCACCGCACGCGACGTCGCCGCCGTCGTCCGTACCCTGCGCGAGGAGCAGCCGTGAGCAACGAGACCCGTTACGCCGTCGTCGTCAACGACGAGGAGCAGCACGCCGTCTGGCCGGAGGGCGCCCCGCTGCCCGAGGGCTGGCGGCCCGAGGGCTTCGCCGGCACCGAGGAGGAGTGCGTCGCCCACGTCGACCGCGTCTGGTCCGACATCCGTCCGCTCAGCCTGCGCCGCCGGCTGGCCGCCGAGCGCTCCGAGGTCCGGACGGAGGCACGATGAGCGCGCCGGAAGGGACTCTGGCCTCCGACGCCGTGCCACCCGGCACGCCGCCGTCGCCCGCCGTTCCCGCCGGCGGCGCGGAGGCACTCCGGCCGCAGGTGGCCGCGCTCGTGTCGCGGTCCACCGACGGGCTGGTCGGCGTGCGGGAGCTGCTCGACTCCACCGAGCCGCTCGCCGCCCTCGGCGTCAGCTCGCTCTCCCTGCTGCGTCTGGTCGACGCCGTGGAGGAGCGGTACGGCGTCCTCGTCGACCTCGGTGACCGGAGCCTGCACACCGAGGGCCTGCGCGGGCTCACGGAGCGCCTGGTCCGGCTCGGGGCGGAGGCCACACCGTGAGCGCCTCCGCCACCGCCGCGGCCCCGCCGGAGGAGGGCCGGCTCCCGGACGAGGTCCTGGACGTCCCCTTCGCCGGCGGGCGGTCGGGGGCCGCACCCCTCACCTGGGGCCAGCGGGCCATCTGGCACGCGATCGGCCGGACCGCCCCCAACGACCACTACTTCAACCTCGGCAGGGTCCTGCCCCTGGCCGACCGGGGCGCCCCGGTGGACACCTTCCGTCTCCGCAAGGCGCTCGCCGCCCTGATGGCGCGGCACGAGGCACTGCGCACCCGGGTGGCGGTCGAGGACGGCGAGCCGGCGCAGCGGCTCCACGGGGAGGGGCGGGTCCCGCTCGTCGTGCGGGACGAACCCGTCCCGGACCGGGCCGGGGAGACGGCGGCGGCGCTGCTGGCGGAGCTGTCCGGGCGCCGCTTCACCTACGCGGAGGAGTGGCCGGTGCGGCTGGGCGCGGTGCGCAGCGGCGGGCGGATCACGCACGCGGTGCTCGCGCTGTGCCACCTGGCCGCCGACGGGCACGCCGCGGAGGTCCTCGTACGGGACCTCCGGCTGCTGGTGCGGCGCGGGGCGGCGGGTCCGGTCTGTCCGGAGACGCCGCTGGACCTCGCCCGGCACCAGCACGGTCCGGCCGGGCGCAGGGCGAGCGAGGCGGCGCTGGCGCACTGGGAGCGCGGGCTGGCGCAGGTGCCGCCGACGATGTTCGGGGAGCGGGTGGCGGAGCCGCTCCGGCCGCGTTTCTGGACGGGCCGGCTCGTCTCGGCAGCGCTGCCGCGTGCCGTGGACGCGGTGGCGGTCGCCCACGGGGTGAGCGGGTCCACGGTGCTGCTGACCGCTGCCGCCGCGCTGGTCGCGGCCGGTCAGGGGCACCGGGCCGCCGCGGTGATGCCGATCGGGGGCAACCGGGCGGCGGAGCGGCGGCGGACGCTGGTCAGCACGCTGTCGCAGGACGCGCTGTTCGTCCTGGAGCTGCCGGACGATCCTGACGGGGAGGCGGTCTTCACGGATCTGCTGGCCGGGGCGTGGCCGGCCGCGCTGGCCGGGTACCGGGCCGGCGCCTACGATCCGGTCGGCTGGGACGCGCTGCTGGAGCGGGCGGCCCGTGACCGGGGCGCCGAGGTGCACCCGTACTGCTGCTTCAACGACATGCGCCTGGTGGACCGGGCCGCGGCCACGGGCCCTGCGCCGACGGCCGCGGAGCTGGCGGAGCTGGGTCGGCGTACCGTCCTCGACTTCCCGGCGACGCAGGAGCGGGTGGCCTGCCGCTACTGCCTCCATCTGACCGGCGACGCGACCGCGCTGACCGTCACCCTCACCGCCGACACGGCCTATCTGCCGCCGGAGGCGATCCACGCCCATCTGCGGGGCATCGAGGAGGTCGTGGTCGCGTCCGCGGCCGGCAGCCCGCCGCGGCTCTCCCTGCTGGCCGGGCTCCTCGCGGGACCGGAGGCCCGCCGGTGAGCGGCGGGCGGGTGCCCCGGCCGCTCGCCCACGCCGGCACGACGTCCTGCGTGCAGGGCGGGCGGATGCGGTTCCACGTGGCGGCGGGTGACGGGGGCCGGTTCCGGGGCCGGGTGGTCGTCACGGACGTGGTGGCCGAGCGGGTCGTGGCGGAGGCCGTTGTCACGGGGCCGGGCTGGACCCTCGACGTGCCGGAGGCGTGGCCGAGTTCGCTGTACCGCGCGTCCTTCCACGACGCCCGTCCCGAGACGCCCGCGCCGGAGCGGGACGCCGAGCACGAGGTGTGGTTCGTCGTACGGGCCGCGCGGCCGGGTGCCTCGTCCCCCGTGCTGGTCTCGGTCCCCTTCCCGACGTGGCGGGCCTACCACCGGGCGGGCGAGCCGGGTCGGAGCATCTACTACGCGGAGCAGCCCACCCGGGCGGCCCGGGTGCCGCTCGCCGCGCCGGGCGGCGGGCCGCCGCCGGAGCGGTGGGAGGAGCCGCTGCTGCGCTGGCTGCACCGGACCGGGCGCCCCGTCGAGTACTGCTCCGGCTTCGACCTGCACGACGGGGCCGGTCTCCTCGCGCCGTACCGGCTCCTGGTGGTGAACGGGCACGACGAGTACTGGACGGCGGAGATGCGCGACTCCGTCGAGGGGTTCGTGCGGCGCGGCGGGAACCTCGCCGTCTTCGCCGGCAACACCGCCTGGTGGCAGATCCGGCTGGAGGACGGGGGCCGCACGATGGTCTGTCACCGCGACGCCGCCGCCGACCCGGTCGCCGCCGTGGATCCGGCGCGGACGACCGTCGAGTGGTCCAGCTCCCCGGTCGACCGGCCGGAGAACACGATGACGGGCGTCAGCTTCCGGCGGGGCGCGGGGGCGTGGGGCGACGGCATGGCGCTGATCGGCCGGGAGGCGTACACGGTCCGCTTCGCCGGCCACTGGGTCTTCGAGGGCACCGGGCTGCGCGACGGGGACGCCTTCGCGCGCGGGGCGCTGGGGTACGAGACGGACGCGGCGGAGCTGGACTGGTCGGCCGGGGTGCCGCGGGCCACCGGCCGCGACGGGACTCCCCGGTCGTTCGCCGTGCTCGCCACCGCCGACCTGCGGCACTGGCGGACGTACGGGCAGGGCGGCTGGGCGACCATGGGCGTCTTCCGCGCCGGGGCGGGCACCGTCTTCAACGCCGCCACCATCAACTGGGGCCGCGCGCTGCACGATCCGGCGGTCGACCGGGTCACGCGCAACGTCCTCGACCGGCTCTCGGGCGCCGTCCCGGCCCCGCGCTGGCACACCGTCGGCACGGCTCCCCGGCTGCGGGCGCTCGCCGCGTGCGAGGGGCTGCTCTTCGCCGTGGCCGGGGACGGCCGGACGCTGCTCCACCGCGAGCCGTCCGAGCAGAACCTCCCCTGGGCTCCGTGCCCGCCGCCCGCCGACGGTTCCCCGTCGCCCGAGCTGCGCTGTCTTACCGCGCCGCGCGAGGCGTCCCACCCGATGCCGCTGGCCCTGCTGGCGGTCACCGGGGACGACCGGCTGGTGTACCGGGCACCGGTGCCGGGCCCCGCCCCGTGGCTCCCGGCGGGGCGGGTTCCGGCGGGGACGACGGCGCTGGCGATGTGCGACAACAGCCTGTTCGCGGTGACCCCGCACGACGACGCCCTCCACGCGCGCCCGGCCGGCGACTTCGACGCGCCGTGGCGACGGCTGGGTCCGGCGGGCAAGGCATCGGCGCTGACCGTCCTCGGGGCCCGGCTCCACGCGGTGACGCCGGACGGCCTCGTCGCCCGCGCGCCCGTCCTCTCCGGAGAGCCCTTCGCGCCCGCCGCTTCCGCGGTGCCGTTCCCGCCGGTCCGGGCCCTGGCGGCGTACGCGGGGCGCCTGCTGGCGGTGACCGAGGACGACCGGCTGATCAGCCACCCGGCGGTGTGAGAACAGCCGGGCGGGCGGCGGCGGGGCGGCAGTGACGGTGGCGGTGGCGGTGGCGGGCCGAAGGGTCGCCCCGGCGGCCCGGGGCCGGTCGGTCAGTTCCGGGCGTTCAGCTCGGAGACGATCGATGCGGGGTGGTGTCCGCTGCTGTCGGAGAGGCGGTGGAAGTCGACGGCGACGAAGTTCGGATCGCGGCCGCCGGCCGCCGGGCGGCACCGCTGGTCGATCCGGTCGCGCAGCTTGGAGCCGTTGTCGAGGGCGGCGTTGATGACCGTGGGCACGTTGCGGTGGTGGCTCATCATGAAGAGCCTGCGGAAGCCGGGCTCCTGGCGGTCGAGCGGCACGTCGGCCCAGCGGGTGACGCAGGAGACGTCGTCGCCGAGGTCGCCGAGGCTCCAGTAGTTGCTGACGGTCCATGCCTTGTCGTGCATGACGCCGAGGTGCTCGCGGTCGCCCTCGTCGCTGAAGATCAGCAGGCGCTTCCCGGAGGCGACGAGGTCGGTCATCCGCGGCCAGCCCTGCCCGCGCACGTTCCACGCGTCCGGCCGGAACAGGATCTGGTCGAGGCCGCGTACCCGGCCGAGCGAGTTCCCCAGCTGCTGGGGGCTGACGTAGTCCTCCAGGAAGATGCTCACGACCTCGGTGGGGTTCGCGGCGAGGAAGTCGACGACGGTCTGCATGCTGCCGTGGAAGGACTGCCGGGGCAGTGCGTACGTGACCCCGGCGAAGGTCTTGCACTCGCCGTGGCAGAGGTAGACGTCGCTCGGGTAGCAGTCGCTGCCGAAGCTGATGACGCACAGCCACCGGCTCTTCTCGTACCAGTGGGTGTCCAGGCTCAGGCCGCGCACCCCGTTGTCGAGCTGGTGGCGGATCGACTCGGACTGGGCGACCGAGGTCCAGCGCGCGTCCTCGTAGTTGGTGAAGGCGTTGTGGGTGGCGAGGAAGGAGACCTCGTCGAGTCGCTTGTCGCCCCACCGCGCCCGGGCCTGCGCCACGGCGCCGGTGGCCGCTGCCGGGCTCGCGGCCGTCGCGGCGCGGGCGGGTACGGGCGGCGGGGCGGCGCTCGCCACGGACGGGGCCGCCAGGAGGCTCAGCAGGAGCAGCAGAAGGACGGCGGGGCGCCGCGTGCTCCCCCCGCGTCCCGCACCGAGCCTCCGCCTGATTGACATGTCCACGTTTAACATGCGCGGAAGAATAGCCGCCCTCCGGGAGATTGCCCCCTGCCCGACGGGACCCGGACCGGGCGCGACCACCGCCGACCCCACCCCCTCGAATGTGCCGCACCCCCCGATCCGGGGCGCATCGGGCCCACCGGCACCTGTGAGACGCGCCACCCCCACCACCCCACCGACCTGCCCTTACCTCAGGTAACATGCGAGGCCAGTACGCCGCCCCACCCCCGCCTCCGGAGGCGCGCCATGCCCGTTCCCACTCCCTCCGCCCGCCTGCTCAGCGGTCTCCTGATCGGTGCCGGTGTCGCCCACTTCGCGGTTCCGCGGCCCTTCGACGCGACCGTCCCGCGCAGCCTGCCCGGCACGCCCCGGACCTGGACCCGGCTCAGCGGGGTGGCGGAGATCGCCGTCGGCGCCGCGATCGCCCACCCGCGGACCCGGAGCGCGGGAGCCCTGGCCGCTGCGGGGCTGTTCACCGCCGTCTTCCCCGCCAACGTCAAGATGGCGTACGACTGGCGCCACCGCCCCGCCCCGCTCCAGGCGGCGGCGCTGGCCCGCCTCCCCCTCCAGGTGCCCCTGGTCGTCTGGGCGCTCCGCACGCACCGGGCCGCCCGGCCCGGCAGCTGACGGACGGCGGCGCAGGGGCGACCGGCCCCCCGGGCGGGCGCCACCCCGCCCGCGTCGCGGAACCGGCAGGCGGCGCTAGGCTGAGACCATGCCCCCGTGGAGGCCGGGGCCCGGCGCCCGAAGCATCGCGCGCGGCGCGCGTCCACGTACGCCCCCCGTCCCGCCCCGACGTCCACCCGCTCTCCGGGAGGACCCTTGAACACCTCGACGCCGCCCCGGTTCGACCCCCAGCGCGTCCCCCACCTCCTCGGCTCGTTCGCGCCGGTGACGGAGGAGGTCGACGCCGTCGACCTGGACGTGACGGGTGAGATACCCGCCGGTCTCGACGGGCTCTACGTGCGCAACGGCCCCAACCCCCGCTTCACCCCGATCGGCTCCTACCTGTACCCCATCGACGGGGACGGGATGCTGCACGGCGTGTGGCTCTCCGAAGGGCGGGCGCGCTACCGCAACCGCTTCGTGCGCACGGCAGCCATGAAGGCCGAGGAACGGGTCGGCCACGCCCTGTGGGGCGGGGTCGAGTCCTTCATCCTCCCCGGCGCCGACCAGGTCGGTCCCGAGCTCGCCGACGACTTCAAGGACATGCCCGACATCCATGTCGTCGGCCACGCGGGACGGCTCCTGGCCCTCGCCGAGTCGGCGTGCCCCTACCGCGTGGACGACGCGCTCGGCACCGTCGGCCGCGAGACCTTCGACGGCGCCCTTCCCGCCGGCATCACCGCTCATCCGAAGATCGACCCGCTGACCGGCGAGATGGTGGTGTTCTGCTACGCCCTGGAGCCGCCGTACCTCACCTGGTCGGTCATCGACCGGCACGGCGCGGTCACCCGCAAGCCCACGCCGGTCGAGAGCGTGGACGAACCCATGATGATCCACGACATGGCGCTCACCGAGCGCTACGTCGTCCTGACGCTGGCCCCCGTCTTCTTCGACCTCGAAGCGGCGATGGCCGGCGGTTCGTTCCTGGCGTGGCGCCCCGAGCGCGGCACGCGGGTGGCACTCATCCCCCGAGACGGCGGTCCCGTCGTGTGGGCGACCGACGACGCGTTCTGGCTCTGGCACACCGTCAACGCCTACGACGACCCCGCCGGAGACGGGAGCGTCGTCCTCGACTACGTCCAGTGGAGCCGTCTGACCATCGCCCCCGGGCACGAGGGCGAAGGGCCACCGCGGTGCGCGCTCGTCCGCGCCCGCATCGATGCCGTCGCCGGCACCGTCACCCGTACGGAACTGGACGACTCGCGCGTCGAACTCCCGCGCGTCGACGACCGGCTGATCGGCCGCCGGCACCGGTACCTGGCCGTCGCCGCCGAGACCGGGCGCGCGGACCTGCTGGCCGGCGAGTACGACGCGCTGCGCTGGTACGACACGGCACGGGGGACCTCCCTCCTGTGGCCGGCCGGCGACCTGTCGGTGGGTGAGCCGGTGTACGCGCCCGCCCCGGGCGACGACTCCGACAAGCACGGCCACTGGCTGACCTTCGCCACCGACCGCACCGACGGCACGAGCTGGCTCCTGGTCCTCCCGGGCGAGGACCCCGCCTCCGGCCCCGTGGCCCGCGCGCGTGTTCCCGTCCGGGTCCCCCTCGGCCTCCACGGCTCCTGGCTCCCGTCCTCGCCCGGCGAGTGACCGGGGCGCCCGTGTCCTCACGCACGCACACGGGCCCACGGTCTCCCCCGGGCCGGCACGCACACGGGCCCACGATCCCCCTGGGCCGGTGGCCCGTCGGGGCGGCGGCGCCCCGGGGCCGGGGGGACGCCGTCAGGCGGTCCCGTCCGGCCGGGGACCTTCGGCGAGGGCGCGCAGGGCTCCCTTGGTCACCTTTCCGCCCGCGTTGCGCGGGAGCTGGGGGAGCGTCACGAGGTCCTTGGGCATCTTGAAGGAGGCGAGCTTCCCGTCGAGGAAGCCGAGCAGCGCGGGGAGCGACAGGTCCGCCCCCGGGGCGACCGCGGCGAACGCGACGGGGATCTGGCCCCACCGCTCGTCGGACCTTCCGACCACCGCGACCTCGCGGACCGAGGGATGCTCGGCGATGACGTTCTCCAGCTCGGCGCAGTAGATGTTCTCCCCACCGCTGATGATCATGTCCTTCTTGCGGTCGACCACCCAGATGAACCCCTCCGCGTCCTGCCGGACCAGGTCCCCGGAGTGGAACCAGCCGCCGTGGAAGGCGTCCGCGGTCTCCTCGGGCTTGTTCCAGTAGCCCTGGGTGACCGTCGGGCCGCGGTAGACGATCTCGCCGACCTCGCCGTTCGGCACGTCGCGCAGGGAGTCGTCGACGATGCGGTACTGGACGTTCGGAATCGGCCGGCCGACCGAGCCCAGCTTGCGCAGGGAGTCCTCACCGCGCAGGACGCAGGTGATGGGGGAGGTCTCCGTCTGGCCGAAGACCGCGACGTTGAGCGCGGCGGGGAAGCTCCGCCCCATGGCCCTCAGGGTCGTGTCGGTGGCGGGGGCCGCTCCCCAGCTGATGACGCGCAGTCTGAGGTCCCGCTTGTCGATGTCCGGCTGGGCGCAGATCAGATCCCACTGCTGGGGCACGTTGAAGACGATGGTGGCGCCCTCGCGTTCGTACGCGTCGAGGACGGCCTCCGGGTCGAAGGCGCCGAGCGGGTGGATCACCACCGTGCCGCCGAGGAGGAAGGCGGCGACGATCGAGCCCAGGCCGGCGATGTGGAAGAACGGGGCCGTGAGGAAGCTGACGTCGGAGTCGTCGGACATGTCCATCGCCCGCACGCACGTGATGGCCTGCACCTGCATGTTGCGGTGGGAGAGCATCACGCCCTTGGGGCGGCCGGTGGTGCCCGAGGTGTACATGATGAGGGCGGTGGACTCCTCGCTGACGTCCGGGAGTTCCATCGGCTCGTACGCGGCCAGCAGCTCCTCGTACCCGCTCCCCTCCCCCGGCACTCCCCCGGGCGCGTCCGGTTCGCCGATGACGATCACCGTGGCGACGGAGGCGGCGGCCGGGGCGGCCCGGAACAGCGGGAGGAGCCGCGCGTCGACCACGACGGCGGCGGGGGCGCAGTCGTCGAGGATGTAGCCGAGCTCCGGGGGCGCGAGCCGGAAGCTGAGCGGGACGGCCATCGCGCCCAGGCTGTTGGCCGCGAAGACGCTCTCCACGAACCAGGGGTGGTTGAGGGTGAGCATGGCGACCCGGTCACCGGCCCGTACGCCACGGTCGGCGAGCGCGGCGGCGAGCCGGAGGGAGCGCTCCGACAGTTGGGCCCAGGTCGTGGTGGCCCCCGCGTACCGGAGTGCGGGCTTGTCGGGACGCATCATCGCGTGTGTGGCCGCCTGGGCCATCCAGTGGTGCCGGAAGGACCATGCGGGAGCCGTACCGGGGGACATGCCACTCCTCGGATTCCAAGCGGACAGAGGTGGATCCTGCGGCCACTATGCATGACGGGGAGCGGCCCAGGAAGGTTTTTGTTAACCGGAAATCACATCGGGGCGACCTGACCGCACCGACCTCCGCCGCGAAGGCTCCGCCGTGCGGGGACGGTTCGCCCGGCGGGCCGCGCAAGCGGCCTCGCGCGGGTGTGCGAGACCCGGGTCGCCTCCGCCGGGGAGCACGCGTGGCGAACGGGAGTTTTCCCTCCTCCACACGAGATTCCTTCGTCACCTACGGACCCTCGCCGGCGCGCCAATCGCCTTGTGGAGCGGCCCAAGAGAGCAAGTCCACCTCGTCGTCACGCTTGTCCACCGATGTGATTTCTGATTAACATCTCGATGCGTTCGATCGTCGGCGGGACCACTGTTTCCGCCCGGCGCGCCGGCGCGGTCCGCGTCCCCGGCGGAGTCTCCGCGGACGCGCCCAGCCCGTCACGGCCATGCCGTCCGCCCCGCGTCCGTCGGCACCTTGAGGAGCCCCATGCGCACGGAGAAGGAACAGACCGAAGACCCCCCGCCGCCGCCGGTGGTGGGCGCCCCCGCGCCGTACGGCCTCGTCCGCCGGACCGACGGGCGGCCGTCCCCGCTCCGCCGCTCGCGGGTGCGGTGAGCGGCGCGACGGGTACGGGGTTCGCGGACGGGCCCGCGCCCCGGTCCGGGGCCGGCACGGCGATCTCCGTCCTGCTCTCCCGAGGCTCCGCGCTCGGCGAACTCGTCGAGGCCGAACTGGACGAGCCGCGCGACGACGAGGTCGTCGTCCGTATCGAGGCCGTCGGGGTGTGCCACACGGACCTCCTCGCCCGGAAGCGGCTCGGGAGCCGGCCGGGCGTGCTGGGGCACGAAGGGTGCGGCACCGTGGAGCGCCTGGGTCCTCGCGCGGAGGGGCTCGCCGTCGGGGACCGGGTGGTGATCTCCTTCGCCTCCTGCGGAGAGTGCGTCCCGTGCCGGTCCGGATTCCCGGGGTACTGCGCCTGCTCGGCCGCGCTCAACGGTTCCGGAGGCCGGCGGGACGGTTCACCGACCCTGCGCGTCGGGGGCGAGCCCGTGTTCGGCTCCTTCTTCGGCCAGTCGTCCTTCGCCACGGCCGTGTTGACCCGTGCCCGGTCCTGCGTCCCCGTGGGAGACCTGGCGCCGGAGGTCGCCGCTCCCCTGGGCTGCGGCTTCCTGACCGGCGCGGGCGCCGTGCTCAACGTGCTGCGGCCCCGGCCCCGCGAGCGGCTGTTGGTCGTCGGCGCCGGCGGCGTGGGGGCCGCCGCGGCACTCGTGGCGCTGTCCGAAGGCGTCGAGGTGGTCGTGGCGGATCCGGTCGAAGCCCGCGGCGCGTTGCTCACCGCGTACGGTGCCACGGCCGTCGCCTCGCTGGACGAGCCGATCCCCCCGGTGACCCACGCCCTCGACACCACCGGGCGACCGGAGGCGATCGCCCGCGCGCTCGCCCTGCTCGGGCCGCGCGGCGCGCTCACGCTCGTCGGGCTCGGCCCCGCCGAAATCCCGGTCGACGTCCGGTCCCTGACGATGCGGGGGCTGCGGTTGTCCGGCTGTGTCGAGGGGGACGCGGAGCCGGCCCGGCTCATACCCGAGCTGATCCGGCGCCACCGAGACGGCGTGCTGCCGCTCGACCGGCTGGTGACCACCTACCCCCTCGACGCCATCGAGCGCGCGGTGGCGGACCAGCGGGCGGGGCTGACGCTGAAGGCGGTGCTTCTGCCCGGGGCCTGACCGCCCCGCACCCACGACGCCAGCCCGCTCCTCGTCCGGCACCCACGCCCCCGCCCTCCGCCCCCTCTTCCCTCGCCCCCGCCCTCCCTCTCCTCGTCCCTCGCCCGGACGCACCCCGGAGCCAGGCTCCGCGCCCGCCCCACCACCCGATCCGAGACAGGGGTCCCCATGACCGATGTGATCTCCGCCCGCCGCGCGCTGTACGAGGACGAGCACGAACTGCTGCGGGAGACGGCCCGCGCCTTCGCCGACAAGCACGCCGCCCCGCACGCCGAGCGGTGGCGCTCCGAGGGGCGGGTCGACCGCGCCCTCTTCGAGGAGGCCGCCCGCGCGGGCATCCTCGGCTTCAACATCCCCGAGGAGTACGGCGGCGGCGGGGTGACCGACTACCGCTTCAACTCCGTGATCGGCGAGGAGTTCTCCCGTCACGCCGCCTCCGACGCACTGGCCGGGGTGGCGCTCTCCAACGACATCGTGGTGCCCTACTTCACCGACCTGACCGACGAGGAGCAGAAGGCCCGGTGGCTGCCCGGCATCGCCGCCGGTGAGCTGATCGTCGCTGTGGCGATGACCGAGCCCGGCACCGGCAGCGATCTGGCCGGCATCGCCACCACCGCCGTCCGCGACGGCGACGCGTACGTGCTCAACGGCAGCAAGGTCTTCATCTCCAACGGCCAGAACGCCGATCTCGTGGTCACGGCCGTGCGCACCGGCCCCGACCGGCACGGCGGGATCAGTCTGCTGGTCGTGGAGGCGGACCGGCCCGGCTTCACCCGGGGGCGCAATCTGGAGAAGGTCGGTCTGCACGCCCAGGACACCAGCGAGCTGTTCTTCCAGGACGTGCGGGTGCCGGCGGCCAATCTGCTCGGCGAGGAGGGCTCGGGCTTCGCCGCGCTGATGCGCAACCTCGCCCAGGAGCGGATCTCGATCGCCGCCAACGCGGTGGCGTCCGTCGAGGGGGTGCTCGAACGGACCCTGGCGTACGTGAAGGAGCGGCAGGCGTTCGGCCGGCCGATCGGCTCCTTCCAGAACACCCGCTTCGAGCTCGCGGAGATGGTCACCACCGCCCGGGTGGGGCGCTCCTACCTGGACGACCTGCTCGCCCGGCACTCCCGGGGCGAGCTGACGGCCGTGGACGCGGCCGCCGCGAAGTTCTGGGCCACCGAGCAGTACGTGAACATCGTCGGGCGCTGCCTCCAGCTCCATGGCGCCTACGGCTACATGCTGGAGTACCGCATCGCGCACGACTACCTCGACTCGCGCATCACCACGATCTACGGCGGCACCACCGAGATCATGAAAGAGATCGTCGGCCGCGACCTGGGCCTCTAAGGCCCTGTCTCTGCGCTCCGGGGCGCCCCTGCCCCGTCGAGCCCCCCGGTGTCCGGGTCCCGTCCGGACACACACCCAGCTTCCGGTCCCGGCCGGTCACACCCGGTGTCCGGCACCCGTCCGGACCGTTCCCGCCCCAGGAAGGGGAGCGTCATGCCCGACGCCTACATCTACGACGCCGTGCGGACGCCGCGCGGCAGGAACCGCGGCGGCGCGCTGCACGGCACGAAGCCGGTCGATCTGGTCGTGGGGCTGATCCACGCGATCCAGGAGCGCCTGCCCTCGCTCGACCCCGAGGTGATCGACGACCTCGTGCTCGGCGTGGTGTCGCCGGTCGGTGAGCAGGGCGGCGACATCGCCCGTACCGCCGCGCTGGTGGCGGGGCTGCCGCACACGGTGGCCGGCGTCCAGGTGAACCGCTTCTGCGCCTCCGGCCTCGAGGCGGTCAACCTCGCCGCCCAGAAGGTGGCCTCCGGGTACGAGAGCCTGGTCCTTGCGGGCGGCGTCGAGTCGATGTCGCGGGTCCCCATCGGTTCGGACGGCGGCGCCTACGCGCAGGATCCCACCACCGCCTACGACGCGTACTTCGTGCCCCAGGGCATCGGCGCGGACCTGATCGCGACGCTGGAGGGCTTCACCCGCGAGGACGTCGACGCCTACGCGGCCCGCTCGCAGGAACGGGCCGAGACCGCCTGGCGCGAGCGGCGCTTCGACCGGTCGGTCGTACCCGTCCGCGACATGAACGGGGTCCTGCTGCTCGACCACGACGAGCACCGCCGGCCCGGCACCACGGCGGAGAGCCTCGCCGCCCTGCCCGCCGCCTTCGCCGGTGTCGGCGCGGCGGCCGGTTTCGACGCGGTCGCGCTGCAGAAGTACCACCACCTGGAGCGGATCGAGCACGTCCACCACGCGGGCAACAGCTCCGGCATCGTCGACGGCGCGGCGCTGACCCTGATCGGCAGCCGGGAGGTCGGCGAGCGCCTCGGACTCGTCCCGCGCGCCCGGATCGTGGCGACGGCCGTCACCGGAGCCGAGCCCACGATCATGCTCACCGGCCCGACGCCCGCCACCAGGAAGGCCCTGGCGGCGGCGGGCCTGGAGGCCGACGACATCGACCTGTTCGAACTGAACGAGGCGTTCGCGGCGGTCGTCATGAAGTGGCAGCGCGACCTGAAGGTCCCCGACGAGCGGGTCAACGTCAACGGTGGGGCCATCGCGATGGGCCATCCGCTGGGCGCCACCGGAGCCATGATCCTCGGCACCGTCCTCGACGAGCTGGAGCGGACCGGCGGCCGCCGCGGTCTCGCGACGCTCTGCGTCGGCGCCGGCATGGGCATCGCCACCGTCATCGAACGCATCTGAGCCCGCGCGAAGAAGGGGACCACCGACATGACCGCCACCACCGCATCCGCCACCACCGCATCCACATCCGCCACGGCCACCGCGACCGCCATCACCTACCTGCGCGACGCCGACGGCGTCGTCACCCTCCTCCTGGACGACCCCGTCTCCTCGGTCAACACCATGAACGACGCCTTCATGGCCGGTCTGGAGGAGTGCGTCCCGAGGCTGGAGGCCGAGCGCCACGACGTCACCGGCGTCCTGCTCGTCTCCGCGAAGAAGACCTTCTTCGCCGGCGGCGACCTGAACCGGCTCCGCGCGGGCAGCGCCGACAGGGCCGCCGAGGAGACCGCCTACATCGACCGCATGAAGGGCTGGATGCGCCGGCTGGAGCGGCTCGGCCGGCCGGTCGTCGCGGTGTTGAACGGCACGGCCCTGGGCGGCGGCCTGGAGGTCGCCCTCTGTGCCCACCACCGGATAGCCGTCGACCTGCCGGGCAGCCGCTTCGGCCTGCCCGAGGTCAGCCTCGGGCTGCTGCCCGGCGGCGGCGGCATCACCCGTACGGTGCGCATGTTCGGCCTGCGCAAGGCCCTGTCCGACATCATCCTGTCCGCGCGGAAGTTCGACCCCGGGGAGGCGCTGGCCGTCGGTCTCGTCGACGAGTTGGCTCCGGACACCGAGGAGGCCGAGGCCCGGGCGCGGGCCTGGATCGCCGCGCATCCGGACGCGTCGCAGCCGTGGGACGCGAAGGGTTTCCGGCTTCCGGGCGGCGAGGTGGGGAGCCCGGAGGTCGCCGGAGCGCTGCCCGCGCTGTCGGCGCTGCTGCGCAAGCGGACCCGGGGGGCGCCCGTGCCGGCGCCGCGTGCCGCGCTGGCCGCCGCCGTCGAGGGCGCCCACGTCGACTTCGACACCGCTTCGCTGGTGGAGACCCGCTATCTGGTCCATCTGCTCGGCGGGCAGGTCACCAAGAACATGATCAAGGCGTTCTTCTTCGATCTTCAGCAGATCAACTCCGGTGCGAGCCGCCCCGACGGGTACGAGCGCTTCACCGCGCGGAAGGTCGGGGTCGTCGGCGCGGGCATGATGGGCGCGGGCATCGCCTACGTGAGCGCCAGGGCCGGCATCGACGTCGTCCTCAGGGACGTGACGCCCGAGGCCGCGGAGCGGGGCAAGGACTACTCCAGGGCCCTGGAGGCCAAGGCCCTGGCGTCCGGCCGGACCACCCGTGAGCGCTCCGAGGAGCTGCTGGGCCGGATCCGTACGACGGCGGAGGCGGCCGACTTCGCCGGGGTGGATCTCGTCGTCGAAGCCGTCTTCGAGTCGGTGCCGGTGAAGCAGCGGGTCTTCCAGGAGATCCAGGACGTCGTGGAGGACGACGCCGTCCTCGGGTCCAACACCTCCACCCTGCCCATCGGTCTGCTGGCCAAGGGCGTGGCGCGCGAGCGCGACTTCATCGGCATCCACTTCTTCAGCCCGGTCGACAAGATGTCCCTGGTCGAGATCGTCCGGGGCGAGCACACCTCCGACGAGACGCTGGCCAAGGTCTTCGACTTCGTCCTGCGGATCGGCAAGACCCCCATCGTCGTCAACGACTCCCGGGGCTTCTTCACCTCCCGGGTGATCGGCCGCTTCATCGCCGAGGCCGTCGCCGCCGTCGGCGAGGGCGTCGAACCGGCCAGCGTCGAGCAGGCCGCGCTCCAGGCCGGCTACCCGGCGGGCGCGCTCCAGCTGCTGGACGAGCTCACGCTCTCCCTGACGCGGAAGATCCGCGTGGAGACCCGGGCGGCCGAGGAGGCCGAGGGGAAGGAGTGGGTGGCGCACCCCTCGGAGGACGTCATCGACTGGATGCTGGAGCAGGGCCGCGTCGGACGACGCGAGCACGCCGGCTGGTACGACTACGACGCCACCGGCAGGCGTACCGGCATCTGGCCGGGCGTCCGCGAGCGGTTCGGGTCGGGGCGGCTGGTCCTGCCGCTGCGGGACCTCCAGGAGCGCATGCTGTTCGCGGAGGCCCTGGACTCCATCGACTGTCTCGACACGGGCGTGCTGACCAGCGTGGCCGACGCGAACGTCGGCTCGATCCAGGGCATCGGCTTCCCGGCCTGGACCGGTGGCGTCCTGCAGTACGTCAACCAGTACGAGGGCGGCCTGCCCGGCTTCGTCGCCCGGGCGCGCGAGCTGGCCGCGGCCTACGGCGACCGGTTCCTGCCGCCCGCGTCGCTGGTGGAGCGTGCCGAGCGGGGCGAGACCTATGTCTGAGGCCGTCGCCGCCGCGCCGCGTCTGCGCACCCGGTTCACGGAGCTGCTGGGGATCGAGCACCCTGTCGTCCAGGGCGGGATGATGTGGGCGGGGCGTGCCGGACTGGCCGCCGCCGTCTCGGAGGCGGGCGGGCTCGGCATCGTCACGGCGCTCACCCAGCCGACCCCCGCGGCGCTGGCTCGGGAGATCGAGCGGACCCGCGCGCTCACCGACAGACCGTTCGGCGTGAATCTCACGATCCTGCCGACGATCGCGCCGCCGCCCTACGACGAGTACCGGCGGGCGATCGTCGACTCCGGGGTGACGATCGTCGAGACGGCGGGCTCCAGCCCGGAACCGCACATGGAGTACTTCGCGAGCCACGGGGTGCGGGTCGTCCACAAGTGCACGAGCGTCCGGCACGCCGTGAAGGCCGAGCGGCTCGGGGTGGCCGCCGTGTCGATCGACGGATTCGAGTGCGCCGGCCATCCGGGCGAGGACGACGTGCCGGGCCTGGTGCTGATTCCGGCCGCCGCCGACGCGCTGACCGTCCCCTTCATCGCCTCGGGCGGGTTCACCGACGGGCGGGGACTGGCGGCGGCGCTGGCCCTCGGCGCGGACGGGGTCAACATGGGCACCCGATTCCTCTGTTCCGACGAGGCGCCGGTGGCGGAGTCCGTCAAGCGCAGGATCGTCGAGGCGTCCGAGCTCGACACCCGGCTCATCTTCCGCGAGTTGCGCAACACGGCCAGGGTGGCGCGCAACGCGGTCAGCGAGGAGGTCGTCCGCGTCCTGGCGGACGGCGGGGTGTTCGCGGACGTCCAGGCCCTGGTGGCGGGGGCGCGCGGTCGACGGGTCTTCGAGGACGGCGACCTCGACGCCGGGATCTGGTCCGTCGGCCTGTCCCAGGGGCTGGTGCGCGACATCGCCCCGGCGGGCCTGCTGGTGGAACGGATCGTGCGCGAGGCACGGGAGGTGATCGAGCGGATGTCGCGGACGTTCACACCCGACTGATCTGATGCTTCATCAAGTCATTTACAGGCAGGGCGACTTGCCGAGATGGCACCAGTGAACCGACGCCTCTGCCCGCCGGTGGGTCCGGAGTCTTGACGCCTCGTGATACGGGTCAATAGTTTCAGTCTCATCGACTCTCCGGGGGTCCCCCGGCACCCGCACGGCCCGCACGTCCGGGGTCACCGCCGCCCACGACCCGCGGCACCGTGTGACGGCCCCGTGCTCCGATGTCGCCCCCGTACACGCCCCTTCCCACGTTCACTCGCACCGCACGCCGGCGGCGGCGGTGCCGACAGGAGGGAACCCCCATGGGCCGCTACAGCCGGCTCCGCCGCATCCGGCACATGGACCCGCGGCAGGACCACGAGCTGATCTTCCGGTGGATCACCCAGTACGAGTTTCCCCGCGACTACCTCCACGGGACGTCGATCGCCTTCCTCCGCGACTACGGCGTCCCGCGCGTCTCCCGGCTCCTGGACCGCACCCAGGAGTTCGAGCGGGCCGGCCAGAAGCGGTACGACGACACGGTGCTGCTCGCCTACGAGCTGGTCCGCGAGGGGATGGACTCGGAGCACGGCAGGGCGGCCGCCCGCCACCTCAACCGCATCCACGGGCGCTACCGCATCCCCAACGAGGATTTCCTCTACGTCCTGGCCACCACGGTGGTGGGGCCGAAGCGGTGGATCGACCGGTACGGCTGGCGGCGCCTGTCCCCGCAGGAGACCGAGACCCTGGCGCTGGTGGGGAGTCGGATGGGCGAGATGATGGGCATCTCCGGCGTGCCCGACACGTACGCCGCCTTCGAGCGCCTCCACGACGCCTACGAGCGCGAGATGTTCGCGTACGACCCCGCCAACCGCAGGGTCGCGGCGGCGACCCTGCGGGTCATGGCGTCCTGGTACCCGGCCCCGCTGCGGCGCGTGGCCTCCCGGATCGTGCTCGCCGTCCTGGACGAGCCGCTGCTGGCGGCGCTCGGCTTCCGCCCGCAGCCGCGCGTGCTGCGGGCCGCGGTCCACCGCGCGTTCCGCGTCCGGGCGGCGCTGATCCGGCTGCTGCCCGGCCGCCCGGAGTGGCTGCCCCGCAAACCGGTGGCGCGCACCTACCCCTTCGGCTGGACCCTCGACGACCTGGGCCCCCACTGGGCGCACTCCCGCGCGCCGGAACCCCTCGCGGACGAGACCCCGCCGCGGCCGGTCCCCTCCCCCTCCCCCGTACCGCCTTCCACGGCGCGAGCCTTCCGTCAGGAGTCCTGATGACCGACACCACCGCGACCGCCGCGGTCTTCGCCGTCCACTCCCCCGCCACCGGCGAGCCGATCGCCGAGCACACGCTGGCCGGGCCCGAGGAGGTCTCGCGCGCCGTGGAGCGGGCCAGGACCGTCCAGGCGGGGTGGGCGGCGCTGCCCGCCGCCAGGCGCCGCGACCACCTGCTGCGCTGGAAGAAGGCGCTCGCCACCGAACTGGACGCGGTGGCGGCCGTGATCGCCGAGGAGACCGGCAAACCGGCCGGGGACGCGGCACTGGAGGTCGTGCTCACCCTGGAGCACCTGGCCTGGGCCGCCCGCAACGCCGGGCGCGTGCTGCGCCGGCGGAAGGTCGGCACCGGCCTCTTCACCGTCCACCAGCGGGCCTCCCTGGTGCACCGGCCGCTCGGGGTGGTCGGGGTGATCGGCCCCTGGAACTATCCGCTCTACACGCCCATGGGTTCGATCGGCTACGCCCTGGCGGCGGGCAACGCCGTGGTCTTCAAACCGTCCGAACTGACCCCGGCCACCGGGGTCCTGCTGGCCCGGCTCTTCGACGGCGCCGTGCCCGAACACGCCGGGCTGCTCACCACCGTCACCGGTCCCGCGTCCACCGGGGACGCCCTGGCCCGGTCGGGCGTCGACAAGCTGGCCTTCACCGGTTCGCCGGGGACGGCCCGCAAGGTGATGGAGGTCTGCGCGCGGACGCTGACGCCGTTCCTCGCCGAGTGCGGCGGGAAGGACGCGGTGATCGTCACCGCCGACGCCGACCTGGACGCCGCCGCCGACGCGATCGTGTGGGGTGCCCTGGCCAACGCCGGTCAGACCTGCGCGGGGGTGGAGCGCGTCTACGCCGTGCGCGAGGTCCACACGGCGCTGTGCGAGCGGGTCGTGGAGCGGGCGGGGGCCCTGCGTCCGGGGACCGGGGCGGACTCCCCGTACGGGCCGATGACGCTCCCAGCGCAGCTCGCGGTCGTCGAGCGGCACGTGTCCGGGGCGGTCGGGCGGGGGGCGCGGGCGCTGCTGGGCGGGCCGGCGTCGGTGCGGGCGCCGTTCGTCTCGCCGGTGGTGCTGACCGGAGTGCCGGAGGACGCGGAGGCGATGACGGAGGAGACCTTCGGGCCCGTGGTGGTGATCAATCCGGTGGCGGACGTGGACGAGGCGGTGGCCCGGGCCAACGCCTCCCGCTACGCCCTGGGGGCCGCGGTGTTCTGCGGGGGCGGACGGGCCGGCGCGGAGATCGCCGCACGGCTGCGCGCGGGGGCGGTGTCGGTGAACTCCGTGCTGGGCTTCGCCGCGGTGCCGGCGCTGCCGTTCGGCGGCTCCCGGGAGTCCGGCTTCGGGCGGATCCACGGCGAGGAGGGGCTGCGGGCCTTCAGCTCCGTGCAGTCGATGACGGTGCAGCGCTTCACCCCGCCCCTGTCCCTGACGTCGTTCACCGCACCGGCCGCCGCCCGCGAACGGGCGGTCCGGCTGGCCCGCTCCCTGCACCGGCGCCGCTGAACCCCGACCGGGGTGTCCCCGCCCGGTCAGGCGTTCAGGAGCGGGGCCAGATAGCGGCGGGCGAAGGCCCGCGCCTGGTCCTCGTCCTCCATCGCGACGCAGCCGGCCGGGTCGAGCAGGAAGGACACGGCGACGCGCACCATCAGTTCGGCGAGCGGGCGGGGGTCCTCCTCCGGGCGGCCCTCGGCCATCCGCGCACGGCGCAGCCGGACGGTCAGGTACTCGACGGTCGAGGCGAGCGTGGAGCTGCCCCGTACGGTGAGATGGGGCAGGACCAGTTCGGGTTCGAGGCGCAGCAGCCCTCCGAAGAGCGGGTGGACGCGCGCGTGGCGCAGGGTGACGACGAAGCCCTCGACGACCCGGTCCTCCAGGGTCGGCAGCGGCGCCACCGTCGCGTCCAGCAGCTGGTGGAACCGGGCGAGTTCGCGGAGCAGCGTGGCCTCGACGAGCCGGTCCTTGCTCCGGAAACGCCGGAACACGGTGACGCGGGAGACCCCGGCGCGCCTGGCCACGTCGTCCACGGAGGAGCGGCGCAGCCCCAGCAGGGTGAACTGCTCCAGGGCGGCGTCGAGGATCCTCAGCGCCGTGCGGTCCTCCGCCTCCACCCGGACGGCTCCCCCCGGGTGGTCCGTGTCAGAGCTCATGGCGCTCACGATACCGGCGGACCGCTCCCGCGCCGCCGGCACCGACAACCCGCACCCAGCCGCACACGCACACCCACACCCACGCCGACACCGACACCGACACCGACGAGAGGACATCCTCATGGACGTGCACGAGGCCCGCGCCCGGTTCCGGGAACTCCGGGGGCTCCGGGAGGAGGACGGACCGGTCGCCCCGGCCGTGCTCGACGCGATCTGGGCCGCGCTGCCCACCGTCCGCCCCGAGGACGTCCTCGGGGCGTGGCAGGGCGGCGAGTTCCGCACCGGCCATCCCCTGAACGGCACGCTGGCGAAGGCCGGCTGGTACGGCAAGACGTTCCTGTCCCCGCACGACGCCAAGCCGCTGATCTGCCGGGACGCCGAGGGGGCGCTCTACTCCGACCGCCGCCTCGGCAAGGGCGAGGCCAGCCTGTGGAGCGTCGAGTTCCGCGGGGAGACGACGGCCACCATGGTCTACGACGGGCAGCCGGTCCTCGACCACTTCAAGCGGGTCGACGACACCACCCTGATGGGGATCATGAACGCCAAGGGCGTGCCGGCCGAGGGCCCCTTCTTCTACTTCTTCCTCGAACGCGCCCCGGAGGCCGGCGAGGGCGTGTGAGCCCCGCACGGGTCCGGGCGCCCGTCGTCCGCCGCCGGGGACGGGCAGGTGACGGGGGTGCGGCGGAAGATCCCCTGCCGTCCGGGGGCGTGTGATTCACTGATCGGCATGGTTCCCGCCGCCCCGTCCGCCCGCCCCGTACCGGCCACCCGGCCGCGCAACCGCCGGCAGCTCATCCTCGACGCGGCCGGGCGGGTGTTCAGCGAGCGCGGCTACCACGCCGCCTCCATGGAGGAGGTCGCCGTCGGCGTGGGCATCACCGCGACGGCGCTGTACCGGCACTTCCCGAACAAGTACGCGCTGTTCGCGGAGTGCGCCGACGTCATGGTGGACGGGCTGGTGGAGGCGCTGGACGAGGTGGCGCCCGAGGCGCCCCTGGCCGAGGTCCTGGCCGCGGCCGCCCGGATCACCGTCGCGCATCGCGCGTCGGGCGGGGTGTACCGGTGGGAGGCGCGGTACCTCAACCGCGAGGACCGGCGGCGGCTCGGCGTGAAGTTCGACCGTCTCGTGGAGCGGGTGGACGCCGCCGTGCGGCGCGAGCACCCGCTGTCCGACGGGCGGCTGCGGGCCACGGCGGCGCTCGGCGCGATCGGGTCCATCACGATGCACCACACCTCCATCGCCCCCCGGCGGGCCGAGGAGCTGCTGGTGGCGTCCGCGCTCCGCGTGGCCGCGACCGACCCGGCGGCGGGGGCGGGCGACGCGCCCGCCGTCGCGCTGCCCGTGCGGCCGGTGCCGCGCACCCGCCGCGAGGAGATCCTGGCGGCCTCCGTCCCGCTGTTCGCCCGGGACGGCTTCACCAGCGTCACGAACGGACAGATCGCGGAAGCGGTGGGACTGACCCCGTCCGCCCTCTACCGCCACTACCCCGGGAAGATCGACATCCTGGCCGCGGCGTGCCTGCAGGCGGCGGAGCTGCTGTCCCAGGGTGTGGAGCGGAGCCTCCACGGGGTGACCGACCCCCGGGAGGCCCTCGTCGCGCTGGCGGCGACGTACGTGGCCTACAGCTTCGAGTACACCGACCTCAACAGCGTCGCCGAGGCCGAGCTCCCCGGCCTTCCCGACGGGCTGCGGGGCCCCCTGGTCCTCGCCCAGCGGCGGCACGTCGGCGTCTGGGAGCAGCAGCTGCGCCTGGTCCGGCCGGAGCTGGACTCGCGCCAGGCCAGGGCGCTGGCGCACGCCGCGTTCGGTGTCGTGGTGGAGGCGGGCCGCCATCTGCGGTGGCAGGACGGCCCCGCCGAACGGGCGGCCGCGACCGGCCTGGCCATGGCGGCGCTGGGCCTCTGAGAGCCGCGGCCGGCCGCGGCGGAGGGGACGGAGCCGGGTGGGCCGGCCTCAGGCCGCCCTGTTGCCCGTGGGGATCGTGATGGGGGTCGTCTTTCCCGAGGAGCCCTTGTTGAGGAAGAGCATGGCCAGGGCCCGCACGAACTGGTCGAACATGTAGAAGCTCTTCGGCATGATCGGCGACAGCCCCTCGCGGAAGAGGATGAAGGCCGGCCAGGCGGTGCGGACCAGCGCCGCCGCGGCGTAGTCGCGCCGCAGCCCCAGCCAGTCGCCGACCTGGTCGCTGAGGACGTAGCGCACGAACTCGTTGAGGAAGCCGCGGGTGACGCCCAGGTCGATCTGGGCGGTCAGGCCGAGCAGTTCCTCGGCCAGGGCGATGCCCTCGGTGGAGGGTGTGAGGATCGGGGTGAGGACCTGCGCCGACTGCCGCTCCGCCTCCGCCCAGGTCCGGGGGATGTGCTCGACGGGCACGCCCAGCAGATGGACGGCCACCTGCCACGAGTGCAGGAACGCCTCCTGGTCGGCGGCCGGGAAGGGTATGCGCCAGTCCCGCAGCTTCCGGTACACGTACGTGCCCAGGCTGTGGAAGGTGACGAGGATGTCGGCGGCGCTGATCGGTACGGTCTCGTCGGCCACCGCCCGCCAGTGCGGCGACTGCGGCAGCAGGTGGCGCACGGCGGCGTGCACCACACGCGTCTTGTTGGCCGTCACGACGAACTGCCCCGACGGCTCGAAGGCGTTCAGCTCCGCCAGGTCGTAGCCGAAGGTGAAGGTCTTGGCCGCGCGGTCCTGCATGTCCGCGCCGCCGGCGGACCAGTAGACGCTCTTGGCCTCGCGGGGGATGACCGTGCTCATGATGCCGCTGCCGAGGCCGTACAGCATGAAGAGGTACGTGTCCCGCCGCCGGTTGAAGTCGGCGGCGCGGGCGAGCTTGGCCGGGTCGGCCCAGGAGGGCAGCCTGTTGACCCGCCCCAGGTACGCGGCGAACTCGGGCGGCAGGCCGACGGGCAGCGGGTCGTCGTTGTTCACCCAGGACGCCCAGGTGGCGTTGATCCCCGGCACCTCTCCCTGTTCGAGCATCGAGACCATCAGCGGGTCCGCCGCCTCGTCCCAGATCCACTCGGGGCCGGTGCCCGTGGCGGCCGGGCCCGTCGCCGCCGGGCCCGTCGCGGCCCACGCCTGGAGGGGGTTCGCCGCGCTCACGAGGCCGAGGGCCACGCCGAGCGACAGCGCCTTTCGCCTGCTGAGGTTGTCCATTGACTTACCTGCTTCCCTGAGGGATCGGAGGGTGGGAAATGCCTTGGTGGACTTACCGTTCGAGCAGCACGCGTGCTGTGGACTCCCGTCACGCGCATGTGATTTTCGATTAACATAGCGAGGCGTCCCCGGCTCGGCAATGGGCGTGACACAGGGCTTCTCGCCCCCTCGGGCGCAGTCCTCGGGACGCCACGGCGGGCGTCGGCTCCCGGCACGGGTCGGGCGGCCGTCCGCTCCGGAGGGCGCAGGGCTTCCGCTCCGGAGCGCGCCGGGCTCAGGACAGCGACGACGGCGGGTGCGTGGCCAGCCAGTGCCGGGCGATCTGCTCGCGGGTGGCGCACCACGCCCCGCCCCGCCCGGCCACGTGCCTCAGGAACGCGTCCAGCGCGCGGATCCGGCCCGGCCGGCCGATGATCCGGCCGTGCAGGCCGACGCTCATCATGCGGGGCCGTTCCGCGCCTTCCGCGTGCAGGGCGTCGAAGGTGTCCACGAGGTACGCGAGCATGTCGTCCGCGGTCGTGAAGCCGTGGACGAGGAGGAACTTGAAGTCGTTCGCGTCGAGGCTGTACGGCAGCACGAGGTGGGGCCGGCCCGCCGCCTCGACGTAGAAGGGCAGGTCGTCCGCGTAGTCGTCGGAGTCGTAGAGGAAGCCGCCCTCCCCGGCGACGATGCGGCGCGTCGCCTCGCTCGTCCGACCCGTGTACCAGCCGACCGGCCGCCGCCCCACCAGCCGTCGGATCGTCGCGACCGTCCGCGCGACGTCGGCGCGTTCGACCTCCTCGGGGACCTCGCGGTAGTCGATCCAGCGCCAGCCGTGCCCGGCCACCTCCCAGCCGGCCGCGGCCATCGCGCGGGCCGCCTCCGGGTTGCGCTCCAGTGCCTGGCCGACGGCGTGCACGGTCAGGGGCGTCCGGTGCGCGACGAGCGTCCGGTGCACCCGCCAGAAACCCGCCCGCGCCCCGTACGCGAACATCGACTCGACGTTGAGGTCGCGGCCGCCGGTCACCGGCGGCGCCCCGACGACCTCGTGCAGGAACGCCTCCGAGGCGGCGTCGCCGTCCAGAACGCTGTGCTCGCCGCCCTCCTCGTAGTTGAGGACGAGGCTGACGGCGACGCGGGCCCCGCCGGGCCACGCGGCACGCGGTGGTACGGCGCCGTAGCCGACGAGGTCGCGCGGGTGCTCGGACACGGGCGGCACGCTACCCGGCCCGCGGCCGCCTTCCGCGCGACGCGCGGCGCGTCCGTGCGGGCCCCACGCGCACGGACGCGCCGGGACTCTGCCGTACATCTCATTGAGGAGGCCGCACCGCCGCGCGTAGCACCCGGGACGGACCCCGCGCCCCCACTGGGAGGGACATTGCCCCCGATGCGGAACCCCCGCCCTCCGACGCCGTCTTGACCCCCGCACCGGCTTGATCGTCGAGCCGGCGGAAGACAGAAGGAGGACCCGATGACGGGTCGGACCGGCACACGGCCGGCGCGGGCGTCCGCGCCCGAGTACCAGGGGGCCCTGGGGTCCCTGTCGGTGAACGCCTCCCTCCCCGAGGTGCTCGACGAGGCCCTGCGGGGGGTCCGCGCCGCCGAGCGGTCCGGGGACCTCCACGAGGTGGCCCGCTGCCGGCTGGCCGTCGCGGAGGCGTGCCGCAGGCTCGGGCGGACCGACGAGGCCGACCGGGCGTGGAAGGCGAGTTACCGGGCGGCGCGGACGGCCGGCCACGAGGGGGCGATGGCCTGGGCCCTGTGGAGCGGCGGCACGCTGGCCCGGCAGCGCGGGGCGTTCCGGCTGGCGTACCGGCTGCTGAAGCTGGCGTCCGAGGCGGGCGAGCGCGGCGGGGACGTCGTCGCCCGGGGCTACTCGCTGGCGGGCCTCGCCGAGACCGGCCGCATCCAGGGCGACTACGAGGCCGTGGCACGCCTGCACGAGCAGCTGCTGACGGAGGCGCGCCGCCGCGGCGAGGCCCGGCACACCGTCTGGGCACTGGAGGGCATCGCGCAGATGCACCGGAACACCGGCCGCTTCGACGAGGCCCTCGCCCTCTTCGAGGAGGCGGCGGAGACCGCGTCGCGCGCCGAGGACCGGCGCGGCTGGGCCTGGGCCCTGAGGGGCATCGCCGACGTGGTGTCCGTCCGCGACGGGGACGTCGAGCGCGCCCTGGCCCTGCTGTCGCGGGCCGAGGACGCCTGCCGCGAAATACGGCTGCGCAGCGCGCTCGCCTACAACCACAAGATGCGCGGCAACGTCCTGTACCGGGCGGGCCGATACGAGCAGGCTCGCGAGCAGTACGCGAGCGCCCTGGGCGAGTTCCGCGCCATGGACGAGCCGCGGGGCACCGCCCTGGCACACCTCGGCCTGGTCAAGGCCGAGGCCCGGCTCGGCGGCGACACCGCCGGCACCGTCGCCGGGCTGGCGGCGCTGCGTACGTCCCTGGAACGCATCGGTCTCCTCCACGCGCGGGAGCTGGTGGACGGGGCAGCCGCCGAACTCGGTGTCGGACCGCTTCCCGAGCCTTCCGCGGACGGACCCGCGTCGGACGGACCGGCGCTGCCGGACGTCGGGGCCGAGGCCCTGCGGGCGGCCGACCCGGAGGAACTGCGCACGGCCGACCCGGAGGCGCCGCGCACGCCCGACCCGGGGGGCCCGCGATGAGCGCGCGGCCGACGGTCTCGGCCCCGGTGCGGCCGACGGCCGGACGGGGCGGGGCCCGCGGGGCGGAGGCCGAGGGCGGGGCGTCCGGCCCGGCCGGTCGGGAGAGCGCGACGCCCGGCGTCCTGCGGCGCTGCCGCGCCCTCGTCAGGCCCGCCCTTGTGGAGGCGGTCGGCCGGCTGCACCCCTGGACCGGTGAGATGGCGGCGTACGCCCTCGGCTGGGCCGGTCCTGACGGAACGCCGGATCCCGCCGGATCCGAGGGCAAGGGCGTGCGGCAGGCTCTCGCCGTGCTCGGGGCGGAGGCCGTCGGGGCGGACGCGGCCGACGGCGTCCCGGGCGCGGTGGCCGTCGAACTCGTCCACACCTTCTCCCTGCTCCACGACGACATCATGGACGCCGACTCCCTGCGCAGACGGCGTCCGGCCGTCTGGACGACCTACGGCACGGGTCCCGCCGTCCTGGCCGGAGACGCGCTCCTCGCGCAGGCGGTGACGGGGCTGGCCGAGGTACGCGGCGACCGCGCTCCCGCCGCGGTCCGCCGCCTCTGCGGCACCTTGAACGCCCTCGTCGCCGGCCAGGCGGAGGATCTGCGCTTCGAGGACCGGCCCTGGCACGGGCCCGGAGCGGTCGCGCCGGAGGGGTACCGGGCGATGGCGGAGCACAAGACGGGCGCCCTGCTGGGATGCGCGCTCGCCCTCGGTGCGGTCCTCGGCGGGGCGCCGGAACCGACCGTGACCGCGCTCGACCGTGCCGGGCGCCACCTCGGCCTCGCGTTCCAGGCTGTCGACGACGTCCTCGGCATCTGGGGCGACCCGGAGCGGACCGGGAAACCCGTCCACGCGGACCTCCGCCGGGGGAAGAAGACCTACCCGGTCCTCGCCGCCCTGGCCGGCGGAGGGCCCGCGGCGCGGGAACTCGCGGCGCTGCTCGGCTCGTCCCGGGAGCTCGACGACGCGGCGGCCGCGCACCTCGCCGCGCTCGTCGAGCGGGCCGGAGGCCGCGCCGCGGCCCACGAGGAGGCGCACCGACGGCTGGACACCGCGCGCCGCGCCCTGCGCACCGTGCCGCTGGTGCCCGCCACCGCGCGGGAGCTGGACGAACTGTGCACCGGCCTGCTGGACCGCGCCTGGTGAGCCCGCCGTCCGGGGCCGGTCCCGAGGCGGGAGCGGCCCCGGACGGCTCACGGCAGGATCGAGTCGACGTACCCGCCGTCGACCCTCAGGGCACCCCCGGTGGTGGCGGAGGCGTGGTCGGACGCCAGGTAGACGACCATGGCGGCGATCTCCTCCGGCTCGATCAGGCGTTGCAGCAGCGACTGGGGGCGGTGCTCGCGCATGAAGACCCGCTGGGCCTCGTCCCAGGGCAGCGAGCGGTCGACCAACTCGTACACGAAGTCCTCGACGCCGCCGGTGCGGGTGGGGCCCGCGATGACGGAGTTCACGGTGACGCCGCTGCCCGCCGCCTGCTTGGCGAAGCCGCGTGTGACGGCCAGCAGCGCCGTCTTGGTCATCCCGTAGTGGATCATCTCCGCGGGGATCACCACGGCCGAGTCGCTCGCGATGTTCAGCACCCGGCCCCAGCCGCGTTCGCCCATGCCGGGGAGGTGGTGACGGATCAGCCGCACGGCGGCCAGCACGTTCACCTCGAAGTAGCGCCGCCACTCGTCGTCGTCGATGGCCAGCGGATCGGCCTCCCCGAAGATGCCGAGGTTGTTCACGAGGACGTCCACCCGCGGCAGCGCCTCCGCGGCGCGGCGCGCCCCCTCCGCGCTCGCGACGTCGGCGACGACGGGGACCAGCTCCGCGTCGGGCACCTCGGCCCGGATCCCCGCGATCGCGCGTTCCACCCGCTCCTCACCGCGCCCGTTCACCCCCACGCGGGCGCCCGCACGCGCCAGGCCGGTGGCGATCGCGGCACCGATCCCCTGCGTGGAACCGGTGACCAGAGCGGTCCGTCCTGTCAGATCGACGAGCATGGGAGGGCCTTCCTGCGGATCGGGGGACTGCCTTCTGCCGTGTACCCGGTCCGCGGCCGGGGGCATCAGAAACCGCCCGTCTCGCCCAAGGCCCCGCGCTCGGGGCGGTCCCCCCGTCCGCGGGTCCCGCGCCCGCCCTCGTACGGTGGGGTCATGACGATCAATCGTCCCGGGCTGCCCGGGGACCTTCCGCCCGCGGAGACGCTGTGGGCCCGTTGGGCGCTGGTGGCCGCCGTGCACACGACCGCCGCCGTGGAGAGCCGGCCGAGCGTCCACCGCACCGGCCACTGGATCGAGGACGACGGGCTGCACCGGGACGACGGCGGCTGCACCTGGTGGGTGATGTCGCGGGCGGGGAACGGCCGTTACGTCCTGTACGGGGAGGACGAGTCCAGCGGGACGCGCTGGCACCGGCCGCCGGTCGACGTCCTCGCCGGCGGCCCCGCGTGGCTTCCGTGGGCGGAGCTGGAGGACCGCCGGTCGGGCGGCGAACTGGGCTGCGTCTACTGGTACGAGGACGGCGCCTGGGCCCGCGCCCCGTACCCGGACGATCTGGCGGACGACGGCCTCGACTGCGGGTTGGGCGAACTGGCCGACCGGACGCAGGCGGCCCGTCTGCTGGTGGAGCGGCTCGCCCCGGTGGAGGGCGGGCCCGACATCCAGGCCCTCCTCGCCGAGGCGGAGGCCGGTCCCCTGCGGGACGTGGACGGGTTGCTGGCGCGGCTGCGCGACCCGGACGGCGGGGAGCCGGAACCGGACGTCGTCGCCCGCGCCCTCACCCGAGCCGGTCTGGCGGACCGTCCGTAGTCTCCCGCCGTCCGTGGCACCGGCCGACCGCCGCGCGTCCCCCCGCCGCGGCCGTTCTCTCGGTCGCCGGCGGGACGTGCCGCGTCCGGTCATGGTTCGGGCCGGTGCGTCGATCCGAGCCGGCCGAGTTCTTCGGCGGCGGTCCGTCCGAGGGCGTCGGCCAGGTCCTTCGCCTCCTTCGCGCTTCCGGAGACCTGTTCGTTCGCGCAGAGCGTGCCGGCTTGCTCGAAGTGGGCGCGGAGGCTGTCGACGAGGATCCGTTCGAACGCTCCGCCTGTCGCCTCCTTCGCTTCGGCGAGGGTGCCGAGGCTGACCATGCCGGGCATGTCGTGGCCCTCGTGGGGGCGGCTGTCGGGGACTCCCGCGAGGTCCAGCAGAGCCCGCAGTCTCCCCTCTTCCTCCCGCAGCCGCGTTCCGGTCCGGGCGGCCAGGTCCGCGAGGGCGGGATCCGCCGTGCGGGAGGGGGCCAGGCCGGTGAGCAGGCGGGCCCGCTCGTTCATGGGGATCATCAGCTGGATCCACGCGGTGTCGGTGGCGTTGAAGGCCGCCGCCCGCGACGGGCCGGTCACCGGCTGCGCGGTGCAGCCGGTGACCAGGAGCGCCGCGAGCAGGGCCCACACCGTCCGCGGGGTCAGAAGGCGCCGGCGGAGTTGCACTTGGCGCTCTGCACGATGCAGTCCTTCACCCGCTGCCCGAGTGCCGCGTTGTCCCAGGCGTTGAAGAAGTCGCCGTGGATGGACGACGCCATGCCGGAGGAGAGGGAGAGGCCCGCGGTGCTTCCGGAGGTCGGGTAGCTGATGACGAAGGAGACGGACGGGATGGCGACGGGGTGGTCGCCGCCGCACGTGCCGCTGTAGGTGAAGGCGACGTGGGACTTGTGGTCCGGGCTGTCGAGGTGCTTGCCGTCCCAGCAGTCGGGGAAGACGAGCTGATGGACGAGCTTGGCGGTCGGCGCGCAGACCGGCCAGTTGCCGTCGGCGCTGCGGCCGATCTCGCCTCCCTCGCCGGCGCAGAAGAACTGGTTGGCCGAGCCGGCCGGGGTGGGGATCTGGGACTTGGCGTTGCCGGCGATCATGCGGAAGCCCTGGGGGAAGGGGACCGTCGCGGAGGGGTCGGGCAGCCTGGAGCCGTAGTAGACGATCATGCCGTCGCTCTCGACGGCCTTGCCGTCCTGGTAGAGGGTGGGGACCCAGTAGGCGGACAGGTCCTGCGCGGGGGTGCAGCTGGTGCCGGGGTTGGCCAGCAGGCTCTGGGTGGTGGTGTGCGCGTCGGTGCTCCTGTTGCCGAAGAAGCTGTGCATGTGGGACGCGCCGGGCAGGCCGGGGGCGACGATCGGGTCGTCGGGCTCGGAGTGGCTGTAGGCGCAGGTGGCGTTGAACTCGGGGACCCGTACGTTGCCGGCCGGGACCTGGGCCGGGGTCATGGCGCGGAACTGTGCCAGCTGGGTGTCCCACGCGGCCCGGTCGATCGGGACCCAGCCGGGCCCGCTGCCGCCGGTGGTGCCGTCGTCGAAGGAGAACCAGTTGATGTTGACGAAGTCGCCGGGTGCGGTGCCGCGCACGACGGCGAAGAGTGTCTGCGGGCCGGTGGGGTGGGTGGCGACGGAGGCGGTCCGGGTCGTCCAGCTCTGCCATCCGCCGGTCTGGCCGACGGCGAAGGTGGCGAGGAGGGGGCCGGTCGTCGAGCCGGTGCGCAGTTCGACGGCCCCCGGTCCGCCGGTGGCGGAGGCGATGCGGGCCGATGCGGTGAGCGGGCCCGCGGCGCCGAGGTCGACGTCGTCGAAGCGCATCCAGTCGCCGTCGGCGAGATAGGCGACGTTCTGGCCGCCGCCGGTGTCGGCGGTCGCCTCGACGGTGACGCCGGACTGTGCCGCGTAGGACTCGGCCTGGACGACGAGGGTGGCGGCCCACGCGGGCCGGCCGGTGAGCGCGAGGCCGAGTGCGACGGCCAGGACGAAGGCCAGCCCTCCCGCTGTCAGGGTGGTGAGGCGGATCGGTGGTTGTCGGTGCATGGCTGTTCCTCTCGTGTCGCGGCTGGGGGGACGAGGAGGTCCAGGAGCCCCAGCCGGTCGCGCGTGCGTCCGGAGGCCGGGTGACCGGGAGTCGGCGGGGCCGCCCCTGGGGGCTGCCGAGGCCCCGCCGGAGTCCTCGGTCGGTCGGGGGCTACTGGTAGACGCGTACGTAGTCGACGAGCATCCTGGCGGGGAAGGGGGTGGTGGTGTCGGTGGGGCCGGGCCAGTCACCGCCGACCGCGAGGTTGAGGATCAGGTAGTGCGGGTGGTCGAAGATCCAGGGGCCTCGGGTCTGCTCGACCTGTTCCTTGTCGAGGGTGAGGACGGTCCGTCCGTCGAGGCTGTAGACGATGCCCTTGCTGGTCCATTCGGCGGCCCAGGTGTGGAAGTCGTCGGAGAAGTCGGCGTCCTGGGGCAGCTTGTACGGCGCTCCGATGCCGCCGGCGCCGTGGTAGGCGGGGGCGTGGACGGTGGAGTACGAGGTCTTCACGTCCTTGCCGAGGACCTCCATGATGTCGATCTCGCCGTTGTAGGGCCACGGCCGGCCGGTCAGGAAGTCGCCGCCCATCATCCAGAAGGCGGGCCACAGGCCGTTGCCCTTGGGCACCTTGACGCGGGCCTCGACCCGGCCGTAGGTGAACTGGAAGGTGGATCCGGTGTTCATGCGGGCCGAGGTGTACTGGCAGGTGGTGCTGCCGGTCAGCGGGTCGGGCGGGCAGCCCTTGCCGGGGGTGGCCTGCTTGCGGGCCTCCAGGACGAGGTGTCCGGCTCCGTCGAGCGCGGCGTTGTCGTGGTCGGTGTAGTACTGCAGCTCGGCGTTCTGGCCGGTGCCCGGGTCGGCCTTCCACTTGGCGGGGTCGGGCTTTCCTCCGGCCGCCCCGTCGAACTCGTCGCTCCACACGAGCCGGGGCGGGTTCGCGGGGTCCTGCGGGAGCGGCGGGGCCGGGTTCGGGGCGCCGCCGGTGCCGTACACCTGGAACTCCCACAGGGAGTAGCCGTAGGCGGTGGCGCGCTCGGTACCGTACATGCGGACGTGGCGGCCGGTGCCGGAGACGGTGAGGGTCTGCTTGAAGCCGGTGCCGGTCGTGGTGGAGTAGATCGGGGTCCAGTCGGTGCCGTTGTCGGAGACCTGGATCTGGAAGGACCTGGCGTGGGCGGGGTCCCACTGGAGGACGACCTTGCTGATCCGCGCGGGGGCGCCGAGGTCGACCGAGATCCAGGCGGGGTCGGTCCAGCCGGTGGTGGAGCTGGTCGCCCAGCGGGAGGCGGGGTCGCGGTCGAAGGCGCGGGCGGGGGTGCATTCCCAGCAGTTCTGGTCGCTCTGCGAGGAGGAGGCCGAGCCGGGCCGGCCGTAGGAGAGCAGGGTGCCGCCGTCGTTCCCGCCGTCGGTGCCGGTGGTGCGGACGGCGAAGGTCCACAGCGAGTAGCCGTAGGCGGTGGCGCGTTCGGTCGCGGCCATGCGCACGTAGCGGCCGGTCCCGGCGACGGTGAGGTCCTGCGTACCGCCGGCGCCCGACGTCGTCTCGTACAGGGTCCGCCAGGACGAGGCGTCGTCGGAGACCTGGACGCGGAACGACCTGGCGAAGGCCGCCTCCCACGCGAGGGTCACGCCGCAGAGTTCGCGTACGGCTCCGAGGTCGACCTGGATCCACTGGGCGTCGGCGAAGGCGCTGGACCAGCGGGTGCCGGCGTCGCCGTCCACCGCGTTGCCGGCGGTGAAGGCGCCCTCGGCGCTGGATGCCGTGACGTTGCCGCCCCGGGCGGCGTCGGTGCCGGCGCAGGTGGCGCCGGCGGTGCCGTGGACCTGGAACTCCCACAGGGAGTAGCCGTAGGCGGTGGCGCGTTCGGTCGCGGCCATGCGCACGTAGCGGCCGGTCCCCGCGACGGTGAGGTTCTGGACGCCGCCCGTTCCCGAGGTCGTCTCGTGGAGCGTGGTCCAGGTGGTGGCGTCGGTGGAGACCTGGATGCGGAAGGACTTCGCGTACGCGGCCTCCCAGTGGAGTGAGACCCGGCCGATGGCCGCGTTCGCGCCCAGGTCGACCTGGATCCATTGGGTGTCGGTGAAGGCGCTGGACCACCGAGTGCCGGCGTCGCCGTCGACCGCGGCGGCCGGGGCGAAGGCGCCCTCGCTGCTGGAAGCGGTGACGTTCTTGCCCTGGGACAGCGGGACTTCCGCGGCGCGGGCGACGGTGGACGGAACGGTGGTGAGGGTGAGCAGGGTGGCCACGACGGCGACAAGCAGACCGACGCGGCGAAGCAGCGGACGCACGGCGTCTCCTCGGGTGGGGAAGGGTCAGGGAGCGCTCCCTGAGGGGTGAGAATGGGCCGGTCCGCATGGACTGTCAAGGCTCCGGTTTACTTGCCCGACACACTGAGGACTCCACAACTCCCTTTGAGGGAGCGGTTTCTGAGGGTCGTTCCGGAGTAGTTCGAGGGCCTCTGACCAGGAGGGGAGATGCCGTACGGACGGGGGTGCGGGACGCGCCTGAGCGGAGCGGATGTCGTCCGCGGGCCCGTTGACATGGGCGCGGACGGCGTTCATCCTCGCCAGAGAACGCTCCCTGAACGGTGTCCGGCACCGTCGATCGAATGGACGTGGATGAAACGGCCCACGCTGGAAGTGGTCGCGGCGCGCGCGGGTGTGTCCAAGTCGAGCGTCTCGCGGGTCGTGAACGGTGAGACGACCGTCGCTCCGCAGATCCGCGAGGTCGTGATGCGGGCCGTCCGCGAACTGGGGTACGTGCCCAACGCCGCCGCCCGCAATCTCGTCACCCGCCGCACGGACGCCGTGGCCGTCGTCGTCGCCGATCCGCCCCAGGGCGTGGTCTCCGACGATCCCTTGTTCTCGACCGTCGTGCGCGCCGTCAGCAGGGAGCTGGAGGCCGCCGGCAAGCAGGTCGTGCTGATGCTCGCGGAATCCGAGCGCAGCAGGGCGCGGGTCGAGGCGTACGTGGCCGGCGGGCATGTGGACGGCGTCATGCTCGTCGCCCTGCACGGCACGGACCCGCTGCCGGCCGCACTGGCCAGAACGGGCCTGCCGATGGCCTCGTTCAACCGTACGTCCGTGCCGGACGTGCCGTACGCGGGGGTCGACAACACCGGCGGCGCCGCGCTCGCCGTGCGGCATCTGCTGGAGCGCGGACGGCGCCGGATCGCCGCGATCACGGGGCCGCTGGACCTGTTCGAGGCCCGGGAGAGGCTGGAGGGCTACCGCGAAGCGCTGCGGGGAACGGGTCGGCGGTCGATCGTCGCGCTCGGCGACTTCACCCGGGCGTCGGGCGCCGAGGCCATGCGGCAGCTCCTCGATGACGATCCGGCGCTCGACGCGGTCTTCGCGTCCAACGACCTGATGGCGATCGGGGCGCTGCGCACGCTGCGTGAGGCCGGTCGCCGTGTGCCCGAGGACGTGGCCGTCATCGGCTTCGACGACATCGAGGCGGCGGCGTACACCGCCCCGGCGCTCACCTCCGTCCGCAGCCCCATGGCCGACCAGGCGATCGCCACGGTCCACCTGCTCCTCGGGCTCATCGAGGGCGGCCCCATGACGCCGGTGGTGATTCCGAACGAACTCGTCGTCCGCGAGTCGACCTGATCACACGGCACACATCGGCGACGGCTGCTGCCACGGCGGCGGGTACGGGAACCGGTACAGGTACGGGTACGCCGATCCGGCCGGGATCACGGAACCGGCCCCAGGCCCTCGACGCCGCGAGCGCCCGCCGTCCGTCGGCGAGCGGATCGGCGCGGTGCGGTGGGTGTGACCGGCGCCTCGGGGTGTCGCGCGTGTGAGGCGGGGGGCTGGTGGGAAGTGAAAGATCGTTCGAGTGGAGAGTGTTCGTTCTGTGGGAGAAACCTTGAGTGTGTGCGTGATCGGTGCGGGGCTGTCGGGACTGGCGACCGCACACGCTCTGGCGGTCAAGGGGATCGATTTCGTCTGCCTTGAGCGGGCGGTCGATGTCGGCGGGATCTGGCGGCAGCCGGGGGCCGGTGAGCCGGGGCCCGGGTACCGGTCGCTGCATCTGAACACCGCGAAGCAGCTCACGGGGTACACCGAGTTCCCGATGCCCGACGCGTACCCGCTCTATCCGCGGCACAGTGAGGTCGCGGCCTATCTGCGGTCCTTCGCCGAATGGGCGGGGGTGGTGGACCGGATCGAGTTCGGCGTCGAGGTCGTGACGGTGCGGCAGGAGGGTGACGACCCGTCGTGGACGGTCGTCAGCCGCGGGGCGGACGGGACGCTGGAGTCCCGGCGGTTCGCCCATGTCGTCGTCGCGTCGGGGCACAACACGGTGCCGACGCTGCCGAAGCCCGCGCCGCCGGGTGCCGACGGGTTCGCCGGCAGGATCCTGCATTCCGTCGACTACCAGGACGGGGCCGACTTCGCCGGGCAGCGCGTCGTCGTCGTGGGTCTCGGCGCGTCGGCGGTGGACATCGCCACGGACCTCTCCCGGCACGCCGCGCACACCGTGCTCTCGGTGCGCCGCGGGCTGCACATCGTCCCCAAGCAGCTCTACGGCATGTCGGTCGACGCGATGGCCGAGGTGCCGTGGTTCACGGCCATGTCCCTGCCCGAGCAGATCGAGTTCGCCGAGAAGGCCCTGCAGGTCGCGCGGGGGCGGCTGTCCGACTACGGCCTGCCCGAGCCGGACCACCCGCTCTTCTCCTCCCCCGTGACCATCTCGGACGAGATCCTCAGCCGGATACGCCACGGCGCCGTGCACCCGCGGCCGGGGATCGCCCACCTCGACGGCAGGCGGGTGGTCTTCACCGACGGGACCTCGGAGGAGGCCGACGCGATCGTCTACTGCACCGGCTACCACATGGACTTCCCGTTCCTGCCCGAAAAGTGCCCGGCCGGGCCGGGCGGTTCGGTCGAGCTGTACCGGAGGGTCGTCGCTCCCGGCCGCCCCGGTCTGTACTTCGTCGGCCTGGTCCGCCCGATGGGCGCGATCACGCGGCTCGTGGAGGCCCAGACGCACTGGGTCGCGCGCATCATCGCCGGCGAGGTCGTCCTGCCGGACGCGGACGCGATGCGCGAGGAGGTCGACGCGTACCTGAGCGGCATCGCGGCGCGCTACGGGACGGCGGAGGGCGGCTCCTCCATACAGGTCGACGTCGGTCCGTACCTCAAGGAGATGCGAGGGCTCCAGACCGCCTGAGGAGGCGGCCGGGCCACCAGGGCCGGCCGCGGGGCCCCGCTTCGACGACGGGGGCTCCCGGTGGAAATCCACCGGGAGCCCCCGTCGTGCGGGCGTCGCTAGGGCGTGTTTCGAAAGTCCCGCCTGCCCCGCGACGCCTGGCACGCACGCTCGCCGCGTTGTCGGGATCGTCCGAGTACACCCGGTACGAGGACGACCCTCCGCCTTGCGATCGCACGCACCAGACGCCGGGGGGCCCGCCCTCCGGGCGGACGGCGCTACTTTCGAAACACGCCCTAGACCCCGGCCGCCGCGCGGCGCCGCAGCTTCGCCGGCGGTCTGACGGCGTACGCCTCCGACGAGAGGTACGCGGTCACGCGGGGCGGATGGCCCTGCTGGTGGACGAGCGCGAGGTAGGCGATGAGGCCCACTCCGTCCTCCGGCCGCCTCGGGGTGAGGGCGGGCAGCGAGCGGACCAGAGCACTGGGATCCATGCCATGGCTCCGCAGGACGTCCACGGCCCGGTCGAGGACCTCGCCGTCGTCCCGGGCGTAGTCCCGGACCGGGATGTGCAGGGTGAAGCCGCTGGGCCGGCCGGTCTCCGTCTCGGTGAAGGAGTGGCAGGACAGGCCGGGCCGCCGGTGGAGGCCGTCGGTGGCGGCGGCGGCCCGGAAGAACTCCTGGATCTCCGCCGGCCCCGGGCCGGAGCCGGTCCGGGACAGGTTGCCCGCCTCAGCGGCCGACAGGTCGAGGTGCCGGGTGTACACCTTCAGTCGCGGCGTCTCCCACCGGCCCAGGTCCAGGGCGAGGAAGGGGTGGCCGTCGGCCGACGGCAGCGCCGCGTACGCCTCTCTGTGCCCGAGTCTTCGCAGCGCCTTCCGCAAGGTCTTGGCGGAACGTTTCTTTCCTGACGCGGCCGGGTTCAGATACACCTTGACCTTGGGTACGCCGCCGGGCACCAGCTCCAGGGCGATCCAGAGCGCCAGCGGCCCCTTCGGCTGGGCGGGGAAGAAGAGGTCCTCGATCTCGTCGAGCCGCTCGGTGGAGAAGTCCCAGCGCCGGGCCATGGCGCGGACGACGTCCAGACCGATCCGGCCGTTCTCCGCCCGGTTCTCCGCCCCGCAGCCCGGCTCGATCAGCACCCGCAGAGCCGGGGCCCGTCCGGGGCTGAAGGAGAGCGAGTACTCGACGGGCGTGTGGTCGTCCGAGAGGAAGGTCCGCGTCGGGGGCGGCAGGGCCAACGACCGCTGGGCGGACGGGCCCAGCGCCTCGACCAGGGTGTCCGCATACGTCTCCGTGTCGGCCGGAGAAAGGCCGACGACGTCGCAGAGACGGACCAACTGGGCCCGGGTGAAGGCGCCGAGCGTACCGGGCTCCGGGTCCTGGGAGATGTCGAGCGGCAGGCTGCTCACCGGCACCCCGCCGGAGACTCGGGCACGCAAGAAGATACCCGCCCACAAGGGCGGGTATCCCGGTGCGCACCACCACGGGGCGGTGGCTCAGCCATAGCGGTGTCGGTGGATATGTGGTCCACGACATCTCCTCTACCTCATACGCAACTTTGGTGACGATCGATCATTACCCCGGAGATCGAATAGTCATGCGGAGTGAGGGAGACTACCGGCGCGTCGTGGATCAGCTGGTGAGCCAGGACAGGAACTGGCTCCAGCGGCCCTTCCGTTCCTCCTTGCCCTCCCCGCCGGTCCGGTCGCCGGCCTGCGCGCCGGCCGCCGTGCCGCTCACGTCGGGCCGTGCGTCGCCACGTCCGGATGCCGGGACGGGGGTGAACTTGGCGGGCAGCGTGGCGAGGGCGCGGTTGAAGGGGCCCGGACGCCAGATCAGGCTGTCCTCCGGCACGGCGAGTTCGACATCCGGCAGCCGGTTGAGCAGGTGCTCGATGGCGGTGACGGTGATGTGCCGGGCCGGCTCCTTGGACGGGCAGCCGTGCAGGCCCGCGCTCCACGCCAGATGCGAGCGGTTGCTGCCCGAGGATCGGGCGGCCGTCAGGGCGGGGCTCGAGTTGGCGGCGGCGAAGCTCACCAGCATCAGGTCCCCCGCCTGCACCTTCTCCCCCGCGAACTCCATGTCGTGGGCGGGGTAGTGGGGCGCGTAGTTCGACATGGGCGGGTTGTCCCACAGCGTGTCGTCGAGAGCCTCGTCGATCAGGCCGCCGCCGTCGGCGTAGCGGTCGTCGGTGAGCAGCCGGTGCAGGGTGTTGCCGAGGAGGTTGCGCAGCGGCTCGGCGCCCGCGCCGAGGAGGAGGGCGAGCTGGTGGACCATCTCCTCGTCGCTCAGCTTGGCGTGGTGCTGCATCAGCCAGGAGGTGACGTCGTCGCCCGGCCGGCTCCGCTTGAGCGTGACCAGTTCCTGCACGGCTCCGAACAGCACCGCGGTCGCCTTCTCGGCGTTGACCCCGTCGAACATGCCCGTGATGCCGAAGAGCACCCGGTCGCCGATGCCCGCCGGGCAGCCGAAGAGTTCGTTGAAGACGAACAGCGGGAGCTGCTTGGCGTAGTCGCCGAGCAGGTCGGCCGATCCCCGGGAGCCGAACTGGGAGATCAGGTAGTCCGAGATCCGCTCGGTGTTCCGGGCCAGCCGCTGCGTGTCGATCCGGGCCATGCTGTCCGTGATCGCCTGGCGCAGCCGCAGGTGCTCGCCGCCGTCGCTGAACATGCAGTTCTGGCGGTAGGCGAGGAGGGGCACGACGGGGCTGTCCTGCGGGATCCGGCCCTCGTTGAAGTCCCGCCACAGACGTGCGTCCTTGCGGAAGGTCGCGGGGTCCTGGAGGAGTTGGAGCGCGGTGGCGTAGTCGGTGACGAGGGTGGCGTCCACCCCGGGGGCGAGCTCCACGGGCGCGGTGGGCCCGTAGTGGCGCATGTACGCGTAGTACGCCTGCGGGTCGGCGGCGAACTCCGGTCCGTGCAGGGGGATCCGCGCGCCCGAGGCGTGGGCGGGGCAGCCGGGCGGGGGCACCGGGGCGGGGGTGTGGGCGTCCATGGCGGCTACTGCTCCTGTCGGGCGCGGTCCAGCAGGAAGCGGACCAGGGTGGTGAGTGCGCCGGCGGACGACTGCTCGTCGCGCGCGTCGCAGGTGACGACGGGGGTGTCGTCGAGCAGGTCCAGCGCCTCGCGCAGCGCCGCCTCGTCCCGCAGGGGCGTGCCGTCGAAGTGGTTGACGGCGATGGCGTATTCCAGCCCGTACTGCTCGATCAGGTCGATGACTCCGAAGGAGTCCGCGAGCCGCTCGGGGTCGACGAGGACCAGAGCGCCGAGGGCCCCGCGCGCGAGGTCCTCCCACATCTGCACGAACCGCTGCTGGCCGGGGGTGCCGAACAGGTAGAGCACGATGCGGTCGCTGATGGTCAGCCGGCCGAAGTCCATGGCCACCGTGGTGGTGGTCTTGCTCCGGACGCCCTTGAGGTCGTCGACGTGCTCGGCGGCCTGGGTCATCCGCTCTTCGGTGGTCAGCGGCTCGATCTCCGAGATCGAGCCGATGAACGTGGTCTTGCCGACCGCGAAGTGCCCGACGACGAGGATCTTCACCGGGATCTGCGAAGCGCCGTCGCGTACGTAGTCGCTCTTATCCAAACTTGGCGCGGAGACCATTCAGCACCTCCTCCAGGATCTCCCGGTCGGCGAGGGCGGCTCGGCGCACCGGGGAGCGGGTGATCAGGTAGCCGCCTTCGGTCAGGGCGGCGAGGAGGATCTTCACCACGCCGAGGGGCAGCCGGGTGTGGCCCGCGATCTCGGCCACCGAGAGGTAGCCGGCGGCGCAGATGTCGATCAGCCGCTGCTCCTCGGGGGAGAGCCGGGTGGGCCGCTGGCCCTCCTCCGGTGCCGCCGTGACCAGTGTGATCAGGGAGAGCTGCTCCTCGTCGGGCAGGCCGCGTCCCTTGGTGATGACGTACGGCCGCACGAGTTCGGCGGTCTCCGGCTCCCAGTCCTCGCGTCCCGTCATGAGCGGGTGCCGAGGTTCTCGCGCGGCGGCGTCATGAGTACCTTGCCGAGCTGGCCCACGAGCTGCTGCATCCGGAAGGTGATGTCGGCCATGTCGACGTCCGGGGACGCGGAGAGGCCGAGGTAGGCACCCTCACCGGCGGAGATCAGAAAAACCCAGCCGCCGTCGAACTCGACCAGGGTCTGCCGCCACCGTGCGCCCGGGTCCTCGCAGAAGAAGGCGAGCGAGCGGCTCAGCGACTGCACACCGCTCATCGCGGCCGCGACCCGGTCGGCGTTGTCCTTGCCGTAGCCGTTCGACCTGGCCATCAGCAGGCCGTCGGCGGATATCAGGACCGCGTGCAGGGCCCCGGGAATCTCCAGGGCGCTGTCGAGCATCCATGACAGATCGTCGTTCACGTGACCTCATGTCCTTCGCTGCTTGCACGAGAGGGGCCGCTCGTGCGGTCCGGCGCCTCCGGGAAGGAGGCCCGGCCGGACTCCGTGCCTCGCTGGAAGGCACCCATGATCGCCGCCGCTTCGGCGTCGGAGCGGCTCGGAGCCTGCGCGGGGGTACTGCTGGGCACGATGGCCATGGGCCGCTTGCGGCGCCGCTTCGGCAGGCCGTCGGCGGTCGAGGAGGCCGGGGAGGGCGAGGGGTGCGACAGCACGGCTTCGGGACCTCCCGGGATCGGAGTGCTGGGGGCGGCGATCACGGGCGGCGCCGCGGGCTTCTGCACCGGCACGCTGGTGAGCAGCTCGTGCGGCAGCAGGACGACCGCGCGGACCCCGCCGTACGGCGAGGACGAGTCCACGGCCACCTCGAAGCCGAAGCGCTCGGCGAGCACGCCGATCACCGCGAAGCCGAACTGCGGCGGGTTACCGAGTCCGGAGACGCCGGTGACCCGGTCGCTGGAGAGCAGTCGCTCGGCGCGCACCCGCTCCTCGTCGCTCATGCCGACGCCCGCGTCGTCGACGACGATGCACACGCCCTTGGGCACGGTGCGGGTGTTGATCTCGACGACGGTGTCCGGGCTGGAGTAGCTGGTGGCGTTGTCGAGGAGCTCGGCGAGCGCCAGCGCCACCGGTTCGACGACCCGGCTGGTGAGGCCGAAGTCGACGCGGGAGAGGATCTCCACCCGGCGGAAGTGCCGGATCCGGCCCTGGGCGCTGCGGATCACGTCGTACACGGACGCGACGTCGCGGTGGCGGCCGAGCCAGCCGTCGCACAGGACGGCGATGGACTGCGCGCGCCGGCCGAACTGCGAGTTGGTGTGGTCGATCTCCAGCAGGTCCTGCAGCATGGCGGACTCGCCGTACTTGCTCTGCAGCCGCGAGACGACCAGCTGCTGCTCGGCGGCGAGGCCCTGGAGCGTCCGCATCGCGGACTTCAGGACCGTCTTCGTCGCTTCCTCGGCCTGCTCCTGTGCCGTCTCGACGGACTGCGTGTAGTGGTTCTCCAGGTCGGAGTAGTGGCTCCGAAGCCCGTCGATCTGCTGCTTCAGGGCCTTGGCCGCCCTGCGCTGGCGCACGATAACGGCGACGGCGGCAGGAACGAGGACCAACAGAGCCCACAGCGCCGGGTTCTGTATGTATTCCGTCATAAGACTCTCTTCAGGCGGCCGATGGCCAGTGACTGAATTCCCGTCGATGCGGTGTCCCGGCGAACCGTCCGCATCGGAAGACCTGCGCGGAACACCCTGAGGTCGGAGGTGTCGAACTGCGCTCATCCACCCGCCCCGCTTGCGGCAAGATCGTACCACTGTGCGATTACGTGACTGTCCGTCAATAGACAGGGTGACGAGAGAAGTCGGACGGTACGGGGTGGTCTCCCGGTCGCCGGAGGCATGCCTTCCGTCCGAGCCTCCGCCGACGGCGGCACGTCACCCCAGGTCACAAGCGCAGGGGGGCTCTTCCGACGACATCCCGCCGCTCTCGAACGGCCGTCCGGACACCGCTCGATTCGGCCTTCGGCCACCGGTGTCCCGCGAGGGCCTGCCCCGGCCCCGTGGACGGGCCGGCGGCCGATGGTCGCCGAAGCGGCCGAAGCCGCCGTCACGCCTCGCGCCGGACGGAGTCCGTCCGGCGCGGGCGGCGGACATTCGGAATATGATCTTCCGTCGGCCGCTACGGCGATGGTTCGAGGAGAGGACTCCACGCATGGACGACCGCACGTCACCACCGGACCACGCGGGTGCCGAACCGCGGACGTCCCGGCGCGCCGTGAGCACGACCGACGCGACACCCTCAGGGTTCCTGCGCCTCGTCCTGCGCGCGGACGCCCTCGCCACGTCGAGGGTCGGAAGCCTGACGCTGATCCCCGTCCTGGTCGTACTGGTCGGCACCGACACCCTCGTGGGCTACGTGGTCGCGGGTGCCCTCTTCGCCACCGTGGTGGCCGTCGGTGTGACCGGCCGTCGTCACGAGCGGCGCGACGACCTCGTTCGACGCCGCCGCGAGGAAGCGGCGGGGTAGCGGGTGCGGTGGGCCTGAAGGGCTCCCTCCCCGGCGGACTCCGGCAGCGTCACGCGGGAGCGCCGAGCGGAGGGTGTTCGAGCACGCGGGGCTTGTACTCGACGAGCTGGATGCGACCGTCGAAGGTGCGGTGCTCGGTCATCTCCAGGGCGACGTCCGGGTAGCCGTCGTAGATGCGCTCCGCGCCGGTGGCCCCGGTGATCACCGGGAACATCACGACCCTGAAGCGGTCGACGAGCCCGGCCCGGAGCAGGGACCGGGACAGGCTGAGGCTGCCGATCGTGCTGAGGAGCCCCGAGCCGCCCGTCTTCATGGCACGGACCGCCTCGACCGCGTCCCCGCGGACGAGCGTGGCGTTCGCCCACGTCAGCGGCCCTTCGAGCGTGGAGGAGAACACCACCTTGGTGGCGCGTGTGAGTTCGTCCACGGACGCCTCTTCCTCGGGCCTGAACTCGTCCTGGCCGTCCGGGACCTCGCCCGCGGCGAAGCCCGACATCAGACGGTAGGTGTTGGCTCCCATCAGGTAGGTGGGCTCGGGCTGCTCGCCGAGCCATGCCAGGTACTCCGGGCCTTCGAGGCCCCAGAACCCGGGCCATCCCTCACCCGACGCGTAGCCGTCGAGGGAGGTGATGAAGTCGACGAGAAGCTCCGGCATGGCGGTGTCCTTTCCTGGGTTGTCACGAGCTTGGACCGGCCGAGAGCCACAAACTCATCTGCCGCGCGGTGGAGCGTCGAGAATTCCCACGACAACGGCGTCTCGCGCTGCGGCGCCGGTGACCGCGAGGTGTCGGCGCGCGCGGCCGCCGGGGCCGCTCCCGACAGCCCCCCCCTGCCCGTAGAGCCGAGCCGCACATACCATCGCCCGCGTGACTGACGGCATGGTGCGAGCGATCACCGGGCTCTTCCGGAGGCGCGGACGGGCGAGCGAGCGCGCGGACGGACTGGATCGGGTCGAAGCGGAGATCGCCGCGTTCGGTGAGGCACTTGCCCGGCATCCCTTCGTGCCGGACCACCGCACGCACGGCTCCCGGCTCCTCGCCGACTACCGGCGAGCGCTGGACGCGTACGAGCGGGCCGAGCGCGGCTTCGTCGGGGACCGGACCCCGCGCGACGCCGCCGCCGACGTGCTGCGGGCGCTCGACGAGGGGCGTCACGCGCTGGCCTGTGTGGACGCCGCCGTCGCCGGCCTGCCGCGCCCCCCTCGCCTTCCCCTCTGCTTCTTCGATCCCCGCCACGGGCGGTCGGCCGAGGAGGTCCGCTGGGCCCCCGCCGGGGGGACCGCGCGGACGGTCGCCGTCTGCGCCGCCGACGCCGTACGACTGGCGGAGGGCCGCCCTCCGATCGAGAGCGGCCTGCGGGAACGGAGCCCGGACCCGCGGCCTGTGTCCCGTACGGAGCGACGCCCCGAGCACCCTTCGGACGAGGTGGCGGCGGCGTCTCGGTCACTCACGCCGACGGACCCGTACGGAACCTGGCCCGCGCACACGGAAACGCGGCAGCGCCGGGAGAGCCGTGGCGACGCCGGCGTCCAGCTGAGCCGTGCCGACGCGCGCGAGCCCGCGCTGCTCGTGGTCCACCTGGAGCGGGCGGCCGACTCGTGGGTCGAACTGACCGGCCCGCGCGGCGACGACGACCTGCCCCGGCGGATCCTCACGCACGGGTCCTCGCTCTCGCGGGCCGTCGTCCCGGTGCCCACCGACGGCCACAACACGGTCCACCTGGAGATGCACACACGGCGGGGGTGGCGGATCTGGCTGCACCCACCGCAGAACATCCCGCTCCTGGACGAAGAGGTGAGCTCGACCGGCTCGTACGTCCTGCGGCATCCCGGCGGCCGGGAGCCACTGCGCGTCACCCAGCACGACGGCTCCGCCTTCTCCCTGCACGTCCTCCAGGAAGACTTCCGGCCCGGGAAGCTCCTGTGCGAGGGAACCGGGGCGTTCACGGCGGAGGCCGTCACGCCGAAGAAGCCCTGCCTGCTGTACATCCGGTCGCACGGCGTGTGGACCCTCACCCCGACCGGAGACCCCAAGCGCGCCGACCCCTGACCCCGGAACGGCGCCGACCCGTGCGACCGCCGCACGGCCGTGACTCCTCCGGCAGCGACACGAGCGCCGCCGCCGACCCGAAGGCTCCGCCGAGGGCGGCCGAGCCGTCAGGCACCACCACGGCCGAGGACCGTCGCGCCCGCAGGGGAACGCGAGGGGGCGGTCGCCGTCGGTCCGCTGCCCGTCCCCCGCGCGATCCCCTGCGCCGCCGTCCTCCGCTGACCGGAGACGCGGCACCGTTCCGGACCCCGCCTCACCTCTCGTGGCCGGGGACGCCGGGGTGGCCCGCGCTGTCGCGGACCGGTGTCCCCGTGACACCGCGGGCCTCGCTCACGGCGGTCTCCGCGTCGAGGCGTTCGCCGCGGGTCCGGGCGGTCAGGAACGTGTCATGACCCAGCGCGGCCCGGGCGACGGTCTCGATCCGCTCCACGTCCCCCCGCTCCGCCGGGGGCAACGGCGCCCCGGTCGACGCCCGCAGCGCCCCCGCCGTACCGAGGAGCAGAGCCGCTCCCCCTTCGCGCCCGCCCAGGGCGTGGGCGCCGGCGAGCCCCTCCAGTGCCAGGGCCACCGCTCGCGGGTCCTCGCTCGCCAGTGCCGTCGCGTAGCCCTCCTCGTGCAGCGCGAGCGCCCCCTCCGCGTCGCCCCTCAGCTCCGCCGCGAAACCCAGCTCCGCCAGGATGAGCGCGTTGGCTCCGTCGAGCCCGACCAGCCGGTGCCAGTCGAGGACCTCCCGGAGGTGGACCTCGGCCTCGTCCAGCAGGCCCTCCCGGCGGGCTCCGAGGCCCAGGCCGAGGACGGCATTGATCTCGCCCGCCCGGAAGCCGACTTCGACGGCCTTCTCCCGCCCCGCCCGGTGGTACGCGCGCGCCTGCCCCAGCTCTCCCCGCAGGAGCGCGGTCCGGCCGAGGCCCGACAGCAGGTCGGGCACCTCGGTGGTGAGCCCGAAGCTCTCCGCGGTGTCCAGGGCGGCCCGCTTCAGCGCGTCCGCCCGCTCGTACTCGCCGCGGATCTCCGCCACGGTCGCCAGCGGGTACACCGACCACAGCCCGCCGCACGCGTCCCCGACCGCCGCGAAGACCGCGGCGCTGCGGGCCGCGTCACTCTCGGCACCCGCCAGGTCGCCCCTGAGCAGCCGCTGCACGGAGCGGTCCCCGAGCGCCGCCGCCTCGCCCCACGCCTCGCCGGTCCGCGTGAACCCGTCGAGGGCCGCGTTCGTGAGTTCCTCGCCCTCGCTCTGGCTTCCGGTGCCGCAGAGCGCGTGGGCGAGGAACCAGCGGGCCGAGGCGAGCGCGGCGGAGCCGGCCCCGTAGGCCGTGTCGACGGACGCGAGCGCGCTCGCGATACGCCGGTGGCGGTCCGTGCCGTCGCCGCTCATCACCGTGAGCCCGGTCCACCAGACCGAGACGCGGGCCCGCAGCCGGGCGAGGGTGTCGGAGTCCGAGGTCGGGGCGGTGGCGGTGGGGGTGGCGGTGAACGGACTGTCCAGCGCCGTCGCCGTCGAGCGGACCGCCTCGCCCAGGCGCCCGCGCAGCACCCAGTACCAGGCCAGGGCGTCCACCAGCCGCAGCGCGTGCTCGGCGTCGCCGCCCTGCGCCGCGCGGTCCAGGGCGGCGCGCAGGTTCGGCGCCTCGGCGTCGAGGCGGGTCAGCCACTCGCGTTGCGCGGGCCCTCGGAGCTCCGGCGCGGCAGCCTCGACGAGACGCGTGTAGTACGTCAGGTGCCGGCGGCGTACGTCCTCGGTCTCGCCCGCGTCGGACATCCGCTCGACGCAGTACGCGGCGACGGATTCGAGCAGCCGGTAGCGCGGCCCGCCCTTCCCGTCGACGGCGACGACCAGCGACCGGTCCACCAGCCGGGCCAGCAGGTCCAGTACGTCGTCGGCTTCGACCTCGCCGCCCGCGCAGACCTGTTCCGCCGCTTCCAGCGTGCAGCCCTCGGCGTGGACGGCGAGCCGTCGCAGGACCAGGCTCTCCGGCCCGGGCAGCAGCTCCCAGCTCCAGTCGATCACCGCGCGGAGCGTCTGCTGCCGGGCCGGGGCGCCCCGCTGTCCGGCGCTGAGCAGCCGGAAGCGGTCGTCGAGCCGTTCGAGCAGCCGGTGCACGCCGAGCGCGCGGACCCGGGTGGCGGCCAGTTCCAGGGCGAGCGGTACGCCGTCGAGGCGGCGGCAGATGTCCTCGACGGCGGCCCGCTGGGCGTCGTCGGTGACCCACCCGGGCGCCGAGGCGGCCGCCCGGGCCACGAACAGTTCGACGGCGCCCGGGAGGTCGAGGGGTGGCACCGGCCACAGCGTCTCCCCGGCGAGGGCCAGCGGCTCCTGGCTCGTCGTCAGCACCACGAGGTCGGGGACGGTGCGCAGGAGCAGTTCCGCCAGCGCGGCGGCCTCGTCGATGACGTGCTCGCAGTTGTCGAGGACGAGCAGCATCCGCTTGCCGCGCAGGACGGCGGCGAGTCGCTCGGCGCCGCTCGGTGTCCGGCCCGCCTCGGGGCGGACGCCCCAGGCCCCGTCGTCGCGCAGTTCCATGGCCGCGGCGACGACCTCGGCCAGCTCGGCGTGGGCTCCGGCGAGTTCGACCAGCCACACTCCGTCCGGGAACAGCTGCCGGGCCCGCCCGGCGGCCTCTACGGCCAGACGAGTCTTGCCGACGCCTCCGGGGCCGGTCAGCGTGACGAGCCGGCGTCCGGCGAGCAGCTCGCGGATCTCCTGGACGGCCGCGTCGCGCCCGACGAGCCCGCTGATGGCCATCGGCAGATTGCCGCGCGTCCCGCCCGCGCCGGTACCGTCCCACCCGGCGTCCGGGGCCTGTTCCGGGCGGGCGTCCGGTTCTCGTGGGGGTGCGTCCGGCGCCGGGGCCGCCGCTCCGGCCTCCGCGTCCCCTGAAGCGGTCCGGCCCCCGGTCCGCGGCGCTTCCAGCGCGGGGTCCTGGCTGAGCATCGCCCGCTGGAGTGCGACGAGTTCCGGGCCCGGGTCGAGGCCCAGGTCCTCGGCGAGCCGGAGCCGCACGTCCTCGTACGCCGCCAGCGCCTCGCTCTGCCGGCCCGAACGGTAGAGCGCGCGCAGCTGCACGGCCCGCAGCCGCTCGCGCAGCGGATGACGTACGACGATCTCGGCCAGCTCCCCCACGAGCAGGGCGTGTTCCCCCGCGGCGAGGCGGGCCTCCGCCGCCTCCTCGCGGACGACGAGCCGTTCCTCCTCCAGGCGGTTCGCCGCCGCCCGTGTGAACGCTTCGTCCGCGAAGTCCGCGAACGCGGGTCCGCGCCACACGTCGAGCGCTTCGGCGAACAGCGCGGCGCGCTGCCCCGGATCGGGTACGGCACGGGCCCGGGCGGCAAGCACGGCGAACCGCTCCGCGTCCAAGGCGCCTTCGGCGGGCACGAGTTGGTAGCCGGGGGCGCGGGACACCAGCAGGTCGCGACCGCCGGGTTCGGCCTCCTCCAGGACGCGCCGCAGCTGGGAGACCTTGGCCTGGAGGGCGCGCAGCGGTCTACCGGGCGGTTCTTCGCCCCACAGGTCGTCGACGAGCCGGTGGGTGGCGACCGGCCGGCTCGTGTCGACGAGGAGCGAGGCGAGCAGGGCGCGCACCTTGAGCTCAGGGACCCGGACGGGATGCCCGTCCTCGGTCCAGACGGCCGTCTCCCCCAGCACCCCGAATCGCATGGGATCACCGTAACTCCCGCCCGTACAGGCCCCGCACCGGACCCACGCCGGACCCTCGCCGGCCCCACGCCGAGCCCGCAACGGTCCCGAACCGGGCCCCGAACCGGGTCCGAACAGAACCCGAGCCGTACCCGAACAGCGCTCCCGCAGAGTCTTCCTCGTCAGCAGGAAACAGCACACCACCACCGAGGAGACTCCGATGGCCCGCTCCACCACCCTCACCGGCAAGACCGCGCTCGTCACGGGCGGCAGCCGCGGCATCGGCCGCGCGATCGCCCTGCGACTGGCCGCCGACGGCGCCCGCGTCGCCGTCCACTACGCCTCCAACGAGGCCGCCGCGAAGGAGACGGTCGCCGCGATCGAGGAAGCCGGAGGTTCCGCCTTCGCCCTCCGCACCGAACTGGGCGTCCCCGGCGACGCCGAGGCCCTCTGGAAGGCCTTCGACGAGCACGCCGACGGCGTCGACATCCTGGTCAACAACGCCGGGATCGCCGGCGCCGGCACGATCGACGAGGTCGAGGAGGCCGACTACGACCGGGTCTTCGCGGTCAACGCCAAGGCGCCGTTCTTCATCGTCAAGCACGGGCTCGGCCGGCTGCGGGACGGCGGCCGGATCATCAACATCTCCTCCGGCGTCACCAAGGTCGCCTTCCCCGGCATGACCTCCTACGCCGCCTCGAAGGGTGCGGTCGAGGTGCTGACCCTGACCCTCGCCCAGACCCTCGGCGCCCGGGGCATCACCGTCAACGCGGTCTCGCCCGGCACGATCGAGACCGACATCCACCCGTGGATGGCCGACCCGGCCGCCAAGGCGCACGCCGCCGGGTTCTCGGTCTTCAACCGGGTCGGGCAGCCCGGGGACGTGGCCGACGTCGTCGGCTTCCTCGCCTCGGACGACGCGCGCTGGGTGACCGGCCAGAACATCGACGCGAGCGGCGGCTCCGGCCTCGGTCTGTGACGTCCCCCGTGCCCGCACGTCGCCCCGCCGACCCTCTCGAAGGACGCCGCCATGCCCCGCCACACCCTGCTCGTCCACGCCCACCCCCGTACCGACTCCCTGACCGCCCAGGTCACCGATCTGCTCCACGCCCGGCTGAAGGACGGCGGCTCGACCGTCGACGTGCTCGATCTGTACGCCGAGGGCTTCGACCCCGTCCTGCGGCCGGCGGACGAACCGGACTGGGAGAACCGGGAGAAGCGCTACTCCCCCGAGGTCCACGCCCACATGGACCGGATCCTGGCCGCCGACGACGTCGTGGTCGTCTTCCCGGTCTGGTGGATGGCACCGCCGGCCGTCCTCAAGGGATGGATCGACCGGGTGTGGAACTACGGCTTCGCCTACGGCCGCAGCAAGCCCCGGCTCGGCGGGAAGCGGATGCTGTGGCTCGCCCTGATGGGCAACACGGAGGCGGAGATCGAACAGCTCGGCCTCTCCGCCGTCCTCGACCTGCAACTCCGGTTCGCGGTCTCCCGGTTCTGCGGGATCGAGGACTCCTCCGTCGCGATCGTCCACGGCACCGAGCTGTCGGGCGTGCCGCGCGCCCTGCGCCCGCAGCGGGTGCGGGAACTGCTGAAGTCCGCCGAGGAATCCCTGAACGGAGCGCTGCCGCGATGACCACCACGCACACCACCCCTGATTCCCCCTCCCCCGCCGCCCCGGCCGGGGCGGCGCCGGCGAAGGCGGGCGCCCGCCAGTGGCTCGGCCTCGCCGTCCTCCTCCTGCCGGTCACCCTGATGACCGCCGACCTCGGCGTCCTCTGGCTCGCCACCCCGTACCTGGCCGCCGATCTCCGGCCGAGCAGCGCCCAGTTGCTGTGGATCACCGACATCTACGGCTTCCTCACCGCCGGCACCCTGGTCATCATGGGCACGCTCGGCGACCGCCTGGGCCGGCGCAGGCTGCTGATGGCGGGCTCGGCCGGCTTCCTGCTGGCCTCGCTGCTCGCCGCGTACGCCCCGAACGCCGGAACCCTGATCGCCGCCCGCGCCCTGCTGGGCGTGGCGGGGGCCGCCGTACTGCCCTCCACCCTCGCCCTGATCAGCCACATGTTCGCCGACGCACGGCAGCGGGCGACCGCGATCGCCATGTGGGTGACGGCGCTCTCCGTCGGCCTGGCGATCGGGCCGATCGTCGGCGGGGTGCTCCTGGCCTCCTGGTGGTGGGGTTCGGTGTTCCTGATCGGTCTGCCGATCATGCTGCTCGCCCTGGTCACGGCGCCGGTGCTGCTGCCGGAGTACCGCGACCCGGGGGCCGGCCGGATCGATCTGCCGAGTGTCGCGCTGTTCCTGCTGGCGATCCTGCCGCTGGTGTACGGGGTGAAGTCGGTCGCCTCGCACGGCCCGACGGCGGAGGCCGCGGCGGCCTTCGCCGGCGGTGCGGCCCTCACGCTGCTCTTCGTCCGCCGCCAGAACCGGCTGGCCACGCCCCTGCTCGACCTGCGACTCTTCCGCGACCGGGCCTTCTCGGGTGCGCTGCTCACGCTCCTGCTGGGCATGACCGCGCTGAACGGGGTGGAGTACCTGGTCCCGCAGTACCTGCAGGCGGTCGCCGGCCAGTCGCCCCTGGAGGCCGGGCTCTGGCTGCTGCCGGGGGCGGTGGGGCTGATCGCCGGGTCGCAGCTGACCCCGCCGCTCGCCCGCCGCTTCCGCCCGGCGTACGTCCTGATCGGCGGCCTGCTGGTGTCGCTCGCCGGATACGCGGCGATCGCCCTGACCGCCGGAGTCTGGACGGCGTCCCTGGGCCTCGCGGTGGTCATGTTCGGGGCGGCCCCGATCAGCGTCCTCGGCACCGCCCTGGCCGTCGGCGCCGCTCCCCCGGAGAAGGCGGGCGCGGCGGCGGCGACCGGCCAGACGGCGTACGACCTGGGTCTGGCGCTGGGGATCGCGGTGACCGGCAGCGTGGCGGTCGCGGTCTACCGCGACGGGATCCCGGACGACGCGCCGGCCGCGGCGCGGGAGTCGCTGGGTGCGGCGAGCACCGTCGCGGACCCGGAGCTGCTGGCCACCGCACGCGACTCCTTCACCACGGCCCTGCAGTCGGCATCGGGGCTCAGCGCGGGCTTCGCGCTGCTGACGGCGGTCCTGGTGGCCGTGCTGCTGCGGAAGGTCCCGAGGAACTCCACGAAGTAGGTGGCGACGCGCATCGCGTCAGGGCCCGTCCTGAGGACGGGCCCTGACGCGTTCCGTCCCCGGTCCGGCAGGACCCCGGAGGGACGTGATGCGCCCGACGGCCCCGGCGAGCGTGGACGTGCTCCGCCCTGGGGGAGGTACCGGAAGACGGTCCCCGGCGGGCGGGGTGGGGAGAGACCGCCGCGGACGGGACCGATGAGTTCCCGGGGCGCGGGGAGTCCCCCTTGGGGCAGATGCTGTACTCGACCGACCGAGGGAGGAAGCCGTGGCAGATGTCTGGTCGATGGTCCACGCGGAGCGCGCGGCGCTCATCGACGACCTTGAGCGCCTCGACGAGGAGCGGTGGGAGGAGGCGTCGCTCTGTGCCTCGTGGACGGTGCACGACGTGGTCGCCCACCTGGCCGACACGGCCCGGACGACACGCCTGGGCTTCCTGGTCGGCCTCGCCCGGGCGCGGTTCGACTTCGACCTCCAGAACGCCCGCGGCGTGGAGCGCGAACGGGGAGCCTCACCGCGGGAGACGCTGGCGCGGCTGCGGCAGGTGGCGACGCGCAGGACGACCCCGCCGGCACCCGTCGACAGCCGCCTCGTCGAGGAGATCGTGCACGGCGAGGACATTCGCCGGCCCCTGGGCCTCTCCCACACCTACCCCCAGGAGGCCGTCATCCGGTCGCTTCGCCTCCAGGCCCGGACTCCGGCCTCCTTCGGCGGGGCCAAGGAACTGGTGTCCCGCACCCGGCTGACCGCCACGGACGCCGACGTGCCGATCGGCGAGGGGCCGGAGGTGCGCGGGCCGGCGCTGTCCCTTCTCCTGGCCGTGTCGGGCCGGAGGGTGGCACTGGACGACCTCGAAGGACCCGGGCTCACCACGCTCGCCACGGCGATCTGAATCGCCCGGGGCACCTATGTGGCGGGGTGCAGGCCGGGGCCGTCGGACGATCCGGCCAGGGGCGTCGGCGAGAGGCCGGAGGACTCCTCTCCGGGTTCGAGGAGGGTGTCGGCGGCGCCCACGATGAGAGGGTCGGGCCGGCCGACGGCCTCCTCGTCCTTGCGGGCGTAGTCGACGCGCCCCAGCAGGCTGCGCATGGCCTCCAGGCGACCGCGCCGCTTGTCGTTGCTCTTGACCACCGTCCACGGCGCGTCGCCCGTGTCGGTCGCGCGGAACATCTCGACCTTCGCCGTGGTGTACGCGTCCCACAGGTCCAGGGAGGCCAGGTCGGTGGGCGACAGCTTCCACTGTCGCACCGGATCCACCTGGCGGATCGCGAAGCGGGTGCGCTGTTCGGCGCGGGAGACCGAGAACCAGAACTTGACCAGCAGGATCCCGTCCGCCACGAGCATGGACTCGAAGGCGGGGCACTGGCGCAGGAACAGCTCGCACTCCTGCGGCGTGCAGAATCCCATCACCTTCTCGACGCCGGCGCGGTTGTACCAGGAGCGGTCGAAGAAGACGATCTCCCCGGCGGCGGGCAGGTGCGCGATGTACCGCTGGAAATACCACTGCCCCTGCTCCCGCTCGGTCGGCTTGTGCAGGGCGACGATCCTGGCTCCGCGCGGGTTGAGCCGCTCCGTGAAGCGCTGGATCGTGCCGCCCTTGCCCGCGGCGTCCCGGCCCTCGCAGATCACCACCAGTCGCGCGCCCGTGGCCTGGACCCAGTGCTGAAGCTTCAGGAGCTCGATCTGCAGCACCCGTTTGGTCCGCTCGTACTCCCGCCGCTGGATCTTGCGGTCGTACGGATAGTTCTCCCGCCAGGTACGGATCGGCGCCCCGGAGCCGTCCAGCAGAACCGGCTGCTCCGGGCGTCGGTCGTCCACGCTGAGGCCGGAGAGCAGGTCGTCGCCCGCCCGCGGCCGCGCTTCCGGATCATCAGTCACACCTCGCACCTACCCGATCGTCATCGGAACATGACGAAACGATCAGTCATCCGAGGGAGGCGGCGTCATGCTCGCCCGGGAGGACGGAGCAGGTCTCGGCCGAGGGGACGGACAGGTCTCGCCCGAGGCAGGTTCAGCGGGGCTTCGGAACCCGTTCGGTCAGCTCGTCGAGGACGCGCTGCCACTCCGCGGCGTACTGTTCCAGCCATTCACGTCGCATGGCTGCCTCCGCACAGTGCACACGGGAACCTTCGCACCTGTTTCGCGCATTGTCCCGTTGCAGGGCGACCTCCTCGCGAGAGAGCCCCACGGCCTTTTTCCTCACGTTTTCGCGCACTGCCTCATCGGACTCGAACACGCTTCCCCTCCTTTCGACAGCGACCTCGGCAGATCGCCGGGACCGCACGACGGCGCAGCGACACGATAGGGGATTCCGGGAATCCTGAACAACAAAGGGTGGAACTCCGCACCGGCAGGTTCGGGACGTCAGCCGTCGCTCGCGGGAAAGGCGGCCGCTCCCCCGTATCGGCAGATACGCGACTTGGCGAAGTCGTCACGGGTCTTCGGGGGTTCAGGTGCCCCCTCGCCGCGTCGGCGAGCCCGCCTCCTCCCGCCTGAACCTCATCTGACCTGCTGATACTTGCTGCGTCGGGTTTGCGTCGGTGGAGCCGGGCCACGGCGAGCCGGCGGCGGAGTGGTTGTTGGTGTCGGGAATCTGCCAGAGGATGGAGCCCGTTCCTGCTGGACTGGAGACCACGCTCCGCATGTGAGGCCCAACTCAGGACGGAAATCATGTCCACAGCAACCACCTCTTCTGTCCAATCTCCCGCAGCTCCGGATCGATCGCCTTTGGTTTCCTGGCTGGCGGTCGTCTCGATCATGCTGGGGATTTTCTCCATCGTCACCACCGAAATTCTTCCGATCGGACTGCTCACCTCGATCGGGTCGAGTTTCACCATCTCGGACGGAATGGCTGGTCTGATGATGACCATGCCCGGATTCCTGGCCGCGGTCTCCGCCCCTCTGGTCACGGTGGCCACGGGGCGGATCGACCGGCGGGTCATGCTGGGCGTGTTCATCCTGCTGCTGGCACTGGCCAATTTCCTCGCCGCCGTGGCGACCAGCTATTGGCTGGTCCTGGTCTCCCGCGTCATGGTCGGCATCACCATCGGTGGTTTCTGGTCCATCGGAGCCGGCCTCGCGAGCCAGCTCGTGCCCGCGAAGTCGGTGGGACGGGCGACCTCGGTGATCTTCTCGGCGGTGCCGCTCGGTTCCGTGCTCGGCGTACCGCTGGGCACGTTCATCGGCGACATCGCGGGCTGGCGGACCGCGTTCCTGGTCATGGGCGTCTTCACCCTGGCCGTCCTCGTCCTGCTCCTGGTGGTCGTCCCGCCGCTCCCCGCCCACCAGGCGACACGCCTGAACGTCCTGGGCGAGATGCTCCGCAGCGTCAACACCCGCTTCGCGCTGGTGATGACCTTCCTCGTCGTCCTCGCCCACTTCGGCACGTACACGTACGTCACCCCCTTCCTGGAGCAGGTGACCCACGTGAGCACCGGGCTCATCACGGTCTATCTGCTCATCTACGGAGCGGCCGGAATCGCCGGCAACTTCCTCGGCGGATCCACGGTGGGGCGCTATCCGCGGGCCACCTTCGCCGCGGCCGCCGCTCTGATCGCCGGCTCGACCCTGCTCCTCCCCGTCCTCGGCGGCTCGGACTTCGGCGCCGTGGCCCTCCTGGTCGTCTGGGGCGTCGCGTACGGAGCCGTACCGGTGTGCTCCCAGACGTGGTTCTCCAAGGCCGCGCCCGACAACCCCGAGGCGTCGTCCGTCCTCTTCACCGCCTCCTTCCAGGCCACCATCTCCATCGGAGCCCTGGTCGGCGGAGCCGTGCTCGACCGCTCCTCGCCCTCCACCGTCATGGTGCTGGGCGGGCTGGCGGCCGTCCTGATGGTGCTCGTGGCCTGGGCGCACCGGGCGGGGAGGTACACGTGGCCCGCGGCCTCGTAGCCTGACCGCGCCGCGGCGGCCCGCCTCTCCCGCACCTGTCCCACCACGCGCGTGCTCCGTCCCGTCGCGGCCGGCCCCTCGGGCCGGCCGCGGCGGGCGGCACCTTCCCTTTCCTCTCCCGGACCCTCTCGATGAGCCAGGTGCTCACGTCCTACCTAAGGAGAACGTCGCTTATGTGCGGCATTGCGGGCTGGATAGATTTCGGGCGCGATCTGACCCAGGAGCGCGCCGTCGTCGACGCCATGACGCAGACCATGGCGTGCCGCGGTCCCGACGCCGAAGGCGTGTGGATCGACCGGCACGCCGCCATCGGGCACCGCCGGCTCTCGGTCATCGACCTGGAGGGCGGGCGCCAGCCGATGACCGCCGAACGGGACGGGCGCGTCCTGGCGGTGCTGACCTTCAGCGGTGAGATCTACAACTACCGCGAGCTGAGGGCGGAGCTGATCACACGTGGACACCGCTTCCGCACCGAGAGCGACACCGAGGTGGTCCTCGAGGGCTACCTGGAGTGGGGCGAGGGCGTCGTCGACCGGCTCAACGGCATGTTCGCCTTCGGCGTCTGGGACGCCCGGACGCAGGAACTGCTCCTGGTGCGCGACCGGATGGGCGTGAAGCCGCTGTACTACTTCCCCACGGCGGACGGCGTCCTGTTCGGCTCGGAACCCAAGGTGATCCTGGCCAACCCGGAGATCCCCCGCCGGGTGAACGAGAACGGGCTGCGCGAGCTGCTCGACATGGTGAAGACCCCGGAGCACGCCATCTTCACCGGCATGTACGAGATCCGGCCGGGCCACACGGTCCGGGTCCGTCGCCAGGGCCTCCTCAAGCGCCGCTACTGGGCGCTGGAGGCCCGGGAGCACACGGACTCCCTGGAGACGACGATCGACACGGTCCGGGGGCTCCTGGACGACATCGTGAGCCGGCAGCTCATCTCCGACGTACCGCTGTGCAGTCTGCTCTCCGGCGGTCTGGACTCCTCCGCCGTCACCGCGCTGGCGGCCAGGGCGCTGGCCGCCCGGGGCGCGGGGCCGGTGCGCTCGTTCTCCGTCGACTTCGTCGGCGCCGAGGAGAACTTCGTCCCGGACCCGCTGCGGGCGACGCCGGACGCGCCGTTCGTGCGCGACCTCGCCCAGCACGTGGCGGCGGAGCACAAGGAGATCCTGCTCAACAGCGACGACCTCAGCGACCCCGGCGTGCGGGCCGCCGTCCTGGCCGCCACCGACCTGCCGCCCATGTGGTACGGCGACCTGTGGCCGTCCCTGTACCTGCTCTTCAAGGCGGTGCGGGAGCGGTCCACCGTGGCCCTGTCCGGCGAGTCGGCCGACGAACTCTTCGGCGGCTACAGCTGGTTCCACGACCCCGAGGTGCTCACGGCCGAGACGTTCCCGTGGCTCACCACGACGCCGGGTCCCTTCTACGACGGGACGCCGCTGTTCGACGGAGGGCTCCTGGGCCGGCTCGACATCCCCGGCTACCGGCGGGCGAGCTACGGCGACGCCATCGCCGAAGTGCCGGTCCTCCGGGGCGAGACGGGCCTGGAGAAGCGGATGCGGGAGATCGGCTACCTGAACCTGACCCGCTTCCTCAACACCCTGCTCGACCGCAAGGACCGGATGAGCATGGCCGTCGGCCTGGAGGTGCGCGTCCCGTTCTGCGACCACCGGCTCGTGGAGTACGTGTTCAACACCCCCTGGGCCATGAAGACCTTCGACGGACGCGAGAAGAGCCTGCTGCGCGCGGCCACCCGCGACGTGCTGCCCGAGTCGATCGTGAAGCGCGTGAAGGCTCCGTACCCGAGCACCCAGGACTCGGGGTACGAGAAGAAGCTCCGCGACCGGCTCGCGGAGATCCTCGGCAACGGCGACGCCCCCGTCCTGCCGCTCCTCGACAAGGACCGCGTCCGAGGCCGGCTCGACGGCAGCATCAGCACCGCCAGCACCCAGATCACCCGCATCGATCTGGAGGTCCCGCTGTGGCTGAACGCCTGGCTGGAGTCCTACGACGTCACGGTCGACCTGTAGGACCGGCTCCCGAGTAGCCCCGTGATCGGCCGGCGCCAGTCCGGCCGCGGGGCACGCACCCTCCCGGTGGCCCCCGCCATCCCCCGTCGGGGGCCACCGGGCTCCCTCGCGTCGGCGAGGAACCCGGCATCCGGCTCCGACCACCCGGAAGGCATCCCCGATGGACGCTGCGCGACCGAACCGCCCGTCCGCGCCATCCGCACCGCCCCCGCCCGACGTTCCGAGGGAGGCGGCCGAGCTGGCCGACCACCTGGGACGGCTCCTCGGACGGCTGCGCGCCCTGGACCTCCAAGGCGCCGCCCCGGCGTCCGTCTTCCGGGTCCCGGCCCCCATGACGGGAGGCCGCCGTGCGGCCCTGTGAGCTCACCGTCGCGGACGCCGCGGCGGCCATCGCGTCGCGCGCCCTGTCCCCCGTCGAACTCGTCGAGTCCGTCCTGACCCGGTGCGAGGCCACGGAGCACCGGCTGCACGCCTACGTGACCGTCGTGGCGCCGCAGGCGAGGCAGGACGCCCGGCAGGCGGAACGGGAGATCGTCGAGGGACGCCACCGGGGGCCGCTCCACGGCATCCCGTACGGCCTCAAGGATCTGATCGACGTCACCGGGATCCCCACCACCGCCAGTTCGCGGGCGTGGGCCGGCCGTACGCCGGGGAGGGACAGCACGGTGGCGGCGCGGCTCGCGGCCGCCGGCGCGATCCTGGTCGGCAAGACCCACACCCACGAGTTCGCCTACGGACTGCTCACCCCGCAGACGGCCAACCCGTGGCACGAGGACGTCGTCGCCGGAGGATCCAGCGGCGGCTCCGCGGTCGCGGTCGCGGCCGGATCGGCGATGTTCGCGCTGGGCACCGACACCGGGGGCTCGGTACGCATCCCCGCGGCCCTCAACGGCACGGTCGGTCTCAAGCCCACCTACGGCCTGGTCTCCCGGCACGGGGTGGCGCCCCTGTCGTGGTCCCTGGACCACGTCGGTCCCCTCACGAGGACGGTACGGGACGCCGCCACCGTGCTGGGGGTCCTGGCCGGCCACGACCCGTCGGACCCCGCCAGCACGGTCCCGCCGGCCCACTGGTCCGCGGCGGTCCCGGCGGACGCGCACGGGCTGCGCGGGGTGCGCGTCGGCGTGCCGGTGAACTACTGCTTCGACCGCGTCGATCCGCAGGTCGAGGCCGCCGTCCGGGGGACGGTCGACCTGCTGGCGGGGCTCGGCGCCACCGTGCTGCCCGTGGAGCTCCCCCTGGTCGAGTACGTCGAGGCGACGCAGTGGGGCCTGATGGCGCCCGAGGCGTCCGCCGTCCACGAGGAGGCGCTGCGCGCGGCGCCCGACCTGTACGGCCGGGACGTCCGGCTGCTCCTGGAGGCGGGACGCCATGTGTCCGCCCTGGACTATCTGCGGGCCCAGCGCACGAGGACCGTCATCCGCGACGCCTGGACCCGCCTCTTCGAGGACGTCGACGTGATCGTCGCGCCCACGTCGCCGATCACCGCGGCGCGGCGCGGGCAGGAGACCGTGCGCTGGCCGGACGGTGTGACCGAGACGGTCACGGACGCGTACGTCAGGCTGTCCTCGCCCGCCAACATCACGGGGCTGCCGGCGCTCTCCCTCCCGGTGGGCAGGGACTCCGCCGGTCTTCCCATCGGCGCGCAGCTGATCGCCGCCCCGTTCGCGGAGTCGCTGCTCTTCCGGGTGGGAACGGCTGTCGAGGAACACCGGCCGGACGCCGGCGGACTCGCCGGCGTCCCGCGGTCGGACGGCATCGACAGTCCTCAAGGCATGAGGCATGAGGCAGGACCTGGAGGCTCGTCCCGTGAACAGTGAGTGCGTTCCGTCCCCCGATTCCTTCTACCGCGCTCTCGGTGGAGGCCGGTACGAGAGCACGTCGGCCACCGCGGGCCCGTGGAGCGCGAAGTCGCAGCACGCGGGGCCCTCTTCGGCCCTCGTCGGGCACGTGATGGAGCGGCACGCTCCCCGGCCGGGCCTGCGGATCGCCCGCGTCACCGTGGAGTTGCTGCGTCCCGTGCCGGTCGCGGACCTGACGGTCGAGGTGCGGACGGTACGGTCCGGCGGCAGCGTCGAGGTGCTCGAAGGGGAGGTGTCGGCGGACGGCACCACGGTGCTGCTGGCCCGGGCCTGGAGGCTGGTCGCCGGCCCTGGTGACACTCCGGAGCTGAGGCCCGTACCGCCCGCCCCTGCGCTGCCGGCGCCGCAGCCTCCGCACACCATGGCGGGCGCCCATCTGGACGGCTACGTCTCGGCGATGGAGTGGCGGTTCGCGGACGGCGGCGGCTTCGACACGCTCGGCCCGGGGACCGCCTGGGTCCGTCAGCGCGTTCCCCTCGTGGCGGGGGTGCCGGACTCCCCGCTGACGCGGGCGCTCACGGTGGCCGACAGCAGTTGGGCCGTCGGCTTCGAGCTGGACCACCACACGAATCTCGTCATCAACACCGACGTGACGCTCGCGCTGCACCGCGATCCCGTCGGGGAGTGGCTGTGCCTGCGCTCGCACACGGCGGCCAGTCCGCACGGTTCGGGGCTGGCCCTCGGGGAGCTCGACGACGTCTCGGGGAGCTGCGGGCAGGTGCTGCAGACCCTGCTGGTCACCGAGCGGCGCGTCGGGCCGTGACCGGCCGTGCCGGGAAGCCGGCGGCCGGCGGGGTGCGGTGCGCACTCCGCCGGCCGCCGTTCGGCTCCGGGGGGTCAGCCGGGCCACTCGACGAGGAGGCTCCTGGGGCCGCGGAAGGAGACGTTCGCGGGGAAGTCGAAGTCCTGGTCCGCCACCAGCTTCATGTCGGGGGCCCGCTGTGCCAGCAGGTCCAGGGCGACGCGGGCCTCCATCCGGGCGAGCGGCGCCCCGATGCAGTAGTGGATGCCCTTGCCGAAGGCGAGGTGGCGGCGGGCGTCGCCCCGGTGGATGTCGAAGGTCTCCGGGTCCTCGAAGTAGTTCGGGTCCCGGTTGGCCGCGCCGAGCAGGATCAGGACCTTGGCCTCGGCCGGGATGCGGACGCCGCCGACGTTGACCGCCCGGGTGGTGATGCGCCGCCACGCGGGAATGCTGCTGTCGTAGCGCAGCAGTTCCTCGATCGCCTTGGCGATGAGTCCGCGGTCGGAGCAGATCGCGGCCCACTGCTCGGGGTTGGCCAGCAGCTGGCGTATCGCGTTGCCGGTGAAACTGGTGGTGGTCTCGTGGCCGGCGAAGCTCAGTCCGTAGGCGACGTTGGTGATGTCCTCGAGCGAAAGCGTCTCGGGGCTCTCCTGGTGGATGCGGACGAGGTCGCTCGTGAAGTCGTCCACCGGTTCCGCGGCCCGCTTGGCCACGAAATTCTCGCAGTATTCCCAGTAATGCGTCATGTTCGTGGCGATCTCGCGCTGTTCGTCGCCGGTCGGCCGGCCCCAGCTGAACGCGATGCGGTTGCCGCACCAGCTCTTCAGCATGTCCATGTCCTCGTCGGGGAATCCGATGAACGTGAAGATCATGTACGCGGGCAGCGGATAGGTCAGGGCGTTCACCAGGTCCACCCGACCGGGTTCGATGGCGTCCACGAGCTCCGTCGCCTTGGCCCAGACCTTCGGCTCCAACGCGGCCAGCCGCTTGGGTGAGAAGCCCGTCATGTTGTGCTTCCGGATGCGGGTGTGCCGGGGCGGGTCGCAGTCCGACATCACCGGATAGGCGCGGAAACCATTCTTCAGAATCTCCCGCGACTCTTCCGACAGCGGAAAGACCGGCCTCTGCCCGACAGCGGCGGAAAAGGTTCCCGGGTCCTTGAGGACGGCCTCGATGTCCTCATAGCGGGTGATCACCCACATGTCGATGGCCGCCGCGTAGAACGCGGGGGTCTCCTCCCGAACCGCGGAATGGATCGGGTAGGGATCGGTGATGTAGGCGTCGCCAAGCGGGTCGAAACTGTGGTGCACAGGGCACCCGGAGGCCGAATTCGTCGGCATCATCGCGCAACCTCCTCGACTTGGTTCTCCAAGTCTCCGTCATGACCCTCGAATTGAAAAAGGGAGAATGATGAAGCGTGTTATGGGATTCCCTAATGACTGAGCGCATCAGCCTGCGCCGCCTGCACGCGTTCGTGGCCTGCGCCGAGGCGGGGACCATGACGGGGGCGGCACGGCGCCTGTTCGTGTCGCAGGGTGCGGTGTCGGTCGCGATCGCCCAGCTGGAACGCGAGGTCGGCGTACAGCTGTTGCTGCGCTCGAAGGCGAAGGGGCTGACACTCACGGAGGCCGGCCGGCTCCTCCTGCCGGAGGCCCGGTCCCTGCTCGCTCGCGCCGACGAACTGCAGGCGGGGATGCGGGACCTGGGGCTCGCCCCGTCGGGGCGTCTGGTGATCGGCTGCTTCAGCACCATCGCCCCGTTCTTCCTGCCGCGGGTCCTGGAGGAGTTCCAGGCGGCGCATCCCCAGGTGACCCTCGATTTCGTGGAGGGCTCGCTCACCGAGCTGCAGCGGCGCCTGCGTGAGGGGGAATGCGAGGTGGCCGTCGTCTACGGCGTCGACATCCAGGCCGGCATCGACTACGACACGCTGTACACCACCCGCCCGTACGTCCTGCTGCCGGCCGCCCATCCGCTGGTGGCGAAGGCGGAGATCCGGCTGGCCGACCTCGGCGACCACGACATGGTCGCCCTCGACGTCCCGCCCAGCCTGCGCTACTTCAACGAGGTGCTGAGCTCCGCCGGGGTCTCCCCCCGCATCCGGCACCGCACGGAGAGCTTCGAGACGGTGCGCAGCCTCGTCGCCCGGGGCGTCGGCTACTCCCTGCTCATCCAGCGCCCCTTCGCGGACGTCAGCTACGAGGGACGGGGGCTCGTGACCCGGACGATCAGCGACGGGATACGCCCGCTGGACGTCGTGCTGGCCCGCCCGGCCGGCGTCCGGCTGACGCGCCGGGCGGCGGCGTTCACCGCGTTCTGCCACGCCTCGGTGCCGCGCCGGCCGAGGGAGTGACGGCTTCGGGCCCGGCGCCGACGGTGCCGGACACGCGTACTCCCCCGCGCCGGATCCGACGCGAGGGAGTACGGGTTCCGCGGCGACCGCGCCCCGGGCCGCTCCGCTGACGCGGCGACCGGTGGGAACGCGATCCGTGAAGGGCGCGTGCGGGCGCGGGTGTCGGGCGGGACACAAGCGCGGTCGCCGGTCCGCTCAGCTCGTGGAGGGCGCGGGCAGGGCCCGCACGACCGCGTGGTCCGTGGCGAGCGGCTCGGCGTCGCGGGAGCCGCCGGGGAGACCCAGGCCGTCGAAGGCTTCCCGGTCCGCGATGCGGAAGGCGCTGAAGTCCTCCGGCAGGTCGTCCTCGTAGAAGACCGCCTCGACGGGGCAGACCGGCTCGCAGGCTCCGCAGTCGACGCATTCGTCCGGCTGGATGTACATCTTGCGGGGACCCTCGTAGATGCAGTCGACCGGGCACTCCTCCAGGCATGCCTTGTCCTTGATGTCCACGCAGGGCTGAGCGATGACGTAGGCCATGGGGTACCTCCGGTGTGAGCGTTCCGTCGGGCTTTCAGCCGGCGACGGCCCAGGTGTCGTGGACGGTGCGGGCGACGACGCCGGCCTCGGCGGGCCGGACGGTCGTCCGGTCCGGGCGCCGGACCTCGTGTGCCGTGGTCACGGGGCGTCGGTCCCGCCGGTGGTGCGCCCGGGGTGCGTGTGCGCGGCGCGGAGGCCGATCGCGCTGTCCCAGACCTCGGCGACGGAGCCGTCTTCGAGGCGGACGAGCCGGTCGCCGGCGGGCCGGGTCCCCGGTACGTCTCGGGGTGTCGCGGTCACCAGGGCCAGCCGGACGTGTGCGGTGCGGGTGGACCCCGGCTCGTCCGTGCCGACGAGGAGGAGGTTGCCGACCGTGCCCAGTTCGATGGCGCCGGGGACGTCCAGGTGGACGAGGGAGTCGCAGTCGGTGCCCAGCACCGTCTCGTAGAGCCGCACGAGGGAGGCGAACACGCTCCGGCTCACCTCCTTGCGCAGGAGGAGTCGCACGCCGGTGTCCGCGGTCGTGTCGCGGGGCTCCGGTGGGCGGGGTCGTTCGCCGGGGTTGGGGCGGTGCTCGACGAGTTCGGCGATCGCGCCGTCGGGGAACCGGACGCGGGCCCGGCTGCCCGGGAGGATGCTCTCCGTGGGTTCCAGTACGGTGCCGCCGGCCTGGTCCAGTCTGCGCAGCGCGCCGTCGAGCGAGGGCACGATCACGGAGTAGGCCGTGCGGCGCTGGATGGGGGTGAAGGGACGGGCGCTGGCGATGAGGAGCATGTTGCCGACCGCCGCGAGTTCCAGGCCGCCGAAGTCCGGGATCGGCATCCGCAGGTCCGCGGGGGTACCGGTGAGCCGTTCGTAGGCGCGGATGCGGTCGTCCAGGTCGGCGACGTCGATGAGGGAGCGGGCCAGCAGTCGCGGGCGGGGCAGCAGCGCGGAGTCGGGCGTGGTGCGGAACCAGCGGTCCGGCAGCGCGGCCGCGGGGACGGTGGGCATCGCGTCAGGACTCCTTCACTCGGTGCGGCGAGGGAGCGCCCCACCAGCGGTGGACGGTCAGGTCCCAGGCCGCGAGCTCCTCGTGGACGAGGCGCCGGAGCGACGAGGTGTCACCGAAGCGGTCGGGAATGCCGGTCACGGTCACGGTCAGCCGGTCCCCGGTCCGCAGCAGGCAGAGGGAGGCGCGCAGGCGTGCCCGGTCCGGCAGGACGCCGGGCACGTTCATGGTGCGGACGGCGATGCCGGCGGCGGTGCGGCCGGTGAAGCGGGCGATCGCGTCCGGGGTGCGGCCGAAGTTGGAGGCGACGACGGTGGTCTGCTGCGCTCCGGGGTTCTTGAGGCGATCGGCGTGGCGGGTGGGGAGCAGGTGCCACAGGGGTTCGGGGACGAGGGTGGCGCTGTGTTCCCCCGTGTCCCCGAGGAGTTCCCTGGTCGCGTCCCGGGTCTGCCGGAGGCTCGTGTGCCGGGCGGGGCCGCCCGGCACGGTGAGCGGCATAACGACGAGGGCGTTGGCCCGGGTGTCGTGGGCGGTCCTCCGCAGGCTGACGGGGATGCCGACGTCGAACGGTTCGGCGGGGTCGTCGGCGGTGGCGGACCGGACGAGGTTGGCGGCGATCTCGATGAAGAGGCTGTTCGTCGTCCCGCCGAAGCGGTCGGCCTGCCGCTGCCAGCGTGCCGCGTCCGTCTCGAAGATCGCCGAGGTGAAGAAGCGGGGTGCGGTCGGAGGTGTGGCGGGGGGCGGCGGCGGGTGCAGGGCGGTCCTGATCCGTTCGCGCCGGGCTGGGCTGGCCAGGGTCGTCGGGAGCCAGTGCGCGGCGGCCAGGCCGCCGTGGAGCGTCTGCCGCGCCAGGTCGGCCAGGTCGTCGAGGAGCCGGGGGGCGGGGGCGGGTGGGCTGTCGTGCCCGCCGGAGCCGATGGCGTTGAAGATGCCGAGTCCGTCGCAGCGGAAGTGGGGCACGGTCAGCGAGACGAGGGTGCCCCGGCCGTACGGGGCGGCGGCCAGCCGCCACAGGGCGGGGCTGCCGGGGTGCAGCGGTGCCTTGACCTGGGTGTCGATCCAGTCGGTCAGGGTGGCGTCGGTCAGCGGCGTCGAGGTGGTGTGGAGGGCTTCCTCGTTGGTGGCCGGGACCCAGCTGCGGCGGGCTCCGGGTACGTGCGCGTGCCGGGCCCGGCGGCTGAGGCGGCCCTGGTCGAGTGCTTCCCAGGCGGCCTGGAGCGCGGTCCGGGGCACGGGGTCGGGGAAGGTCCACAGCACCTGGACGATCCGGCTGGAGCCCAGGGTGTCGGCGGCGCGGTGGAGCATCTCGTCGGTGGGGTTGAGGCGTGCGGCGGACGTCATCGGCCGGCCTCCTCCCGCAGCAGGGCGGCGGCGAGCTCGCCGATGGCGGGCGCCCGTTTGAATCCGCCGCCGTTCCAGCCGGTCGCGGTGACCAGGCCGTCGAGTCCGGTCCGCGCGGTGACCTCGCCGTCGCCCCGCGGCGCCATGGCGTCGTACGCGGTGACCCCGCCGGCGAGCGGTGCCGCGGCCAGTCGCGGGTAGCGGTGGCGTACGACCGCCCGGACGCGTGCCTCCTCCTGTGGCGGCACTTCCCGGCGTACGGCTTCGGGGACGTCGGTCTGCGGCGACGAGACCCCGGCGAGGACGAGCGCGTCCGCCCCCCAGGGGCGCAGCCACGCTCCGGTGGTGCGGTCAACGACGGTGGGGAGCGTGGCGAGGCCGGCGGGGTCGTCCACGCGGAACAAGCAGTAGCCGACGGCGCGGGTGCGCAGGGGCAGGTGGACGCCGGCGGTCGCGGCCAGGGCGGTGCAGGCCGCGCCCGCGGCCAACAGGACGGCGCGGGCGTGCACGGGTCCCGCCGTGGTGTGGACGCCGGTGACGCGGGAGCCTCCGGTGAGCAGGTGGGTGGCTCGCTCCGGGACCAGCCGGAGCCGGGGGCCCGCGTCGCGTGCCATGGCGTGGGCCACCTGCGGGACGGGGAGCCAGCCCGCGTTCGGTTCGTGCACCGCGGCCAGGTCCTCGGGCACGTCCAGGGCGGGGAAGCGCGTGGCGAGGTCGTGGGCGGTGAGGATCTCCGCCTTGTGGCCGGCGGCTCCGAGGTCCTCGACGGCCGTGACGGCCTCGGGGAGGTCGGCGCGCGCGACGAGGCTCAGGCTGCCCCGGCGGTGCAGCGCGGGCCAGGTGCCCCGGTGGCCCCGGCGCAGGTAGAGGTCGAGGCCGGCCGCGGCCTGCCTCCGGCGGGGGGTGGAGAGGTCGAAGGCGCGGACCAGCCCGCCGGAGGCGCTGGTGGCGCCTCCGGCGATGCCTGCCGGGTCGATGACGACGACGGTGAGACCGTGGGCGGTGAGCCGTTCGGCTGTGGCGAGCCCGATGATCCCGGCGCCGACGACGGCGACGTCGGCGGTGACCGTGGAGGAGGTCACGGCGTGGTCCCGGCGGCCAGCAGCGGTTCGCTCTCCCGGGTCTCGTGCCGCAGGAGCGAGTCGACGATGTCGGTCGCCCGTACCGAGAGCATGGCCAGGGCTCCCGCGTCGCCCATGCCGTGGCTCGCCTCGCACAGCCCGTTGAGGTAGACCTTGAGCGGGCGCGGGGTGCCGGCCTCCGTCTTCAGCTCGATCGAGTAGTCCCGGGCGACGACGGGGGATCCGTCCTCGTCGAGGGGCAGACGGTGGGCGATGCCCTCCAGGAGCGGGTGGTACGGCTCGTCGCCGGGTTCGCCCCCGAAGTCCCGGAAGCCGGTGGCCAGGACGACCACGTCGGCGTCGAGGGTCTCCTCGGTGAGGTGGTTGATGTCGCGCAGGACCATGCGCAGGCCCTCACCGTGCGGCCTGCTGACGACGGCCTCGCGGAAGGGCCGCATCACGAGCCGGTCGGAGCCCGACAGGTCGAACTCGCGCTGGGCACCGACCAGTCGGTCGATGACGTCCTGGTCGCAGGCCGCGTAGTTGATCGAGCGCAGTTCGTCGCGGAGCTGCCTCTTCCTGGCGCTGGGCAGTGGGTGGAAGTAGTCGACGAACTCGGGCAGGAACACCTGCCGGCTGTAGGGGCTGGTGTCCTTGAGCCGGAATCCGATGCCGCGGTGGACGGAGGTCACCTGTCGCACGTTGGGGCGGCCGAGCAGATCGAGGATGATCTCGATCGCGCTCTGGCTGGCGCCGACGACGGCGACCCGGATCGCCTTGTCCTTGTAGCGCTCGATGGAGGAGAGGTACCGGGTGGAGTGGAAGACGCTCTCCCCCAGGCCCTTCTGGAACACGTACGGGATCCGTGGCGAGCGCCCGGTGCCCAGGGAGATGCTCCGGGCGAGGTACCGGCCGCCGTCGTCGGTCTCGACGCGGAACAGCTCGCTGCCGTCCTCGCCCTCGACGAGCGAGAGGTGCGCGGCCGACCGGCCGTAGTCCACCCGGTCGCGGAAGGCTTCGGCGACCCAGGCGAGGTAGGCCGAGTACTCCCTGCGCAGCGGGAACTTCGTGTTCAGGTGCAGGTACTCCGTCAGACCGCCGCGGGCGGCCAGGTATTTGACGAAGGTGTGCGGGCTGTCCGGGTTGCGCTGCATGGCGAGGTCCCGGAAGGGGTTGTTCTGGATGTCGGCTCCCGGCAGGAGCTGCTCCTGCTGCCACTGGAAGGCCGGCGCCCGTTCGATGAAGCGGGCGAGGCCGGGGCGGCCGCGCTCTTCGAGCGCGACCGCCAGGGAGAGGTTCGCGGGTCCGAACCCCACTCCCAGCACCGGGTGGATCTCATGGGTTGTCACTGTTCACGCATCCTCGACTTGTCGTGCATGCAGGAACGTCGTTGCGGGACGGCGGCCCCGGGGCTCAGGCGCTGAGGAGCGCCGTCTCGGTGATCGCGTTGGTGTCGTCGACGTGGACGACACGGGACTTGTGGTCGGCGACCTCGTCCGGGGTGAGCTGGGCGTAGCTGATGATGATGACCTTGTCGCCGGTCTCCACGAGGCGGGCGGCGGCGCCGTTGACGATCACCTGGTTCTTGGCCGGCTCGCCGAGGATGGTGTAGGTCTCGAAGCGGGCGCCGTTGTTGACGTTGACGACGTGGACGAGCTCGTGGACGCCGATCCCGGCGGCGTCGAGCAGCTCGGGGGAGATGGTGATGGATCCGACGTAGTTGAGGTTGCTGTCGGTGACGGTGGCGCGGTGGATCTTGGAGTTCATGAAGGTGCGCAGCATGACGGGTCTCCTTGGAGGGTTCGGTTCTTCGGGGTGCGGGAGGGGGTGGCGGGGCGGTTCGCCCCGCGGTTCACGGGGTGGTCGCCGTGGGGGCGGCCGGGACGGTCAGCCCGCGGAACGGGTTGTCCGGCGGGGTGGAGAGGTCGGCGAGCAGGGGTGCCTTGCCGACGGTCGAGGGGCCGGCGAACGCCGAGGTGATGTGCTCGGCGAGGTCGGGGGTGACCGGCCAGCCCAGGGTGCGCAGGGCCCACAGGAAGCGGAGGGCGCCGGAGACCTCGCCCGGGTCGTCGGGCCGGATGTCGGCGGCGCGCAGCGCCAGTACCTCCAGGTGGAGGGCCACCGCCTCGGCCGCCTTGCGGACGCTGAAGTTGTCCAGCCGGTAGGCGTCCTCGAAGCGCCGGCGGGATGCCTGGAGGGCGGCGTCCCACCAGGGTGAGGGGGTCGTGTCGATGTGCCGGCCGGTCAGGGCTTCGAGCGCTCCGGCGATCGTGGCGAGCGGGGCGTCGTAGCGTGCCGCGATCGTGTCGGCGGCGATGGGTTCGCTGAACTCCGCCTGCTGGAGTTCGGGGCTGGTCAGGGCGAGGACGAAGCGCGCCCGGTCGCGGCCGACGGACTCCAGGTAGTCGCGCGCCCAGCGCACGTCTCCCTTGCTGGTGGAGAACTTGCGGCCCTCCAGCATGTAGTACTGGTTGGTGAGCGTGCGTGTCTTGGGCAGGTGCACCGGCATGCCGTGGCGTGCGGCGAGCAGTCCCAGGGTGATGTAGACGAAGGCGTTGTAGAAGCCGTTGTCGATGCCGATGAACTGGACGAGTTCGTCGCACTCGGCCCGTGTGTCAAGGCGGGCCTGCTGGAGCCAGTACAGGTGTCCGACGTAGATCTCCGGCCAGGCGTTGATGGTCTGCGGGTGGACGTCGGGGCCGTCCCAGTCCACCGTGATGCCCCAGGTGCTGGGGTAGGTGACGGGGATGTAGGGGAGCCGCCCGGCGAGCGTGTCGGTGACGACCTTGGCCAGGTCCGGGCGCAGCTGCACGTCGCTCGTCCGGTACCAGTTGGTGATCAGGGACCGGTGGCGTTCGAGGTCGAGGACCCAGATGGAGACGGGGCGGCGCGGGAGGGCCGAGGCGGTGTCCGCCACGGGCAGCAGGGCGCCGGGCAGGTTGTAGAGCCCGCATGCCTCGCACACGCCGGCCCGGGCGTGGGCCAGGCAGGTGGGGCAGCGTCCGGTGACGAAGGCTTCCGCCTTGTACTCGCCGGTGGCCGCGTCGTACGGCAGCTCCACCTCGCGCAGGTCGAAGGCGCCGTGTTCCCAGAGACGGGTGAAGAAGGAGCGGACGTAGGCGGTGTAGTCGGCGTCGGGGCGTTCGAAGAGGTCGCAGTCGACGCCGGCCAGTTCGAGGGACTTCGTCACGCTGTCCAGGGCGTGCTGGATGAGTGCCTCGGGCGTGGTGCCGAGGCGTTCGGCGGTGGTGACGACGTAGGTCTGGTTGTCGTCGGTGCTGGTGGCGAAGGCCACGTCGTGCCCGAGGACCTTCTGGGACCGGGCGCACACGTCGCTGTTGAGGACGGGTCCGGAGAGGTGGCCCAGGTGCAGGTCGCCGTTGGGGGTGGGGGGCGAGAAGGTGACGTTGACGCGCCGGCGTGCGGGGGCGCCGTTGCCCGGGGTTCCGGTCATCGGGCGTCCTCGGCGGGCTCGGCGGGCTGGAGCCAGTAGATGCTCACGAACGTCAGCGGGTCGGTCTCGCTGGTGTTGGTGACCTGGTGGTCGGTGCCGTGCGGGATGTAGACGACGTCGCCCGGGGTGATCGGGCGCCGCTCGGTGCCGACCCGCAGGTGGCCCTCGCCGCTGACGAAGATGAAGGTCTCGTCGGTGGCGTGGCCGTGGGGCGTGCTGGACTCGGTCGGCCGGATGGAGCACAGGGTGCTGTTCCACGGCGGCGCGACCACCCCCTGCCAGGGGTAGAGCTCGCGGATGTCGCAGCCGTTCTTCCGGATCCGGACGTCGTCGGCGTCGGTCTTCACGTGCATGGCGGAGTCCCTTCGATGCGATGGGGTGCTCGGGTGCGGCGCGGGCTAGCCGAGGGCGAGCAGGCGCTGGATGGTGCTGGGGAGAAACGATTCGGCATCGACGCCGAACGCTCCCTTGAACGTGGCGAGCCGGGAGCCGGCCAGCACCGGGTCGGTGGGCCACGCCTTCGCGTAGGCCCTGCGGCGGGCGGCGCCCTCGGGGGTGAAGGTCATGTTCATCGCGGTACGGACCGAGCCCGAGATACGCAGCCGGCGCATCCGCTCCTCGCGCTCGTCCACGTACTCTTTGAGGATCTGCGGCGACCAGGTGGCATGGGACCGCAGCGCCTCCCACACCAGGCGCGCGTCCCGGAGGGCGATGGAGAGGCCCTGCCCGACCACGGGGTCGGTCCATCCGGCCGCGTCACCGATGAGCACCGCGCCGGGGACGACGGGGCCGTCCGTCCAGGCGTCGTTCATCGGGTAGAAGGCGCAGGACTCCGACGGGGTGCACGCGGCGAACATCTCGCTGTTCGGGATGCAGTCGAGCTGGAACGCCTTGAGGAAGTCGGCCTGGCGGGTCGGGCCGGCGAAGCGGCCCTTCTGCGCCACGTCGTGCAGCAGGTACAGCCGGGCCTTGGCGCCCTCGCGGGGGAAGACGAAGTAGAGCAGGTCCTTCTCGGTACCGATCGAGGTCACGTTGCCGGGCCAGTCGTGGAGGTCCTCCACGAGCATGCCGCCGCCCAGCGAGTTCGGCGGGGTCTGGGTCAGGGAGACGCCGAGCTGGCGCCGGACCGTCGAGGTGCGGCCGTCCGCGCCCACGACGAGGCGGCAGGGCACCTCGTACTCGACGTCGTCGTGTTCGTAGCGCACGCTCGGGTGGGATCCGCCCGTCACGATGACGTCTCCGACCCCCCGCACGACCGTCGCCCCGGCCTCGGCGGCGGCGGAGGCGAGCGCCTCGCACGCCTCCGGGTGGCCGACGTCGAGCACTCCCCGGATGCCGGGCAGCATGTCGTCCAGGTGAAGGGCGTTGGCGCGGGCGGTCTCGGGGTCGACGATCTCGTCGAACCCGATGAAACGGTCGATGTAGGTGCCGCCGGCGTCCAGCAGCTGCCGCTCCAGGCCGAGGCGGAGGAGTTCGACGACGCCCCAGCAGTTGATGACCTCGCCGCGCACCTTGTCCCGGTAGACGGTCTGCCGTTCCAGGAGCAGGACGTCGTAGCCGTCCCCCGCCAGCGCCGCCGCCAGCGCGGATCCGGCGATGCCTCCCCCGACCACCACTGCGTCCCTACGCTGAGCTGTCGCCATGAAGTCCTCCACGGAAGCCTTTTCAAGGCATTGCGGTGTCGGCCGCCCCGGAAATGGGCAGCCGGAATTCCGAGTCTGTCGAGCACGGGAACCGCCGCTGAATCCGGGTGTCAATGCGGATGTGGATGCGGCAGGGAAAGGCGGAACTGCTGCGGGAATTCCGGGAGGCTCACCCCGGACGGTGGGGCGGGGTCGCGCGGCCTACGTCCCGGGCGCCGTCCGGCGACGGCACTCGGCGGCACCCGAACGCTCCGACGCGCCACGGAAGATCCACCGGGCGGGGCCGGGCGGGTCCTGGGGCCACACGACGACTGTCGCCACCTGCGCGGAACACGCGCCGGTCCGTTCCGTCTCCACCACGGGTCGCCCCTCGTATGTGTGTCGGTTGCCGATTCCACGATCCGCGCCCTCGGCGGTGGCGGCAATGCCGACTCGCGAAAATCGTGACGCCATTCGCGCAGAGATACGAATGCGGTGCGCTTCCCTCCCAGGCGGATTCGAAGCTATGGGACTGGTGTTTCGAAAAGGGTCATGTGGGGTTGGTGATGCGGGTGACGGTCAGCGACCGCGCACCGGGGCCGGCGTCGTGGGAGCGGTGCTCCGGCTCCGGTGTCGCGGAAGTCACGTTCCGGGGCCGGTGGCGCCGCGGCGAGCGCTCCACGGGCGGACCCCTCATGCCGGCTCACCGCGGGAAGGTCCGCAGATGCCACGCTGGATGATGCCCCACATCTGCCTGACCTCCTCGACCGCGCCCGGCTCGCGGGGCTCCGAACCGCTCCGCGAACCCTCCGCCCGCGCACGGTCCTCGGCACCGAGAATCAGGAACCGCGACAGTGTGGCCAGATCCTCGGGGCGGACGGCCGCGTGCAGTTGCCCGTCCCGGTACGCCTGCCCGAAGAGGTCCTGGAGGGCCGCGATCCAGGACATCGACCAGGCGAGGTCCTCGTCCGGCCGCTCGCGGCTGAGCCGTGCGGCGGAGCGCACGGCCGGCTCCTCCTCCAGCAACCGGGCGAGTTCGAGCGTCACGTCGATGGCCCGGTGCAGGGCCGGCACCCGGCCCGCGGGCAGATCCGCCAGCGCGGCCCGGGTGATGGCCAGCCCCTGCATCTGCACCGCGGAGGCCAGTTCGCCCTTGGTCGCGAAGTGGAACGTCAGGGCGCCCATGGTGATCCCGGCAGCCCGGCAGACTCTGTTCAGTGCCGCGCCGGCGTACCCGCTCCGATCGAACTCGGACGCCGCGGCGGTCACGAGGGCCTGTCGGGTGCGTACCGCACGTAACTGTCGTGTCATACGAGTCTCCGGTGCGCTGGTCGATGGTCAACTGGACGCCCGCTCGGGAGCGTTGGCGGAGCAGAAGGGCAGGCCGCGCCGCGTGTACGACCCCAATGCGGCGAACGCGGAACGGGCGGCCGCGCCGACCCCTGCCCGGTCCGCGGCGGAGCACCGCACGGCCTTCCGCCCGGAGGACGACCCGCCCGGGACCCGATCCCCCCAGGCCCGGCCGAAGGGCCGGCCCTCGACGGTCCGGCGGTCGTGGCGGCCAGTGTGACCTCGCAGGTCAGCAGCGACAAGCCCGTGGATCACGGTTGGCTGGTTCACGCAGAGCAAGCCCTTACCTCATGACACCGGCCCCGAAAGCGAGGGACTGGCTGATTCATCCCGATTAAAAAAATAGCAACCCCTATTATTCTTCTGGCATCACCCCCCAGAGCCGCACCCGGGAGCCCCCATGACCCACGTCGCGTTCGGCGCGGACCGGCTGTCCGCACTCGAAGCCGAGCAGCGAGTCGTCGGTTTCGCCGACCAGCTCTTCGCCCACCTGCCACGGGCGGACCAGCGCCGTTGGGCCGCCGCGTACCTGATGGGGCTTCTGGCGGTGTCGGGCAGGAAGTCGATGCGCAGCATGGCCGCCGCCATCACCGACTCCCCCACCGCCTCCCAGTCCCTGCACCGCTTCGTCAACGCCAGCCCGTGGGAATGGCAGCCGGCCCGGAGCGAGCTCGCCCGCTGGGTGGGGAGCCGGGCGCGCCCCAAGGCGTGGACCGTCGGCATCGCCATGGTCCCCAAGCGGGGCGACCAGTCGTGCGGAGTGCACCGCAGGTTCGTGCCGGCCCTGGGTCGCACCATCAACTGCCAGATCGGCGTGGGGCAGTTCCTGGCGACGGGCAGCGGCCACGTCCCCGTCGACTGGCGACTTCACCTGCCGAGCGAATGGAGCGAGGACCGCTTACGCCGCCGCACCCGGATTCCGGACGCGGTCCAGCCCGTGCCCGCCTGGGCGCACGTCCTCGAACTGGCCGACGGCCTGGCCGCGGGCGGATTCGCGGCGCTGCCGCTCGTGGCCGACCTGCGCGAGTACAAGGAACCGGATCGGCTGCTCCACGGTCTGCGGGAGCGTGCGCACGACTTCGTGGCCGCCGTTCCCGACTCCCTGCCCGTCCTGCCGACGGCGCCCGCACACTCCTTCGGGGCCGGCGCGGACGCCTCCGTCCCCCCGATGAGCGCGCGTCGCTTCCTGGAGACCGAGGGTGAGCTCCTGCGTTCGGTCCTGAAGTGCGGCCAGCTGCGTCCCACCCGCCTGACGCGCGTGGTCACCGGGCTGGTCCGCCTGCCCCGCGGCCCTCAGCCGCAGCGGTTCTACCGGTTGTTCGCCGAGGTACCCCGCGAGGGCGAGCGGCCGGCCGCGGCGTGGCTCACCACGCTGGTCCACCTGTCGGTCGAGGAGCTCCTGGAGCTGGCCGCGCTCCAGGCGACGACACCGCGGGTGGTGCGCCGCCTGGAGGGCAGTTTCGGGCTCCAGGACTTCGAGGGACGGTCGTACCCCGGTTGGCACCGGCACGTGACGCTGGTCTCGGCGGCCTGCTGCTACCAGGAGCTGTCGGAGGTCGACCCGGACGGCCTGTCCCGCACCATCACGGCCGCCTCGCTCCCCCGGGTGGCCCGGCCCACGGCACGGCTGCGCGTCTGAGCACGGATCACGCCGCCGGGCCCGCGCGGCGCGGAGACGCGGGCCGCCGCGGGAGAGCGCGGAGCCACGGAGCCAGGGAGCCACGGAGCCACGGAGCGGTTGTCTCGGGCCCGCTGTGCGAAGGACGGGCGTCCGACCCCCGCCTTTCGCACGCGGCCCTGACACCCGGCTCCGCCCCGTGATGCCCGTACGGCCGGCGGTCCGCCGTGGGGCCACGTCGCCCCCGGCGCCACGGCCCCACGAACACCCCCAGTGGCGCCGGTGCGCGACGCCGCAGCCCGAGGAGGACCCGCCGCAGCGGGGGGTTCACACCGCGCTCCACCCTCCGTCCACCGCGATCGCCCCGCCGGTGACGAAGGACGCCCGGTCGCCGCACAGCCAGAGCGCGGCCTGCGCCACCTCGGCCGGATCCGCCAGCCTCTTCTGCACCGCGCGGCGGGTCAACCGCCCCTCTGTCTCGGGAGTGCCGTCCGTATAGGGCTCCAGAAGGGCCGTGCGGGTGGCCCCGACCGTCAGGGCGTTCACCCGGATCCCCGAGTACCCGTACTCGGACGCGGCGGCACGCGTGAGGCCGAGGACGGCGTGCTTGGCGGCGACGTAAGGCGCTGTGGCGCCCGTCGCCGAATGGCCGGCGACACTGGAGGTGTTGACGATCGATCCGCCGCGGCCCTGCCGCAGCATGACGGGGATCTGCTGGCGCATGCAGTTCCAGACGCCCCGCACGTTGACGTCCATCGCCGTGTCGTAGGCGTCCTCGTCGAGTTCGTGGAGGGCGCTGCCGAAGGTCCCCGTCCCCGCGTTGTTGAAGGCGGCGTCCAGGCTCCCGAACTCCTCGACCGCCCGGGTGACCACCTCCCGTACGTCCTCCGGCTTCCGTACGTCCCCCGGCACGGCCAGCGCCCTCCCCCGGCCGCCGCGGATCTCCTCGGCCAGCTCCTCCAGCCTGTCCTTGCGCCGGGCCATCAGGACGACGGCCGCACCCTCCTCGGAGAACAGCCTCGCGGCGGCGGCGCCGATGCCGCTCGACGCCCCCGTGATCATGACCGTTCTTCCCTGTAACGCTCGCGATGCAGATGGCATGGGCCGATTCAACGCCATGCGCGACGGACGCGGCAGTCCTCCGAGGGGATCAGACCATCGTCCCGTCGACGACGTGGGACTCGTGCCCGAGCGGAGCCAGCGCCTCCGTGACGCGCTCCGCGGCCTCCTCGGTCGCGACGAGCGGCAGCAGGAGGGTCCACATCTGGCGCAGCCGTTCCGGCAGATCCCTCCGGCCGCTGTCGAGCTGGGAGTTCATCTGCGCCCCCGTGCAGGCGTTCACCACGAGCTGGGCGAGGGGCAGCACGTCCACTCCGGACCGCAACTCGCCCTGCGCATGGGCTTCTTGGAGGTACGGCAGCAGCACCTCGGTCCACTGGCGATAGGAGTTGCCCTCCTCGCTGCGGACGAAGTACTCCTGGTCCATGACCAGTCGGGCGCCCGCCAGTAGCAGAGGGTCCCTCGTGAGCTGTGTCGCCCACGCCAGGGTGATGTCGACGGCGCCCCGCAGGCCCGTCGCCGCCTCCGACGTCACCAGCGCCGGCTGCGCCCGGACGATCTCGCGCGCCAGCTGCTCCTTCGACTCGAAGTGGAAGTAGAGCGCTCCCAGGGTGAGGTTCGCCCTCCGGGTGATCTTGCTGACGCTCGCCCCGGCGAAGCCGAGTTCCGCGAAGACCTCGGCGCCGGCCCGCAGGATGGCCGCCCGCGTCCGGACGCTTCGTTCTTGTTGAGCCATAGACCTGTCCTCCCACTCCCTCGACAGATAAACATAACCATCACTATGTTACGAAGCGGTCTCACGCTCCTTGCCCGCAGCAGTTGCCACCACCTCACCGCACCGTTCTCTGGGGGAACACCTTGAACGTGACAACTGGCTCGATCGCTACGCTCGACAGCGTCCGGCACGTCCCCGCGGCCTTCACCCGCAAGACCGCACCCGGCCAGGCACTCCTGTCCGGATGGCGCAGCCACGCCGACGGCGTCTCCCACACCGTCATCGCCCGTTGGCCCGAGCACCACCCCCTCTACACATCCCACACGGATCACTACCACCCCCTCCTCTTCTCCGAGACGATCCGCCAGGCCCTCGCCCTGCTGTCCCACGTCGCCCACGGGGTCCCCCTGGACTTCAGACTGGGGTGGGACTCCTACGACAGCGCCGTCGTCCCGGCAGCCCTGAGCACCCACGCGCCGACATCCGACGTACACCTGACGATCACTCACACCGAGGTGGTCCGGCGGCGGTTAGGCTCCACCCATCTCGCCGCGCAGGTCACGGCCACGCGCGACGGGGAGCCGCTCGGCATCGCCCGGGTCCGCTACACCGCCCACCCGCCCGCGATCTACGACAGGCTGCGCGGCGCCTACGCGGACGCGCGGGCCGCCAGCGCGCGGGCCCTCCCGCCCGGTCCCGCCCTCGACGAGGCCGTCCGCGGCGGCCAGACCTCGCTGGAGAACGCGGTACTGAGCCCGCTCGCCGAGCCGCACCGCTGGCAGCTGCGCGTGGACACCGGCAACCGCTTCTTCTTCGACCACGCCCACGACCACATACCGGGTCTGGTCTTCCTGGAGGCCGCCGCCCAGGCCGCCCACGCGCTGTCCGGCAGTCCCCGTACCGTCCCCATGGAACTCGACGCCCGGTTCCTCCGCTACGTCGAGCTGGACGCCCCCTGCTGGGTCGAGGCCACCGCTCCGCGCCGCGGCGGAAGCGATGTCGTCAGCACCGAAGTCACCGGGCGACAGCACGGCAAGGAGGTGTTCTCGGCGCGCGTCACCGTGAAGGCGTGCGCCCCCGTGCCCGCCTGAGCCCCTGTGCCCGCCTGACCCTTCGGCCGGCCTCCCCTCTCGGTACCGGCGCCCGGGAGCGGCCGGGAGCCACGGGCTTCCGGCCGTTCTCGCGGAAAAGATCAGTCCTGGATCCTCGGCTCAGTCCTGGATCCTCGGCGGGGGCTCGCTCTTGTAGCTCGACAGATTGAAGTGCTTCCGCACGAGCTTCCGCCAGGTGCCGTCGGACACCATCTCCCCCAGGGCCTTGTTGATCTGGCCCTTGAGCTCGGTGTCGCCCTTCCTGAGGCCGATGCCGTAGTTCTCGTCGCTCAGGGAGAGACCGACGAGCTTGAACTTGCCCCAGTGCTGCTGCTGGGAGGCGTAGCCGGCCAGGATGGCGGCATCGGTGGTGATGGCGTCGACCTTCTTGTTCTCCAGGGCCGTCAGGCACGCGGAGTAGCCGCCGAGCTGCTGGAGGTCGGCCTCGGGGGCCAGCTTCTCCTTGACGTTCCGGGCGGAGGTCGAGCCGGTGACCGAGCAGAGCTTCCTGGAGTTCAGGTCCTCGACCTCGGTGATCGAGACCTCGTCGCCGCGGACCAGCAGGTCCTGGTGGGTCAGGAAGTACGGGCCCGCGAAGTCGACCTCCTTCAGGCGCTTCTCGTTGATCGAGTAGGTCGCCACGACGAACCTCACGTCGCCGCTCTCGATGAGGTTCTCGCGCTGCGCCGACGGGGCTTCCTTCCAGACGACCTCGTCCTCGGAGTAGCCCAGCTTCTTGGCGATGTACAGGGCGACGTCGACGTCGAAGCCCGAGTAGCCGTCCGACTCCTTCAGGCCCAGGCCCGGCTGGTCGAACTTGATGCCGATGGAGATCTTCTCGCCCTTGCCCCCGGGTTCCGACCCGAGGTCGCACGCGGACATGGTCAGGACGAGAACCGCGGTGCCGGCGAAGACGCCGGCCGAACGGATGCTGCGAAGTGTCACGACGGTGCCTTACCCGTGGAGAAGTGTGCTGGAGAGGCAGTCCCGCGTCCGGTCCCCGCCGTGCCTGCCCGCTCCGGGCAGGCCCTTCGGATCCTCGTGGATCCGGGGGTGTTCTCGTGACCTCCGGACGAGGTCGGCCTTCTCCTCTGCACGTGCTTCGTCCTCCTCAGTTGCGAGGACACTAGAGACACGTTCGAGGGATTGTCATCACATCTGAGCGGAACTTGAGGTGGCCGCATCACGCCGCCCTCACAGTTCTCCCCCACCCGCGCTCTCCCGCGTTCCCGCTGGTGTCCGGCCATCGCCGTGGTCCGAACGAGTTTCGACCGTGCCGTCGGGGTGAGGCGGGTCGGTGTCAGGGGAGGGCCGGTCGGAGGAAGACGGGCCGTACGAGGAGGGGGCCGAATGACGACGGTCGACGACAGAGACGCGTGCGGGGGCATGGGGCGCCGGGAGGTCCCTGCCCGGTCCGCCCGAGACCTGGTGCTCGTGGTGGGGCTCGTGGGGGTGGTCACCGGAGGTGCGGCCCTGATGATCAGGACGGCTCGGGCGACCGGCTCGTACCTCCCCGTCATCCTCGCGGCCCTCGCACTGCTGCTGGGCGTCGCGGCGGCGACGATCCGACGGCGCAGGACCACGGCGACGCGCGTGCGGGGCCGGGACGGGAGGGAGTGGAACGACCCGGGGGAGAACATGCTGACCGAAGTCGCCCACACGATCCCCCTGACCGATCCCGGCGACCACAGGACGGAAACCCTCCCCAGCAGGCTCGGCGCCCCGCCCGCCGTCGACTCCGGGGCCCTGGACCATGAGGCCGTCGATCCGGACGGCTTCGAGCACACGGTCGCCGCGCTGTGCGCCCGTGACGGCTGCTCCCCCGTCGAGGTGGTCGGCGGCGCAGGTGACCTCGGCGCGGACGTGATAGCGACGACCCCCGCCGGCACGCGAGTGGTCCTGCAGTGCAAGCAGTACGGGGAGGACCACCGGGTGGGCTCCCCGGACCTCCAGCGCTTCGGAGGCACCTGCTACGCCGTGCACGACGCCGACGTGGCCGTCCTCGTCACCACCAGTTCCTTCACGGACCCCGCCCTGGAATACGCGGCCTCCTGCGGGATCGTCTGCGTCGACGGTACGGACCTGGCGGCCTGGACGGCGTCGACGGCACCGCCTCCCTGGGCCGCACGGGCGGACGACCCGGCCCCGGGCCCCCGCGACGACATCCCCTGCGACACCGCCTGAGACGCCCACCCGGCCCCTGCCGGAGCCGGCGAGGCGTCGGTGGCTTCTTCGTCGGCGGTTTCCCTCAGCTGTCGCCGACAGGTGAGGCCGCGAGCGACGCGGAGACGCGCACTCCTGTGTCAGGCGACGCCCGACACAGCGGGCACGCCCTCTCTCCCTCTAGGCGTCGCCCCCGCCCTAATCCCGTGCCCGGGCCGTCACGCGGAAGGAGTGGGCCTGGTGGCCGCCGCTCGCGAGCATGCGTACGTCTCCTTGCTCGCTGATCTCCGCGCGGACGATGCCCGTGTCGTCCTCGTAGACCGGGCAGCCGCCCGGGCCGGCACGCTCGGTGCGGCGGACCACGACCACGTCGTCGAGTACCGCCGACTCCTGGAAGACGAGCTCGTAGATCTCGGGAAACTCCATCGACGCCACCACCTTCCTCCATCGTGACCCGCGCACCGGCCGCGCGCCTCTTCACCGGGAGGAGCGGGTCAGATGCCGAACTCCGCCGCCGACAGACCGAGCGCCGCGCACGCCTCGCGGATGATCTGCTCCTCGGCGGGCTCGATGAAGCCGTCCGCACCCGCGACCACGATGCCCGTCTGGATGACGGCGCGGGCCTCGGCGGGCTTCTTCGCCACCTTGGCGACCTCCTGCAGCACCGTCGCCTTGCCGATGACGAAACCGGCCGAGAGCTGGTCGACGTGCTTGTTGAAGCGCTGGCGGAGCTGGTCGGCGGGGAAGTTCTGGAGCACGTCGTTGGTGAGGATGAGCGATTCGACGTGCTGGCGCTCGGCCGGGTCGATCCGGCCGTCGGCAGCCGCCACCAGCGCGCACATGGCCATGCTGGCGTCCCGGAACGCGCCGCTCTTGAGTTCCGTCTTCAGCGACGTGAGCTGCAACTTCAGCGCGCTCACGAGCTCGGCCCTGGAACCGCCGCCGGGCCGCGCGCCCGACGGTCCATGGCCACCGGACCCACCGCGCGCCCCCTGCGCCTGCTGCAGACCTCTGGTCGCCTGGTCCTTGATCCGATCCCACATCGCCACTCGTGCCACCTCGGCTTCTGCCGTTCCGTCCGTCTTCGGACACGCGTCGTCGCGCACCACCCTGCCAACGCGTTCCCCACACCATGAAGTTCCGCCCGGCCACCGGGAGCCGCACCTCAGCCGGCCGTCGGGGGCCACTCTCGGCGGAGGAGGCCGAAGACCCAGGTGTCGGAGACATCGCCGTCGACGACGCAGTCCTCACGGAGGGTGCCTTCGCGGACGAAGCCGAGCTTCTCCAGAACCCGGGCGGACGCCGCGTTGCGGGTGTCGGTCTCGGCCTGGACGCGGTTCAGGTCCAGGGTGTCGAACGCCCACCGCACGACGGCCCGCGCGGTCTCCGTGGCGTATCCCCTGCCCCACGCGGCGGCGTCGAAGACGTACCCCAGGGACGCGGTGCGGAACTCAGGGTTCCAGTCGGTCAGGCCGCACCAGCCGATGAACGCGCCGTCGGAGGCACGGTCGACGGCCAGCCGCGCTCCCGTGCCGTCCTCCTCGATCGTCCGGCAGCGCGCGATGAAGCGCTGGGCGCGGGCCGGATCGGTCCACGGCGGGGAGTCCCAGTACCGCAGCACATGGGCGCTGCTGTGCAACGCGAAGAGCGGCGCCGCGTCGGCGTCGGCGAACGGCCGCAGTCGGAGGCGGGCGGTGTGCAGCTCGGGAGTGGCCGGCGTCATGCGGAGCATCCTGCCCTTCCCGATCGTCTGCGGCCATCGGTTTGACCGGGAAGGAAGGGGAGGGCGGCCGACAGCCGGTGGACCTCCCGCGGAAGGCGTTCGCGCGATTCGCGTACCGCCGTCGCAGCGGTCGTGTCCGGTCGCCCCGACAGGACGAAACGTCAATCCGGCGACGTCCGATTCACCCCCTCGGGTGGCGCGTGGGTGCCAGCCGACGGTGCCATCAGGTCACGACGGAAGGGACGCGCGCGGCCCGTGCTCCGGCGGTGACCCGAGGGGCGGTGCGACCGGCCCGGCGGGGGCCGCCGTGCCGTGGCCGACCGTGTCGGCAGCGGTAAACCCGCCGGTGGGCGCTGGCCAGGACGTCTCCACTCCGGCTGTACCGGGCGCAGCGGAGGCGGTGAGCTACGGAGCGTTCCGGATCCGTCCTCCCACCCTGCCGGCAACCCGGCGTGCGGGAGGCGGCTGCCGCGCACCGTCGACCGATTGGAGACGTCACCATGGGTACACCTCCTTCCGTCCCGCTCCGGGTCGCCCTCGTCAACGGGAGCTTCGAGCACCCCACCGTCAGCGACATGGCCTTTCTGCCGGACGCCTCGCAGACCCAGGCGCCACGGCACGTTCCGGGCTGGCTCACCACCGCCACCGACCACATGGTCGAGGTGTGGCACTCCGGCTTCAACGGCGTGCCCTCCGCGGAGGGCGAGCAGTTCGCCGAGCTCAACGCCAATCAGGTCTCCACGCTCTACCAGGACCTGCCGACCACCCCCGGGTCCCGGCTGTACTGGCGGCTCTACCACCGCGGCCGGCAGGGGCAGGACACCATGGCCCTGGACATCGGCGCCCCGGGCAGCGTGGTCGAGCAGCGCACCTTCACCGACGGCAACACGGCCTGGGGGTACTACACCGGCACGTACACCGTCCCCGCGGGGCAGACCACGACCCGTTTCGCCTTCCGGTCCGTCTCGGCCGCGGGCGGCAACCGCGGGATCGGCAACTTCCTGGACGGCGTGTTCTTCGGCACGGCCCCGTACGTGGTGCTGACCAAGACCGCCGTACCGGCCGGACCGTTGGACGTCGGCGATGTCGTCACGTATCGGATCAACGCCAGGAACGAGGGGGGAGGCGCGGCCGAGCGGCTGACCCTCACCGACGTCCTGCCCGCGGGGACCGCGTACGTACCCGGGTCGCTGCGGATCGTCGAGGGTCCGAACGCCGGAGCGAAGACCGATCAGGCGGGTGACGACGAGGCCGCCTACGACCCGGTGGCCGGCGCGGTCGTCTTCCGGCTCGGCACCGGGGCCTCTGCCACCCAGGGCGGCAGCCTGGCCAACACCGCGGCCCTGCCGGGAGGCACCACCGTCGAGTACCGGGTCACGCTCGGTCTGGACACGGCGGGCACCCGTGTCACCAACACCGCCGCCGCCACGTACGAGAACCGCCTCGGTTCCACCCCCGAGCCGCTGTCGTCCACGTCCGACGAGGCCGTGACCGAGGTCAGGCCCGCCGCGGACCTGAGCGTGGCGAAGTCGGCGGACGCGACCACCGTGACCGTCGGGCAGACCGTGACGTACCGCCTGACCGTCCACAACGCCGGCCCCAGCCCGGCGACCGGCGTCACGGTCGCCGACCGGCTCCCGAACGGCCTCGTCTTCCTGTCCGCCGACGCCGACCTCGGTTCCTACTCCCCCGCGACGGGCCGGTGGACCGTCGGCACCCTGGCCGTGGGGGCCCGAGCGGCCCTCACTCTGCGGGCGAAGGCCACCAGGCCGGTCCGCGTCACCAACACCGCCACGGTCACCGCGGTCGAGAAGGACCCGGACCCCGCCGACAACACCGACTCCGTCACCGTGTGCGTCGAACCGGCACCGACCTGCTGCAATCCCTGCGTGCCCCGGACCTGACCCGGCCGCTCCGACCTTCGAGGCCCGCGTCCCTGGAACGCGGGCCTCCCCGGGAGCCGGGGCGGCGCGGACGCCGGCAGCGGCGGACCGGGACGGACGTGACGGCTCGGCACGTGGCTCGACGGCTCGCGGCCGGCCGCGTCACAGGACCTCGGGTGTGCTCGCCCGGGCGGGTTCCTCGGGCGCCTGCCGATCCGGACCGTCGGCCGCGGCCGCCGTACGGAGCGCCGCTTCGACGCGGCGGTTGCTGGTCATGGAGGCGGTGACGGCCGTCATCGCGAGGAGGAGCCCGCCGGCGGCGTAGAGGGGGGTACGGATGTCGTGGGTGGTGGCCAGCCACCCGCCGAGGAAGGCCCCGACGGGGGCGGCGCACATCGCGAGCATGCGCGAGGTGGAGGCGACCCGGCCCATGAGGTGGGCGGGGACGATCGCCTGCCGGAGGGAGGGCCCGAGCACCATCGTGGCGCCCATGCCCGCCCCGCAGACGGCGAGCGCCAGTCCGGCCGCGTACGGGTTCGGGGCAGCGGCCAGGGCGAGGATGGCGAGCCCTTCGACGGCCGCCGTGCAGGTCAGTGCGGTGCCGGTGCCCAGGCGTCGGCCGAGGCGGGAGGCGATGCCCGCACCGAGCAGGCCGCCCGCGGCCTCCGCGGTGAGCAGCAGGCCGAAGCCGTAGGTGTCGATGCCGAGGCGGTCGTGCGCGAAGAGGGCCAGGACGGTCGCCACGGCGGAGAAGGCGATGTTGCCGACCGCCGGGCGGAGCGCGAGCCCGAGCAGCACCCGGTCCCGGAAGACGTACGAGGCGCCGGCCCGTGCCTGCCGGAGCAGCGACTCACGGGCCTCCGGCGCGGGCCGGGGCATGGCGGGCAGCGTGCGCACGAGCAGCGCGGAGAGCAGGAACGACACGGCGTCGGCGAGCAGCGGCACCGCCCGTCCGAGGGCGAGCAGCGCACTGCCCGCGGGCGGTCCCACGAAGCCGGACATGGCGGTCTGGGCGCCGCGCAGGCGGGAGTTGGCGCGCTCGAGCAGTGCGGGGTCACGGCGGAGCAGATCCGGCAGATAGGCGGTGGCGGCCGTGTCGAAGAAGAGGCCGCCGAGGCCGAGCAGGAAGGCGACGGCCGCGAGCAGCGGAATGCTCAGCACGTCGAGCGCCGCCGCGGCCACGGGTATGCCGAGGAGGACCGCACGTGCCGTGTCCGCGACCCACATGGTGCGTCGGCGGTCCCAGCGGTCCACCAGCGCACCGCCGAGCACTCCGAAGAGCAGCCACGGCAACGTCCCCGCGGCCGTGACGACGGCGAGCGCCATCGGATCCCGCGTCAGGGTCAGCGCGAGCAGCGGCAGCGCGGCGTGGGTCACCCCGTCGCCGAGGGAGGAGATCGTCTGCGCGGTCCACAGCCGACCGAACCCGGCCGGCAACTTCTGCACGTCCGACGTCACTTGGCGCCCTCCCCGGCCTGCGTGCGCGATGCCGGGTGGAACAGCGCGAAGACGAGGGACGCGTCCGGCAGCGACGGATCAGACAGCTCCTGGTACTCGTCCGCCAGAGCCTGCAGGCGCGCGCCCAGCTCGGCGAACTGCTCGTCGGTGAGCCGCAGATGCGCCATCCGTACGTGCCGCTCCGCGTCCGCCGGCGACGCCTCCAGGTCCGCGACCGCGTTGCGCATCAGGACGTCCGGCCCGCCCTCGCCCGGATCCGGCAGCACGATCGACCGCGCGGCCATCGCGTAGTACCGCTCGGTCACCCCCCGCACCTTCCGCGTCCGCACGACCTCCACCAGGCCGGCTCGCTCCAGCAGCCGCACGTGATAGCTGGAACTCCCCTTGGCGAGGCCGACCCGTTCGGCGATCTGCGTGATCGTCGCCGGCTCGAAGCGGAGCACGGCCATGATCCGGTGGCGCGTGAGGTTGGAGACGGCACGCAGCTGCTCGTCGGTGGTGACGTGAAACGTCTCGGGAAGATCATCCGTAGGCATACGAGCAATGGTCAACGATTCTTGACCATTGGGCAAGGGGTTTCCCGCGGCCGAACGAGCGGGGTCGGTCGCGAGAGGGGTCGAGGGGCGAGGTGCCGTCTGCCGACGGATGCGGCTGCGGGCGTGCTCAGGCCGGTTCGTCGAGGAGGTGGGGGCCGTTGTTGCGGACGCTGTTCACGGCGGTGTTGACGGCGCGGGCCCGGAGGCGTCCTTCGGCGGGCTGGGTGAGGAGGGCGCGAAGGTCGTCCGTGTCCTGATGGGCCGGGTCGAGCCAGGTGTCGTAGTGGTCCGGGGTGAGGGCGAGGGGCATGCGGGGGTGGACCCGGCCGGCGGCGTCCGTGGCCTCGGTGGTGATGATCGTGCAGGTCGTCGTCCAGGCGTCCGGATGGTCGTCGTGCGCGATGTCGGGGTCGCGCCAGTACTCGTAGAGACCGGCGAGGGCCATCACCTGCCCGTCGGTCGGGTGGATGAAGTACGGCTGCTTGCGGACCTTGCCCGAAGCCTTGTCCTCGACGGGGTCCCACTCGTAGAAGCCGTCCGCGGGCAGGAGGCAGCGGCGCCGGGCGAAGGCGCTGCGGAACGCGGGCTTCTCGTGCACCGTCTCCACCCGGGCGTTGATCATCCTCGCGCCGATCCGCACGTCCTTCGCCCAGGAGGGCACCAGGCCCCACCGCAGGGTGCGCAGTTGCCTGGTCACACCCTCGCCGGACTCCCGGTCGGCGCGTTCGAGCACCGCGTAGACGTCGTCCGTCGGAGCGACGTTCCAGCTCGGAGCCAGCGCCTCCTCGGGACGCCAGTCGGTGACCTGGAAGAGCTGGGTCAGATCCTGGGGACTGCGGGTGGATGCATAGCGGCCGCACATACGGTCACTGTGCCACCGCGCCCCGCTCGAAGCCGCTCACGCCACCCCGACACGGCGGCAGGCGGCGGACCGGCCCGCAGCAGGTCGCGTCGGGCGCCCTCGCGGCGGCGGAGCACGGAGGAGCAGCGTCTCCCGGGATCAGGAGAGCCGGCCGGGCTGCGGGCGGGTCGTCCCCGGCAGGCAGGCGACCGCCGGGTTGTACGTGGTGAACTCGCCCTTGGGGTTCTTCTTCCACAGCCACAGGTGGAGGGCGTAGTGGACGGGCTGACCGGGGAAGTTGCCACGGTTGGGGCCCTTGAAAGGCACCCCGAACATGCTCGGCCGGTCCTCGTCCGTCCGCGGGTCCTGGTCGCGGTCGTAGACCGTCCACTGCACCCCGACGAGTCGCTTGCCGCCCCGCCCGTCGTCCTCGTAGTACAGAGCCGTGGGCTTCGCGGGGTCCGTCGAGTTGTCGTGGTCGTGGTTGAAGTGCGGGTAGCCGAGTGCGCCGCTGCCGCCCGCTCGGTCGGCGACGCAGTACCGATCGGGCTTGTAGCCGGCGCGCACGGCCTGCGCGTGCTGCTGGAACGGAGCGGTCGCCCGGTACGTGAGAGCCTTCTCCGCCACGGCCCCGCCGGGCCGGGGTTCGGGGTGCGCGACGGTGGGCGCCGCGGCGAGCAGGGCGGCGCCCGCCAGGACCAGGGCGGGTGTGCGGGCCATACGCGGACTCCTCGACGAAGGGGGCTCGGACTTCCCCCAGCCTTACCCCCACCCGCCTCTTCCGTCCCACGGAGAGCCCCGGACAGACGACACCCGGCTGGACGAAACCCGGCGCGACGGGCGGACTCACGCACATGGCAGGAGTCCTCGCCGGCCGGGAGAGCCGGCCGCCCTCCGCCGGCGGTCCGCACGCGGCTCAGCCCTTCGCTTCGCGGACGTCCTTCCCCTCCTCGGCGAACGCCTTGAAGTCCCGCATGTGCTGCTGCGACTGCTTACGGAAGGCGCCGGGCATCAGGAGTCCGACCAGGCGCATCAGGAAGCCGCTGAACCGGTACTCGTTCTCGCTCGCCCAGAGCGTCGTCCCCGGGCCCGCCTCGGTCAGCCGGTCGCGCACGGCGCTCCACATGCCCTCGCCGACGATCTCGCGGTCGAAGCGGACGACGCTCGCCTCCGGGATCTCGCTCAGGTCGGACGGCTCCCGGCGCGTGATCGTCTCGGTGCACTCGAAGTTCCGCTGCCCCATCTGCAGCACGACCCGCGACCTGGTGCCGACCTGCCCGTGGACGCCGCTCAGGGGCTCGTGCAGCACCAGGCCCCGCAGCCACTTCGGCATCTGGGCCGGGTCGGCGAGCAGCTGGACCACCCTCTCCCGCGGCAGGGCGATCTCGATCGAGACGGTGTACTTCATGGCGGAGCCCTCCAGGTCCCTGAGCGAACGGGCGACACCACTGATCTCTCACCCACGCGAGGAACGCCCTAACAAGGTCATCGCCGTTCGGGGTCGACGCCCCTGGAAGCTCCCCTGTGTGTCGGGCTCGGCCGGCTTGGCGTGGGGCGGGCACGGCCTGGCGTGGGGCGGGCACGGCGGGGACTGCCCTGGCGATCAGGCGGGGTTCACCCCCGTCCCACCGGGGGCCGTCGGACCACGGGCCGATGCCGGGCGGCGACAGGATCGGACCGTGCTCCGATGCGGAGGCCGCCGTCCGGGCGGGATCGTTCGGGACATGACGACCACGAGGCGGAGACCGCCCTCCGCACCCGGCACCACCGCCACCACGCCGGCCAAGTCCGTTTTCCTGCCCGTGGCATGGGACGGTGACGCGCCCTTCCCCGGGCGGTGGGTGGGCGGTGTCGCGCTGGTGGTGGCGCCCGTACTGCTCACGGTCGGAGTCCTGCTGCGGCTGCCGTTCCCTTTCTTCTTCCCCGACCAGCTCGCCGCCCGTGTCGAGCACCCCGGTCCGATCGCGGTCTCCTACGGTGCCTTCGCGGCCGGGACCGTCCTGCTGTGGCCGGCCCTCGCCGTGCTGGCCGTGCGGGTGGGCCGCCGCAGTCCGGGGGCGGCCTTGTGGGGTGGCGTCCTCGCCGTGCTGGGGCTCTTCGCGAGGACGTTCCACGCGGGTGTGGACCATCTCGCCTTCCAGTTCGCCGATCGGCAGGGGGCGGAGGCCGCCGCCCGGTTCGTCGGGGAGACGTACGGCGCCTTCCACATCTTCAGCGCCTTCAACGTCGCGATCATGGGGGGCTGGCTGTTCCTCGCCGCCGGTGCCTGGCGGGCGCGCGTGCTGGGTCCCGTCCGCGCACTGGCCCTGGCGGCCGTCTCCGCGCTGCCGCTCGGCGTGCTCAAGGGGACTACGCCGCTGTCGGTGGTGGCCGCAGCGGGTCTCTGTCTCGCGCTCGTCCCGCTCGGCGTCACCGTGTTGCGCGACGGTCCGTCGCCCGGCCGGGCGACGGTGCTGCGCTGGGTCCTCGTGGTCTCCGCGGCGGCGGCTCTCATGACCCTGGTGGGAAGGGCTGGTTGACGATGTACGGTCGGATCATGCGTGTCTCCCGGCGGCCGCACGGCGTTCATCTGCTCGCGCTCGACCTGGCGGCCGCACTGTCGATCGCCGTCGTGTACGTCGGATTCGCCCGGATGCCGGGCGACGGCGTCCAGCCCGCCTACTCCGGACCCGCGTGGGCGGGCGTGCTCGTGGCGGCGGCGGTGGGTCTCCCGGTCGCCGTCCGTCGTCCGTGGCCGGTGGCGGCCGCGGTCACGGCCTCGGCCGGAGCTTCCGCCGCCACGCTGTCGGACATCACGCGCGAGCCGTGGGCCGCGGTCGGCCTCGTTCTGTACACGGTCGCGAGCGCCACGCCCCCACGGCGCTCGGTTCCCGTCCTCGTCGGCTCGCTCGTGCTGGCGGCGGCCGCCGTCACCGCCGGGGAGGCCGTCGTCACCCCGGCCGAGACCTGGAGCGGGGCGCTCGGCGTGACCGCCCTGGTCTGGCTGGTCCTCTGCGGCGGGTGGGCGGCGGGCTTCGCCGTACGCACCCGGCGAGCCCGGGAGGCCGATCGGGCCGCGCACCTTGCCGAACGCGCCGTCGTGGAGGAACGGTTGCGCATCGCGCGGGAGTTGCACGACATCGTGTCGCACAGTCTGAGCCTGATCGTGGTGAAGGCGGGGGTCGCCGGGCACGTGGCCCGAGGTCGCCCGGATGAGGCGGAGGACGCTCTGCGCGTCATCGAAGAGACCGGCAGGGCCGCCATGAAGGAGATGCGCCGCACCCTGGGTGTGCTCCGTGTCGGCTCCCCGTCGGCACCACTCGGCCCGTCACCCGGCGTCGACGCGCTCGGCGGGCTGGCCGACCAGGCACGACGGGCGGGCGTGGACGTCGACGCGGTCGTCCGGCTGCCTGACGGCGCTCTGTCCGCGGGCCTCGCCCTGGCGGTCCACCGGATCGTCCAGGAATCCCTCACCAACGTGGTCAAGCACGCGTCCCCCGCACGCTGCCGGGTGACGGTCGAGGCCGACGCGGACGAGGTGCGCATCGACGTCACGGACGACGGCATCCGGAGTGCGGGGCGCGAACGGCCGGCAGGTCACGGGCTGATCGGCATGCGGGAGCGGGCGGTGATGCACGGCGGGACGTTCCGAGCGGGCCCGCGCCCCGAGGGGGGCTTCGCGGTCTCCGTCCGCCTGCCGCAGGACGGTACGGGGACGAAGGTGTGAGAGATGAAGGAAACCGAGGGGGAGGACGGTATGACGGACGAGACGCGGGTGCTCGTGGTCGACGACCAGGTGCTGCTGCGCGGCTCCTTCCGGATCCTCGTCGAGAACGAACCGGGGCTGACCGCCGTCGGAGCGGCCGGGGACGGCGCGGAGGCCGTCGCTCTGGCCCGCCTGCACCGTCCGGACGTCGTGCTCATGGACGTCCGGATGCCGGGGACGGACGGTATCGAGGCGACCCGGCTGATCTGCGGCTCCCCCGAGACCGCCGGTGTACGGGTGCTGATCCTGACCACCTTCGACCTCGACGAGTACGTCTACGCCGCCCTGCACGCCGGCGCCGCGGGCTTCCTCCTCAAGGACGCCCCGCCCGCGGAGGTGCTCGCCGCCATCCGGATCGTCGCCACGGGTGACTCCCTGCTGGCCCCTTCCGTCACCCGCCGCCTCGTCGAGGAGTTCACCCGCCGCCCCGCTCCGGCCCCGGCCCGTGGCGCCGCCCCGCTGCCCGAGGTGACGGAGCGGGAGCGGGAGGTCCTGGAACTGATCGCACGGGGCCTGTCGAACGACGAGATCACCGCACGCCTGCACCTGAGCATGGGCACGGTGAAGACCCACATCGGCCGCCTCCTGTCCAAACTGGCCGCCCGCGATCGCGCCCAGCTGGTGATCGCGGCCTACGAGGCGGGCGTCGTGTCACCTTCCGACGGCGGCCTGGCGACACGCTGAGCGGCCCTGCGGTCCGGAGAGGCCACCCGGGCGAAACCCGGCCGACCGGCCGGGTCCCTTCCGAAGTTCAACCGGTGGTCCGGCTGAAGAGCCGGCCGCCCAGGTCCACCCCGGTGACGCGGCCGGCGGTGTCGCGGGTGAAGAAGCCGCGCTGGCCCGCGAGGGTGCCATCGGTGAGCGTGTACTCGTCTCCGTCGCCGGGCAGGAAGCCCATGGCGGCGGGGGCGATGTCCGGCGGCATGTCCGCGTCCGAGGCCTGGCGGATCTCCGGCTTGATCTCCACGGCCAGGGTCAGCCGCACCCCGTCGGTGGCGATGTCGAGGTTCATGGCGTCGATCTCGTAGCGTCCGGCGACTTCACGGGCGCGGGACTCGTCGTACGGCACGGGCTCCGGGGCCTTCTCGACGAGGCCGAGGAAGTGCTCGAAGGCGGCGCGGACGACGGCCTGGTTGAAGAGGTACCCCTCCTCGCTGTTGGCGAGCGCCACGACGGCGAAGTCGTGCTCGGGCGCGAGGTGCAGCTCGGCGTACTGCCCGTTGCCGGAGCCGCCGTGGCCGATGGTGCGCACCCCGTCCACGGGGCGGCGGAACCAACCCAGTCCGAAGCCGTCGCCCAGGGTGCTGCCGCGCAGTGGTGCCGTCTCCTCGCGCATCCCGTGCAGGGTGTCGGTGTGCAGCACGCCGTCGCCGTCTCCCAGGTGGAAGCGGGCCCAGGCGAGAACGTCGGCCGTGGTGGAGGCGACCCCGCCGCCGGGGTTGTTCCCGCGGGTTCCGGCGCGGAACGCCTTCCAGGGGCGGGCGGCCCTCGGCCGGCCGTCCTCGCCGTGGACGTGGCCCGTGGCGAACGGCCGGATCATGATGTCGTCCGCGTCGAAGACGGTGTCCGTGAGACCGAGGGGTTCCAGGACCGTCGCGGCGACGGCCTGCTCGAAGGTCAGCCCGGTGACGTTCTCGACGATCCGCCCGGCCAGGTTGTAGCCGGCCTGGCTGTACGAGGCCCGGGCGCCGGGCTCGGAGACGAGCGGGAGCCGGTCGAGCTGGGCGACGAACGCGGCGAGGGAGCCGTCCTCGCCCTCGGGGTCGACGAGGTTCCAGTCCAGGCCCGCGGTGTGGTTGAGCAGGTTGAGCACGGTGATCCGGGCGGCGGCCCCATCGTCGGCGAGGACGAGCTCGGGGACGTACCGCCGGACCGGCGCGTCGAGCTCGACCTTGCCCTCCTCGACCAGGCGGAGCAGCACGGTCGCGGTGAACGTCTTCGAGATCGACGCCAGATGGAAGACGGTGTGCTCGTCGACCGGCCGCGGGTGGTCGAGGCTGGTGACCCCGTGGTTCACGAACGACGTCCGGCCGCCGTTCAGGATGCCGACGGACGCGCCCGGCACACCGTGCTCCTCGGCGAGGCGGGCGACGACCGCCCCGAACGCGTCCTCGCGGTCCTGCTGGTGCTGCTGCTGCATGACGGTGATCCCCCAGGGACTCGGCCCGAACTCGCTTGAACTAAGTACAAGAGGACGATAGATGCTTCCCTTCACTAAGTTCAAGTACTTAGTTCAAGAGAACTTCCGACGTGTTCGGGGCGGCACCGATGAGTTTCCGGGCCGAGGCCGGTCTGCACGGATATGGAAACGCACACACTCGAGACAGCCGGCGCGGACCTCGTCTACGACGTTCGCGGGCCGCTGCCCACCGCGGACGGACGCCCGCCGCTGTTCATGATCGGGCAGCCCATGGACGCCACCGGCTTCGCCGCGCTCGCCGCCCGCTTCCCCGAGCGGACCGTCGCCACCTACGACCCGCGCGGGCTCGGCCGCAGCGCCCGTAAGGACGGGAGAGACGACCACACTCCGCAGACCCAGGCGGACGACGTACACGCCGTCATCGAGGCCCTCGGAGCCGGCCCGGTCGAGCTGTTCGCCAGCAGCGGCGGAGCCGTCACCGCGCTCGCGGTCGTGGCGAAGTACCCCACGGACGTGGTCACTCTCGTCGCCCACGAGCCACCGCTCATCACCCTCACGCCGGACGGCCCGGCGGCCGTCCGGGCGCGGGCGGAAGTGCGGGACACCTACGAGAAGCGCGGGTGGGGGGCCGGTATGGCCGCCTTCGTGGCCATGACCTCGTGGGAGGGGGAGTTCACCGACGCGTACTTCGCCCGGCCGGAAGCCGACCCCGCCGCGTTCGGACTCCCCACGGAGGACGACGGCACGCGCGAGGATCCCCTGTTGTCCGACCGGTCATGGGCGATCAGCGGCTACCGGCCGGACACCGACGCGATCGCCGCAGCGCCGACCCGCGTGGTGATCGCCGTGGGCGAGGAGTCCGAGAACGTGCAGACCGGGCGCACCTCCGCCGCGGTCGCCGAACTCCTCGGACAGCGGGCGACCGTGTTCCCGAGCCATCACGGCGGCTTCTGCGACGGGGAGTTCGGATACCCGGGGAAGCCGGACGAGTTCGCGCACCGGCTTCGCCAGGTCCTCGACCAAGCCTCGGAAGCCACCCGCTGACCCGGGCGTCAGATCCCGGACTCCCGGCGAGGCCTCCGTGCCGCGGGACGACTTCGGTCAGGGGACGGTGATGTTGTTGAGGGCGTCGTGGGTGGGCAGGGTGTCCGCTGCCTCGCTCTGCTGGTCTCCGTTCCCGAAGGTCTGGGAGAGGAGTCCGACTCCGGGGAGGTGGTTGCCGACGCTGTCGGCCGACGCCGCCCCGGCGGAGGCGAGGACGGCGGTTGCGGCGACGGCGGCGGAGGCGAGGACACGGCGGTTGAAGATCGTCATGCCGGGCTCAACGACGCGGGTCGCGACAGGGCACGGGGCGTGAGCCCCCGCCACAGCCGGCGGCCCGCTCCGCGGAGTCCTGCCGGCCCGGCTCTCGCAGGCGGACGCGGCGCCGCGCCCGGCGTCCGCCGTGTTCGCCGCTCTGTGCTCCCTCGCCGCGCTCGGTCCGGGGCGGCGAGGTCGCACGCACGGTCGTGACGGTGCCCGGGGGCCGCGACGCCCGCCCTCGGGAAACGGAACACCGTCGGCCGACGCGACACCGGTGGTCACCTTCCGCATCGGACGGCTCCGGAGCGTGACGGGCGGTGGGTGGTCGAGGGGCGGGGACGGGTGGCCGGTGGGAGCCTGGGGCCGTACGGGATCTGCGAAAGGGAACCCCATGATCACCACCGACTTCCCCCCTGGCTCCCCCTGCTGGCTCGACCTGGGCGCGCCCGACGTGCCCGCCGCCGCGGCCTTCTACAGCGCCGTCCTGGGCTGGGACTACGAGCCCATGACCGACGGCGGGGAGGACATGGAGGGCGGCATGTTCCGCAAGGACGGCAAGATCGTCGCCGGCCTGGGCAAGCTCACCGAGCAGGGCGCCCGCTCCGCCTGGATGATCTACTACGGCGTCACCGACGCGGACGCCACGACCGAGGCCGTGACACGCGGCGGCGGCACCGTGCGGGTCGCCCCCATGGACCTCGACGAGTGGGGGCGGATGGCGCAGTACAGCGACCCGCTGGGCGGTCAGTTCGCCGTCTGGCAGCCGGGCACGACCAAGGGCGTGGATCTGGTGGACGCGCCCGGCTCGCTGTCCTGGACCGAGCTGTACACGAGCGACGCCGCGGGCGCCCGGGAGTTCTACGGCGATGTCTTCGGCTGGCAGTACTCCGACATGGAGATGCCGGGCGACGGGGGCACGTACACCCTGATCACCCCGGCCGGACTGCCGCAGGAGCGCATGCAGGGCGGTCTGATGGAACTCCCCCGCGAGCAACTCTCCCTCACGGACGGCCGCCCGTACTGGCACCCGGTCTTCGACGTCGTCGACTGCGACGCCGCCGTCGCGAAGGTCCGGGCGCACGGCGGCAGCGTCCAGATGGGACCGGACGACGCCGAGGACGTGGGCCGTCTCGCCGTCTGCCTCGACCCCTCCGGAGCCGACTTCGTCGTCCTGGCCCCGACCGGGGAGTGACCGAGCGGGCAGCGGTCGACCGGAAGGGGTCCGAGCGGTGGGCAGCCGGCCGGAAAGCGGCCGGGCGGGAAGCGTCCGAGCGGGAAGCCGCCGGGCGGCGAGCTGCCGGCGGCCGCGTCACCCGGGGCGTTCCGCCAGGGTGACGCGGCCGTCCCGGCCGTCTGCCGGCGCGGTCAGTCGAACGGGTCGAGCGTGATGTACGCCTGTCGCGGGTCGCCGTCGTGGACCAGGGACTCGTGCGCCCCGACGTCGTCGAAGGCGAAGCCGTACGCCTTGCCGTCGGCCATCCGGGCGTGGATCTCGCGGGAGTAGTGGTTGGTCACCGCGTCCTTGTAGAAGCCCGCCGACGAGGTGTCCGGCTGGTTCGGGTTGGTCAGCAGGGTGGAGCGGTTGTACCCGGCGCAGAGCGTACGGGAGATGGGACCGCGCACCTGGTCGTTCGGCGCGTCGAGCAGCTTGTAGCAGCCGAAGACGCTGTCGGAGTCCGGCTTCTGGAAGGAGGTGACGACCCTGCCGGAGCCGTCGGTGAAGTTCATGACGTTGCCCGAAACCCGGCCGTGGTACTTGACCGAGGGCTGGTTCGCGAAGGGCGTCACGGTCAGCGTCGAGCTCGCGTACTTGGTCCAGACGCGGTTGATGTAGTCGGTCATCACACCGGCCGGCAGTGCGCCCGCCTCGATGCCGTGGCCGGGCGCGAGCGCGCGCAGCACGGTGCCGTCGGAGCGGGTCTGGATCAGGTTCGCCCAGCCGCCGGGCCGGGCGCGCAGGGCGTCGTAGAAGCCGCGGTAGCCGCCGGGCTTGAGGCGCCCGGTGTTCAGGACCGTCCCGTCCGGACGCTTCACGCCGACCGCGTACGGCGCCGAGACCATGTCGACCTGGGTGCTGTTGAGCCACAGGCCCGCGTCGTTGAGCGTGTATTCGGACCAGTTGAACAGGATGTTCCTGTTGGGGTCGCTGGGGTTCTGCACGGCGGGCTGGACGAGGCCGCCGGTCGCCACCTTGAAGACCAGCTTCTGGCCGTAGCTGAAGTAGATCCGGCCCGAGAACTTCGGCAGCCGGATGGTCATCGACCGGCCGGCCGCCGGTCCGGTGATGGCCGCGTCGGGCGCGGGCACGGGGACCGAACCCCCGGCGGGCCACGGGTGGAAGACCCCGTTCGCGTCCGCCCATCCCTGTCGGCCCGTCGAGAGCTCGGTTCCGAGGTTGTAGACGTAGACCTGCTCACCGCGGGCCGAGTTGTTCGTGAAGGTGAGCGGGATGGTGGCGGGGACGGCCGCGGAGGCGGGGTCGGGGCCGGTGGTTCCGACGACGGTGAGGGTGGTGCCGACGCACGCGGCGACGGCCAGGGGAACGAGCCGGACGCGGGCGCGCCTGTGCCGTGGGGACATGAGGGGCTCCTCGGAGGTGGGGCTCCGGACGGGGGGGAACGACGAATGAGAGCGCTCTCAAGAGAGCGCTCTCAAGAATGGCGAGAATGAACTGGACCTGTCAATGGACTGGACCGGAAACCCGAGCCGCGCAGGCCGCGCGAGGCGCGTAGGCCGCACGGGTCGTACGGGAAGCGCGGGGCCGACGCAGGGGGTGAGCAGTGCGTACGTACGCGATCGACGCAGGTCCCCTCACGCAGCCCGCAGGTGTCCGGCGGACGGACTCGCCCCGGGCTCCGAGGACCGGTCCTCGTTACGGTCCGCCTCGGCGCCTTCGTATCGGCCATGGGCCGAGGGGCCGGGGAGTGCCGTCGCCCGGCTCCGGGTCCCCTCCGCACCGGCCCGACACCGGCCTACCGGCCGGGGAGACGTCCGCGTACCGGCTGCCCACCGAGGTGCCCGGCCACGAGGGCGCACACCACGTGCTGGAGGCCGGCGGCACGGAGCCGAGCCCGGAGCCGCCGAGCGAGGAGCAGCGCGACGCATTCGCTCCAGCGGCGGAACGGACCGCGGGGACTGACGTGCGCGCGGCAGGGATGCGGGCCGTGACCGACCTCAGCGGGCCGGGCGTCCGTCCCTGTGCCGGCCGGAGGGCGTCCGGTCGATCAGTTTCTCCTCGATGTGGCCGCCCGCGCCGAGGAGGCCGGTCTGCTCGAACGAGTGCTCTCTCAGGAGGCGGGGCAGTTCGCGCCGGGAGAGCAGGTCCACCGCGAGGGGGAAGAACGGGCGGCCGGCCTGCGCGAGCCTGAGCCAGGGCGGCGCGTACACGGAGGCGGAGCGCCGTTCCACTCCCCGCACGAGCCAGGTGGCCACCCGGTCCACCGGATACACGCGGCGGGCGGGGCCGGGCATGTGCCCCCGGAGTTCGCGCAGCACCGCGTGGCGGTCGACATCGCGGACCATGTCGGTGTCGGTCCAGTGCAGATACGCCACGCCCACGCCGACGTCCTGGTGCGCCACCTCGGCCCGCAGGGAGCGGGCGAACGCCTCGGCGCCCGCCTTGGAGGCGCAGTAGGCGCTCATCATCGGTGCCGCGCCGAAGGCGGCGGTGGACGCGACCTGGAGGAAGTACCCGCCGCTGGACCGCAGTCCGGGCAGGAAGGCTCGCGCGGTGACCGCGCTGCCCACGAGGTTGACCTCCACGACACGGCGCCAGGTCCCGGGGTCGGAGGTCTCGAACGGCCCGCCCTCGGCGACACCCGCGTTGGCGACGACGACCGACGGGGCGCCGAGGACCTGCGTGACCTCCATGGCGGCCTGCTCCATCGCCGCGTCGTCGGTCACGTCGACCTCGACGGAGTGGCTCTCCGTGCCGAGCGTCGCGGCCACGGCGGCGAGCGTGGTGTGCTCCCGCCCCAGCAGGGCCACGCGCATCCCCCGCTCGGCGAACAGGCGAGCCAGCCCGGCGCCCAGCCCGCGGGCGGCGCCGGTGACGACGGCCGTACGTCCTTCGAGTTCCCAGGAGCGGGGCATGAGGGCCTCCGATGCGTCGGCGGGACGAGGACTCGTGAGCAGTTCCTCCGGCGAACGTGCGGCGGATGCGGCGGAGTGCTCCGAACGGGCGACGACGCATCCGGGGGCCGCGCGCGGCAGGAATCGGGGGTGACGAGGTCGTGAGGAGCTGTCCACGGAGGCCGGGGGCGTACGGGACGGCCCGGACGCCCGGCGGACTGCCCCGGAGGGCGTCAGGGACGGGACCGACGGCGTACGGGACCACCCGGCACGGCGTACGGGACCCCCCGGAGAGGGACGGATGAGGCATGAGTGACGCGCACTGGCTGTTCGGGGACCAGCTGGGGCCCTCCTTCCTGGCGCCGGGCGAGGGCGGGCCCGCGCGTGACGCCCCCGTGGTGATGGTCGAGTCCCGCGCCGTCTTCCGCCGCCGGCGCTTCCACCGGGCCAAGGCGCACCTCGTCCTGTCGGCCATGCGGCACCGCGCCGCCGAACTCGGCGACCGGGTGACGTACGTGCGGGCGGACACCTACCGGGAAGGACTGCGGCGTGCCGTCGGCCGCGGGCGGGTGACGGTGCACCACCCCACCTCCCGGGCGGCCCTGAGCCTGGTCCGAACGCTCGAAGGCGTCACGGTGCTGCCGCCCCGCGGGTTCCTCGTCGGTCCCGACGACTTCGCCGCCTGGGCGCGGGAGCGGCGCACGCTCCGCATGGAGGACTTCTACCGGCGGGTGCGCCGCGACCACGGCCTCCTGATGGAAGGCGACGGGCCGGTCGGAGGTGTGTGGAACCTCGACCACGAGAACCGTGAACCGCCTCCGCGCGGAGCCCGCACGCTGGGCGCGCCGGCGCCGTACCGGCCCAGGGAGGACGACATCGACGAGGAGGTCCGGCACGATCTGGACCGCTGGGAACGGGACGGGGACGTCCGCTTCGTCGGCCAGGACGGCCCCCGGGCGTTCCCCGCGGACCGGCGGCAGGCGCTCGCCGCCCTGCGGCGTTTCCTGGACCACCGCCTCGCCGGGTTCGGGGCGCACGAGGACGCGATGCTGGCCGGCGACGGCGTGATGAGCCACAGTCTGCTGTCGACCTCGCTGAACCTGGGACTCCTCGACCCGGCCGAGTGCGTGGAGGGGGCGGAGGCCGTCTGGCGGGCGGGGGGTGCGCCGCTCGCGTCCGTGGAGGGCTTCGTCCGGCAGATCGCCGGCTGGCGCGAGTACGTCTGGCACCTCTACTGGCACTTCGGCGAGGAGTACCGGACGAGCAACGTCCTCGGGCACACCGGTGCCGTCCCCGGCTGGTGGGAGGAGCTGGACGCGGACGCCGTGTCGGCGCGGTGCGTGGCGACGGCCCTGCGCGAGGTCAGGGACACGGGCTGGACCCATCACATCCCGCGCCTGATGGTCCTCGGGAGCTACGCGCTCCAGCGCGGCTGGGACCCGGCGGCCGTGACCGACTGGTTCCACCGCAGCTTCGCCGACGGCTACGACTGGGTGATGCTGCCCAACGTCGTCGGCATGTCCCAGTACGCGGACGGCGGCCGGATGACGAGCAAGCCGTACACCTCCGGCGGCGCCTACATCGACCGCATGAGCGACCTGTGCGGGCCGTGTCCCTATCGCCCGGACCGGCGGGTGGGCGAGGACGCGTGCCCGTTCACGGCCGGGTACTGGGCCTTCCTCCACCGGCACCGTGACCGGCTCGCCCACAACGCCCGCACGTCCCGGCCGGTGGCGGGACTCGACCGCTTGCGTGACCTCCCCGCCCTCCTGGAGCAGGAGCGGCAGCGGGGCGCCGGCCCGCCGTGACGGGACCGCGGGTGAAGCAGCGTCCGGGCCGGGGGTCCGGGCCGGGGGCTCGTGTCGGGGGTTCGTGTCGGGGTCCGGGCCGGGGGTTCGTTCCGAGGGTCGACGTCGCCCCGGCGCGGACGGGCGAGGTGCGGTCTTGCGCTGTGGCCGCCGCGTCGGTCCCCGGCGGGTCGTACGCCGGGGGCCGCGGTTCCGGTCGTCAGACCGGGGCGTCGGCGCGTCGTCGGCGCTGCCACCAGTGGGGGTGGGTGCGGGGATGCACGGCACGGCCGAGGCGTCGCCCGACGAGCAGGTAGCCGAGCAGGGCGCCCGCCGTGTTGAGGAGGACGTCGTCGATGTCGAAGGCACGGCCCGTGACGAGCGCCCCCTGCACCAGCTCCACGAGCAGCATGGTGGCCGCGGTGGCCAGCGCGACCCGGAGGAAGCCGCGCGCCTTGCGGGACAGCAACGGCAGCAGGACTCCGAAAGGGACGCCCAGCAGGATGTTCCCGCCGAGCTGCTTGACGGTGTCGACGAAGGCGGGGCGGCCGAGGTACGCCTCGATCGACCGGCCGGGCGTCAGATTGCTGTGGGTGAGGGACACGGAGGCCGGCGACGCCTCCAGCGTCAGCCGGGCCAGGACCGCGGCGAACGCCACCATCCCCACGAGGGCGGCGAGAGCCACGAGCGCCCGCACGAACCGTCCCGGGCCTCGACGGGCCGGGACCCGTGACGGCGGGGCTGCGGTCTCCGGCTCATGACGCTCCGGGCTCCCCGCACCGCCGGCCTTCACCTCGTCGTCCTTCACCTCGCCGGCCTTCACTCCGCCGGCTTTCACCTCGCCGGCCTTCAACCCGCCGGACTTCGCCTCGGCACCCGTGTCTCCCCCGCCCTCTCCGGGTGCTGCGTCTCCTCCGGCGGATGCTCCGCCCCGTCTCTTCGACGCTCTCCGACCGAACATGGGTCTTCTCCTCCCCTGGGCATCCTCGTCCGAACGGATCCCGCTTACCCCCGGCGGTGTACGGCATGCCATGAGGTAACCTCCGGTCCCGTGGTCGCTCCTCGCCCTCACGACGGTTCGCGGTGACCGGGAGCAGGACATGCGAACGGCTCCAGGTTTCCCGTGCCGGACGCGCGTCCGGTACGGGAGACCTGGAGCCGTGTCAGCCGACCGGCAGCGGCCGGACCGATCAGCCCACGCCGGTGCCCAGCAGGCCCGTGCGCAGGCGCTTCACCGTGCGGGCGAGCAGGCGCGAGACGTGCATCTGGGAGCACCCGAGTCGTTCGCCGATCTCGGCCTGTGTCAGTTCCTCGACGAACCGCAGGTGGATGATCTGCCGGTCGCGCTCGTCCAGTTCCGCGATCAGCGGAGCCAGCGAGTGGAAATCATCCACCAGCTCCATCGCCGGATCCTCACTGCCAATGAAGTCCGCCAAGGAAGCGTCACCGTCTTCGTCCTCCCCGCCCAGTACCGCGTCCAGGGAGGAGGAGTTGTAACCGTTGGACGCCAGCCGCGCCTCGGTCACCTCCTCCTCCGTCAGACTCATCAGCTCCGCCAGCTCCTTCACCGTCGGCAACCGCCCCAGACGCGTACTCAACTCCTCCGTCGCCTTCGCCAGCTCCACGCGAGCCTCCTGAAGCCGGCGGGGCACATGCACCGCCCACGACGTGTCACGGAAGAACCGCTTGATCTCCCCCACGATGTAAGGAACCGCGAAAGTCGTGAACTCCACCTCCCGCGACAGCTCGAACCGGTCGATCGCCTTGATCAGACCGATCATCCCCACCTGGACGATGTCCTCCATCTCGTCCGCACGATGACGGAACCGCCCCGCCGCATACCGCACCAGGCTCATGTTCATCTCGATCAGCGTGTTCCGCGCGTACTGGTACTCGTGCGTCCCCTCCTCCAGCACCGCCAGCTCACGGAAGAACACCTTCGACAGAGCCCTGGCATCCTTCGGCGCCACCGCCATCGTGTCCGGGATCCACGGCAACGCCCCCGCCCCGACCTCGACCCCAGCACCCGCCATCGTGGTGACCGTCACACCAATCCCCTCTCCCACAGATCCCGAACCGGGACACACGGCCCTGTCCAAGCCCGCCTACCCGGAGTTCCCACGTCCACACCCACGAAATTCCGAGGTGTTTCCGGTCCGTTCCTCACGTCAGGCCCCGAGGGACGCGAGCAGCGGTCCCCAGTCGATGTGGCGTTCCTCCGTACCCTGCGGCACCAGGACGAAGGTCTCGCGCACGACGCGGGCGAGCGCCTCCTGCTCGCACCTGACGACGGCGCGGGCGCCCGCGGGTCCGAGGCGCAGGAGGAGCGTTCCGTCGGGGCCGGGGTGGACGCGCACCTCGCCGTCTCCGGTGGGCCGCAGCGATCCGGCGAGGACCATCTCGCGGTCGACGCGCCACACGACGGGCTCTTCGCCCAGGAGGTGGAAGGCGATGCTCAGGGCGTGGGGGTCGCGGGAGTCGTAGCAGACGGTGGTGTCGATCCGGAGCGCCATGTCCGCGGTGAGCAGTTCCATGGCCATCGGCTGGGTGAGGACGCGCGGCGCCGGGAGCGGTGCGACGGGGTGCTGGTACATGGATCCTCCGGCTGAGGGGGTGTCAGCGTGCGGGTGCGGTGTCCGCTTGACCCGTCCCCTCGCTGTTACACCTCGTGCCGCCGCGGCGGATGTGCCGATGATGTCGGGGTTTCGTGAAGGACGCGCAGGGCGTCGGGGCCGCGAAGGCCGAGGAGCGCCAAGAAGGACCGTCAGGGTCCGACGGGGCGAGGGTTCTCCGCCGCGTCCGCCGCGCCGCTGGGGGTGTCCCCTTCGGGCGCGGCGGACCCGGGCCGGCCCGTCAGGTGCTCGTACGTGCCGGTGAGCAGGAGCAGCCGGTCGAGGAGGGGCGGCCTGTCATCGAGGTGCAGCCGGGCTCCCGCGGCCGTGGCGAGCCGGTGGAGGGTCAGCAGGGCGGACAGGCCCATGGAGTCGCACAGGGTCAGTCCGGCGCAGTCGACGCGGAGGTCCGTGGGGGCGGAGGCCGGGTCGAGGTGGGTCCGTGCCGTGTCCAGCAGGTCCTCGGCGCTGTCCCAGGCCAGCTCGCCGCTGAGCGTGAGGTGCAGTACTCCGTCGGGCGCGGCGGCCGCCCGGACTTCGAAGGTGGGTTCGGGCGTGTTCACGAGCGGGGTCCTGGGGCCGGCGGGGCGGGTACGTGGAGGAGGGCGCGGCGGCCTGCGGCCAGGTGCGCCCGCGCGCGGGGGAAGTCGTGCTGGGCATCGGCGAGCAGGTCGAGTGCGGCGATCAGGGCGTCGCCGGGGACGCCGCGGGCGCGGAGGATCCCGGCGGTCCAGGTGACGAAGCCGGTGAACAGCTCGGGGTCGTCGACGTAGAGGGACGCACCGAGGAAGTCGACGATGTGGGCGATGTCCTCGGCGGTCCGTTCGCGCTGCCTGTCGGTGTACCCGGTCATGGCCGGCACCGTGTCCTGGAGGCCCTGGAGGACCTGGCGGACCAGCTGGGTGCGGGCGCGCGTGACCAGGGTGTACTCCTGGTCGGCCAGATGGGGCAGGTCGTCGGTGGTCGTCGGCCGGGCCGTGTCCGGTCGCGGTGGGCCGGCGGCGAGGAGGCGGGCGGCGGCCCGGGCGTCCGGTGCCCATCCGTCGGCACCCAGCAGGCGGGCGTACCGGCCGTCGGGTCCGAAGGCGGCTCCGCCGACGAGGACGGGGAGTCCGATGGCCTGGACGGCGGTGACGGCGGCGTGGGCCGTCGGGAGCCGGAGGGGCAGCGAGGAGGAGAGGGCGACGACGTCGGTGCCGGTCTGGTGCAGATGTGCGATGAGGTGCGGGGTGGGGACGTGCGCCCCCAGGTAGTCGACGAGGAAGCCCCGGCCGCGGAGGACTTCGGCGAGGAGGCGGGCGGGCAGGGCGTGCCACTCGCCGTCGACGCAGGCGACGGTGACGCGCCGGGGCGCCGTCCCGGTCTTCAGGCAGGAGGCCGGCGCGTCCGCCGTGCGGTGGGCGAGCGCGGCGACGACGCGGTCCTGGATGGCCGTCGCCGCGTGCTCCTGGGCGACCCCGATGCGGTCGGCGGCCCATTCGGCGCCGATGCGTGCCTGGACGGGTCCGATCACGTCGAGGAGGAGTTCCTCGGCCGGGACGCCTGCGTCGTGGGCGCCGAGGACGGCCGCGGCGGCCGCCTGCTCGTCCCGCGCCTCCAGGGCCGCCCACAGCTGTCGGCGGGTGGCGGCGAGGCCTGTGGTGGAGGGGGTGGTGGGGATCGGGGTCTGCGTGCTCATCCGGTGTACCTGCCCCGGGTGTGGCCGTTCACCGCGGACAGGTGGTGGGTGTGGGGCGCGGTGATGGCGACGACCGCCATGTCGTCGTGGGGGCCGCGGCCCACCCAGTCCCCGGCGACCATCTGCACGCGCTCGACGACGGCCTCCGCCGGGAGGCCCACGCACTCGGTGAGCGCGGAGCGCAGCCGCTCCTCGCCGAACATGGCCGAGCCGAGCGGCCCGCCGCGGGCCTCGGTGATCCCGTCGGTGTAGAGCAGGCAGGTCTCGCCGGGCGAGAGGTGGACGGTGGCGGACCGGCTGGTGACGTCGGGGAGGGCGCCCACCAGGGTGCCGCCGGTGTCCGCCTCCTCCACCTCGCCGGTGGCGCGCAGGATGAGGGGGCGGGGATGGCCCGCGCTGGTGAGCCGGAGTCGGACCGTGCCGCCCGTGCGCCGTACCGAGGCCAGGATCATGGTGGCGAAGCGGGTGTGGCGGGCGGTCAGCAGGGCGCCGTTGAGCAGCCGCAGGACGTCCTGGTGGTCGCCCGCGAGCGGGAGCAGGGCGTGGACGGTGCTGCGGATCCTGCCCGTGAGCACGGCGGCGTCCAGTCCCTTGCCGCAGACGTCGCCGAGGACGGCGAGCGTGTCCCGGCCGTCCTCGGTGCCGGGGTGCACGTCGTAGAAGTCGCCGCCGATCCGCTCGGTGTCCTGGGAGGTGCGGTAGCCGCCGGCGAAGTCGACGCCGCCGACGTGGTGGAGCTGCGGCGGGAGGAGTTCGGCGATCAGGGCGCGGGTGATGCGGGCCTGTTCCGCGTAGAGGCGCGCGGCCGAGAGGGCCGCGCCGGCCCGGGCGGCGAACAGGCGGGCGAAGAGTTCCTCGGAGGCGTCGAAGGCCCGTCGTCCGCCGCGGCGCAGCAGGATCAGGGCTCCCGCGGGGACGCCGTGACCGGGCAGCGGGGTGATGGCGACGGATCCGGGGGTTCCTCCGAAGCCCTCGGGCACGGCCCAGGAGGGCAGTTCGGCCGGGTCGATCCAGCGGGCGGGCACCGGCGGGAAGCCCTGGAGGGCCTCGGCGAGACCCGGTACGAGGGCCGGGTCGAGGGCGATCTGGGTCCGCTCGAAGCCCTCGCCCATCGCGGTGACCACGGTGTACCGGTTCCGCACGGGTGGGGAGACGACGAGGGCCGCGTCGCCGAGGTGTGCGGCGGCGAGGAGGGCGGCCTTCTCCAGGCAGCGGTCGGGGTTGAGCGAGGCCAGCAGCTGGGTGGACGCCTCGGCCAGGAGCTCGTGGCGCTCCCGTTCGGTCCGCAGGGCGTCCTGCGCGGCCGTCAGGTCGGAGTCGTCGACGAGCCACCAGGCGACGTCGCCGTGGTCGGCCTCGGTGGGGTGGGCTCTCAGGAGCCGGCCGTCGTGGCTGCCGCGCAGCGGGGCGGGGCCCTTCCGCACCGGCGCCGCGCCGGCCGGTGCCAGGGGCGGGTCGGCGAGGCGTCGGTGGGCGTCCGCGAGCCATCCCGGGACGACCTCGTCGAGCCACGTACCGACCCTCATCCGCGGGAAGAGGTCGGCCGCGGCGGCGTTGAACTCCACGACCCCGCCGTGGCGGTCCGCCACGACGGCGGGGTGCGGTGATCCGAGCCAGGAGGTGCCCGCCGCTCCCGGGGCCTCCCGGGAGCGACCGGACTCGTCTTCGAAAACAGTCATAAGCGTGGCCGCGTGTGCGGGCCCGCCACCTTCCCGACTCGACGACAGCTCGTCCTTCCACCCTTGCGGAGCGGGCGCCGCAGAGCAAGTGAACCCCTCCCCTCCGGTACGTACCCGGCGCTTCCCCGCACTATCCCCACGATTCCGGCACAGGGGCTTCACCGGAGGGGGTTCTCATGTGGCGGTGAGGACGAGGACGGCCCGGTCGTCGTCGATGTCCAGCCCGCCGGTGAACGCCCGTACCGCCCGGGTGAGCGCGTCGATGAGCGTCTGGGCCGAGGGGCCGGGCGGGGTGCCCGCGACGGCCTCGGCGAGGCGGTCCTCGCCGAACTGCTCGCCCGCGCCGTCCCGGGCCTCCGTGATGCCGTCCGTGTAGAGCAGCAGGCTCTCGTGCGGGTCGAGGTGGAGGGTGCGGGAGACAACGTCGGTGGCGGCGGAGATGCCGAGCAGGGATCCGGGGGCGTCGACGGGGTGGGTGGTGTGCCGGGCGTCGAGGTGGAGGGGCAGGGTGTGTCCTGCCCGGACGAGTTCGACGTCCAGTCCGCTGCCGGTGGGGGTGAGCGTGCCGTAGACGAGGGTGACGAAGCCGGTGCCGTGGCTGCCCGGGCGGTTGACGAGGGCGCGGTTGACGGCCGCGACGACGTCCTCGGGGCCGGGCAGGAGGGGGGCGACGGCGCGGGCGGTGTGGCGGACGAGCGCGGTGGTCGTGGCGGCGATGGCGCCGCGTCCGCAGACGTCGCCGAGGAGGAACGCCCACCGGTCGTCGCCCAGCGGGAAGACGTCGTAGAAGTCGCCCCCGATGTCGAGGCCCTCGCCGGCGGGGTGGTAGGAGGTGGCGACGTCCGCGCCGGGCACGTCGGGGAGTTCCGGCATGAGCAGCCCGGCCTGGAGGTCCCGGGCGAGGGTCACCCGGTGGGTGTACTGGCGGGCGTTGCGGGCGGCCGAGGCGGCGCGGCGGGCGAGTTCCTCGGCGAGGGCCACGCGGTGGCCGTCGAAGGGCTCCTCCTCGGTGGACAGCAGCGTCACGGTGCCGAAGGCGGTGCCGCGGTCGAGCAGCGGGACGCAGAGGTAGCCCGTGACGCCGAGGTCCCGCCAGGGGCCGGGTCCGGTGGGGGCGCGCCGGGCGATCTCGCTGACGCGGGTGGCCAGGACCCGGGCGACGGCGTCGTCGTCGGCGTCGTAGACCGGGATGTGGGAGGCGAGGACCTGGCGCTGCCGTTCGTCGGGGGCGGCCGTGGCGACGCGGCGCAGGCGCCCGTTCTCGACGACGTCGACGGCGCACAGGGGTGCCAGGCGCGGGGCGCAGGAGGCGGCCAGTCGCTCCAGGGTCTGGACGGCGTCGAGGTCGACGGTGAGGGCGGTGCTGGCCCGGAGGAGGAAGGCGAGGTCCTCGCGGGCGGCCCGTTCGCGGGTCTCGGCGGCCCCGCGGGCCGCCTCCTCCCGCTGCCGCTCGACGGCGAGCGCGGCGGTGTCGGCGAAGAGGCGGGCGAGGGCGAGGTCGGCCGGCTGCGGGAGCCTCGGGGTGCGGTGGTACATCGCGAAGGTGCCCAGGAGGGCGCCGTCGCGGCCCAGGACGGGGGTGGACCAGCAGGCGGACAGGCCGGCCCGCTGCGCCAGGTCGCGGAAGTCGTCCCACAGGGGGTCGGTGGCGATGTCGCCGACGACGACGGTCTCGCGGCGGTGCGCGGCGGTGCCGCAGGACCCCGTGCCCTCACCGATGCCGATCCCGTCGACGGCCCGGTTGTAGAAGTCGGGGAGGCTGGGGGCCGCGCCGTGGAGGAGACGCCGGCCCTCGTGGTCGGCGAGGAGGACGGAGACGACGAGGTCCTCGGGCGACAGTTCCTCTATGGCGCGGGCCATTCCCTCCAGGACCTCGTTCAGCGGCGCCTGCCGGGCGATCTGCTCCAGGAGCACGCGGTGTTCCGCCGTGAACCGCTGGGCCTGCCTGACCTGTGTCGTCTCCACGCCGATGACCCGGACGCCGGTGACGTTGCCTCCGGAGTCGACGCGCGGCTCGTAGCTGAAGTCGAAGAACGCCTCCCGGGACTCGGTGCCGTCGGCGAGGAGGACCCGGGCGTCGCGGCCGGTGCGGGGGGTGCCCGACCGGTAGACGCGGTCGAGCAGGCCGATGAGCCCCTGGTCGGCGAGTTCGGGCAGCAGCTGTGCGAGGGGCAGGCCGGTGCGGGCGCGGGGGCCTGCGCCGATCGTCTCGAAGAAGGCGGGGTTGGCGCTCTCGACCATGTGCGCCGGTCCGGCGAGGGAGGCGAAGACGGCGGTGGATTCGCCGAAGAGGGCCCTGAGGTCGTCCTCGACCGGGGCGGCGGCGGCATGACCGATGTCCTGCGCCGGATCGGGCCGGTGGGGGTGCTGACCCGGTACGCGCATCATGCGGTCTCTTTCCTGTGCGGTCGCGCCGGTGCTCCGGCTCCGGGTGCGGGTGCGGTGTCCGGCCGGGCCGGTCCCGCGGTGAGCGCCTCGTGCACGTCGGCGTGCACGGCGAAGATCTGGTCCAGGCCCGTCAGGGTGAACAGGCGCTGGACGGTGCGGGGTACGGCGGCGAGTCCGAGGGATCTGCCGTGGGCGGAGAGATGGTGGTAGAGCCGCAGCAGGGCGCTGATGCCGCTGGAGTCGCAGAAGGTCAGGGCGGCGAGGTCGGCGACGACGGGCCCTTCCCCGCTGCCGGGGGCCAGGCCCGTCCGACACGCCTCGTCCAGTTGGACGGCGCTGTCGAAGTCGAGTTCGCCGCGGAGCACCAGCACCGTGCCCCGCTCCTCCTGTCCGATGTCGACCGAGAACACCCTCGACTTCCTCCGTGTGTGCCTGGTGGTGGGACGTTCCCGGCCGGGGCGGCGGGGACACCACTGTGCCCTTCCGCGTGCCCCGGTCTTCCGGATTCATGGCGGAGGCGTGGGATTCGGCGTGTCTCCGGCGTCCGTCGTTCCTTGTGGGGCCGGTGGGGCCGAAGGGGAGGGCGGGGTGCCGGTGCGTCGGGGTGGGCGCCCGGCCGGTGCGGTCGCCCGTCCGGCGGACGCGCCGCGTCGGACTACTCCGGCAGGAGGGAGAGGCGGGCACGGACGCGCTTGCCTCCGGGGGCGGGCTCCACGGTGAGGCTCTCGCAGACGGCGACCACGATCTCGACGCCGTGCTGGCCGATGCGGCGGGGGTCGTGTCCACGGGGCACGGGGGCGGCGGCCTCGCCGTCGAAGACCGAGATCTCCAGGGTGTCGCGACCCAGTTCGAGGAGGAGGCGACAGGGGCCGTCGGTGTGCCGGATCGCGTTGGTGACCAGTTCGCTGACCACCAGCTGCGCGAGTTCGACGTGCTCGTCCTCGACACCTCCCGGCAGCACCGTCGTCGCGGTCGCGAGGAAGTCGGCCGTGAAGGCGCGGGCGGCGGCGATGGCCCCGCCTCCGGAGCCGTCGTCGTAGACGGCCCCCGCGGACAGCAGGGGCTCCGGTAGGGCACGCTCCGCGGTGATCGCGTCCGTCATGGCGCTGGTACTCCCCTCGTCCGGATGGGTCGGCGGCTTGGCTTCTCGTACCCGCCTTTCCCCTCTTCACCGGTCCCACACCGCCGGCACCTCGGATAGCACCCGCGGGCCGTACGTCAGGGGGACACCGGCGGGGCCGGTGCGGGTTCCCCGCGCGGGCCCGTGTCCGGTTTCCCGGCAGCGTGGCCGTGCCAGTCCAGACAGAGTACGAGGACGGCGTCCGGCACGCCGTGGGAACCTTCGCGCAGCGCCCGTACGACGGCCCGGGGGACGTCCGCGCCGTTCGGGCGGCCGTCGCCGGAGAGCGCGCGGGCGACGGGGCCGTCCGGCGACTCGGGCCCGCCGCCGGCCGCGGGCTCCCCGGTGCCGTGGGCGGCGAAGACCAGGCGGTCGCCGGGCAGGAGGCGCAGGCGCTGGGTGGCGTAGACGGTGTCCTCGAACATGCCCAGGGGCAGTTGGCGGTCCAGTTCGACGCGTCGGGTCCCGGTGGAGCGGACGTGCCAGAGCGTCGGCGATCCCGCGTCCACGACCTCGGCCTCGCCGGTGGTCAGGTCGAGCCGGAGCAGCAGGGCCGCGAGCGGACGCGTGCCCCGGTACTGCCCGTAGAGGGCCTGGTCGGTGAGGCTGGCCTGCGTCACCAGGTCGAGTCCGGCCCGCCGGGCGTTGCGGATCGCCGTCAGGGCGAGGGTGCTCGCCAGGGCGGCCGGGGTGCCGGGCCCGGTGCCGTCGGCGACGACGACCAGGAGCTCCCGCTCGGTCGCGCTCCAGTCCAGGAGGTGGCCTCCGGAGGTGTAGGCGGGTTCCCAGTGGGCGTGGAGGTCGAAGGCGGGTCCGGTGCAGGCCCGGCCCGGGAGGGTGTCCCACTGCATCTCCCCCGCGACGCTGAGGGCGCGCGTCCTGCGGGTGCGGCGGTAGAGGTCCGTGTGGCGGTCGGCGACGCGCAGGGCGTGTCCGAGGGTCTCGGCGACGCGGGCGAGGGCGGCGGTGGTCTCCGGTGTGCAGCGGTCCGCGGGCAGGTCGACGACGAGGACGCCGAACCGGTCGCCGCGGACGGTGACGGGGAGGTGAACGGTCGCCGTGGGCCCGACATCACGGGAAAGATATGGTTGCTGGGTGTGGAAGACGCGGCCGGCGGGGCCCGCGTCCACGGGCACGTGAGGCATCCCGGCAGGGGTCTGTACGGGCTCCACGGGGCGCAGGGTCGTGCATCCGTAGTCGACGAGCAGCAGGTCGGCGGAGGTCGCGGCGTACAGGTGCGCGAGACTGGTACGGAGGGAGTCCAGGAGGAGGTGTGGTGCCGCCCCGCGCAGTGCGCCTTCCACTGTCACGTGTCGATCCACCGGATCCGTACCGCCTTCTGGAGAGTTGTGGAGATGACAGGTCCGTCGCGAGGGCGGGGTCCCCGGCCCCGGACGTCCGAGGAGTGTCGGCAGGCATGAACAGCAACCCCGCCCCGTCGCCGCGGGAACCGCAGCGGGCGGCCGAGGCCGCCCGGGAGCTGATCGAGCTGCTGGAGGTGCTGTGGGAGCGCGGCCGGGACATGGTGTCGTCGACACCGGTCTCGGCGAGTCAGCTGCGCGTGCTGTACAGCCTGGACCGCGAGGAGGGCATCAGCCTGCGGACCCTGGGCGAGCTGCTCGGCTCCGCGCCGCCCTCGGTGAGCCGCATGTGCGACCGGCTGGAGGCGCTGGGCTTCGTACAGCGGCTGCCGAGCCCGGTGAGCCGGCGGCAGCTGGAGCTGCACCTGACGGCGCACGGCAAGGCGTACCTGCGGGACCTGAGGGCCCAGCGCGAGGAGGCCCTGCTCGCGGTCATCGAGGACATGTCGCCGACGCACCGCAAGGCGCTGCTGCGGGGGCTCACCGGGTTCCACGAGGCCGTGGAAGGGGGCGGAGCGGCCGCCTCCTCACCGTCCCGCACGCCACTGAAGGACGTCAGTTCGGCCTGATCCCCGCGCGACGCCGGCTCCGGCCGGGCGCACACCCCATGTCCTCATCGCCACCTCTGGTCTTCCTTGACGGCGTTCTTCCGGGCACCCCGTCAGATGTTGCCTCAAGGATACAGTTGCCACACGGCAACTGATCACACGGCGCCGTGCCAATCGAGGCAGACGACCAGGGCGTCGTCCTCCAGCGGGCCGGCACCGTGGTGGACGGCGAGTTCCCGGAGCACCGCCTGCGGCACGTGCGTGGGCGGCAGCAGACGCGTGCCCCTCAGCGCGCGGGCCAGCGCGCGGTCCCCGTAGCTCTCCCCGGCGGGCGAGACGGCCGCGTACACGCCGTCGCTGCCGAACAGCAGCCGGTCGCCCGGCCGCACGGCGAACCGCTCGGGGACGTACACGGTGTCCTCGAACATGCCGAGGGGCAGCTGCGCCTCGAAGCCGACGGACTCCACCGTCTGCCCGCGCTGGCGCCACAGCCGCGGCGAACCGGCGTCCACGGCCTCCACCTCGCCCGTGGTCAGGTCGAAGCAGAGCAGCAGCACCGACACGAAGGCCGCGCCACGGTACTGGGCGTACACCGCCTGGTCGGCCAGCGCGGCCTGGTCCGCCAGCGGGAGACCGGCCCTGCGGGCGTTGCGGAGCGCGTTGATCGCGAGGTTCGTCAGCAGGGCGGCCTCGATGCCCTCCCCCATGCCGTTGCTGACCGTCAGGGTCAGCCGGCCGTCCGAGACCGACCAGTCGTAGTTGTCGCCGAAGATGGCGTAGGCGGGCTCCAGATGAGCGGCGAGGGCGAATTCGGGGCGGGCGCAGGAACGGCCGGGCAGGAGCTGCCACTGCATCTCCGCCGCGAGCGTGAGCCGCGTGGCGCGCCGGGCCAGGACGTACAGGTCGGTGTCGCGCTCGGCCACCAGGATCTCGTGGCCGAGCGCCTCGCAGACCTGGGCGAGCCCGGGGAGCAGCGGACGGACGTCGCCCTCCGGGGGCAGCTCCGCCGTCAGGACCCCCAGCCGGTCACCCCGGACGGTGACGGGCAGATGGAGCCGGAGCGCCCCGGAATCCCGGGCGACGTACGGCTCCTGGGCGCCGAAGGCACGCCCCTGGGGACTGTCGTGGATCGGTACCGACGGATCCGCCCCCGTGACGTGCCCGACGAGCTGGAGCGTCCGCAGGCCGTAGTCGGCCAGACGGAGCTCCACCCGCTGCACCCCGCAGTACTCCCTCAGGGCGTCCTCGACGACGCCCACGAGGCGGTGCGGGGCCGCCCGGCGCAGCGCCTGCTCGATGTCGGCGATCTCGTGCACGGTCTCCCTCTCCTCTTCCTTCTTTCCGGGCCCGGTCCCGTGCACGGGGACCGGGCCGCCCGTCCGCTATCTCGCGCCGCCGGCCGCGGCCAGCGCGTCCGCCACCCCGTCGTGCGGCGGGATCGTGCCCGTCACGCCGGTGATCTCCAGGATGCGTCGCACGGTCGGCGTCGGCGCGGCGAGATACAGGTCGCCGCCGGTCGCCCGCGCCCTGTTCACAGCCCTGATCAGGACGTTCAGCCCCGAGGAGTCCATGAAGTCGAGGGCGGACAGGTCCAGCACGAGACGACGCCTCCCGTGACCGAACTGCTCCGTCAGACGGTCCTCGAGCCGGCCGGCCGTCTCCATGTCCAGCTCGCCCTCCACGGTCAGCACGGCCGTGCGGTCGTCGCGGATCTCGACGTCGACATCAAGGTTCGGTTCTCGCTCGGACATGTTCCCTGCTTTCCGTGGGGGGGTGAGGCCGGTCGTGGGGCGGACGAGCGGGGGTCAGGACACCTGGACGCCGACCACGCACGTGTCGTCGTCCGTGTCCGACTTGCTGCGCGCCAGCAGCTGGTCCAGCCGGCGTTCGAGGCTGTCGGACGGCTGCCGTGCGACGGTGAGCAGGTGGGCGACGGAGTCGTGGACGGCCGTGTCCCGCCGCTCCACGAGCCCGTCCGTGTACATCAGCACGGTGTCGCCGGGTTCGAGCAGCAGCTCCGACTCCTCGTACTCGGCCTCCGCGAGGGCCCCCAGCAGCAGCCCGCGCAGGAGGGGCTGGTCGACCGCCTCCTCTCCGCGGACCAGCACCGGCGGCAGGTGCCCCGCGCGCGCCCACCGCAGGGTGCGGCTCCCGGGGTCGTAGATGCCGCACACGGCGGTGGCCGTGACCTGGGCCGTGAGGTGGTGGGCGACGCTGTTGAGCCAGGACAGCAGCTGCCCCGGACCCGCGCCCGTGACGGCGAGGCCGCGGAGGGCGTTGCGCAGCACCACCATCCCGGTGGCGGCCTCCACGCCGTGGCCGGCGACGTCCCCGACGCACAGGAGCACCTTCTTGGACGGCAGCACGACCGCGTCGTACCAGTCGCCGCCGACCAGGGACTCGGACTCGGCGGGCCGGTAGCGCACGGCGACGTCGAGCCCCGGCGCGTCGAGCGGCGGCTTGGCCGGCGGCATGATGGCGTGCTGGAGCTGGAGGGTGAGCCGGTTGCGTTCCTCGGCCGCCTCCTCCGTCGCCGCCAGCCGGTCGCGGGTGGCCGTGAGGGCCACCTCGGTCCAGTGCTGGGCCGAGATGTCCTGGTAGGCGCCCCGGACGGACTGGAGCCCCCCTTCGGTGCCCAGCGCGGGTTCGGCCGTCACCCGGATGTGCCGCGTGACGCCGTCGTGGCGGAGCATCCGGAAGGCGGCGGAGCCCACCCGCCGCTGGTACAGCACCTTCTGGAGGAAGCGGCGAATCGTGGCGGCGTCGTCCGGGTGGGCGTGCGCGGCGAGGTCGCGCAGGGCGACCGGCGGCTCGGTCGGCCTGCGCCCGAAGAGTTCGAAGAGCTGGCCGTGCCAGGTGATCTCCCCGGTGACGACGTCCTCCTCGAAGGCGCCGACCCGGCCGAGCCGCTGGGCGTGCTGGAGGAGGCTGGCGAGGCGCGCCGACTCGTCCTCGACGCGCCAGATGAGGAGGACGGCGGCGCCGCACCGGGTGATGCTGATGTCGGCGAGCGAGGCGAGCGGCACCTCGTCCACCAGGGCGGTGAGCCGGACCCTGCGGGCGCGGAACGGCTCGCCCGTGGCGTGGACCCGCTCGATCCGGTCGAAGAGTTCGCTCCCTCCCGCCGTCGCCGGGTACGCCTCCAGGAGCAGGGCGCCGTCGACGGAGCCGCGGGGCCGTCCCGCCGGGTCCTGGAAGTGCGCGTTGGCGTGCCGGATGCGGAAGTCGACGAGCCTCCCCGCCTCGTCCAGGTGGGGGGTCAGGACGAGGGCGGGGTCGTAGAGCCCGTCCGAGAGCTCGGCCAGCGCCGTCGCCCCGTCCCCGTCGGCCGGGGGGAAGCCGCCGGGGGACGCCTCGGGCAGCGCCTCCAGGGTGTGGGCGCAGAGCTCGGCGAGGGCCTCGATCTGGCGCTCCACGGCCTGGGGCAGCGGGTCGAGCGGTCGGGCCCAGCAGATCTCCAGGACGCCGTGGATGCGGCCGCCGGTCCCGGCGGGGACGACGACGCGGCCGCCGTCGGGGTGGCGCGCGCGTCCGATCGAGGGGATGCCGGCGGCCGCCAGGGAGGGGTAGCGGACGGTGCGGCGCCCGGTGAGCGCCTGGCGGGCCGCGGTGGTCACCCCCGGCGGTACGTAGTGCCAGCGGGCCGCCTCGTCGGGGCCGAAGCCGGCGTGGCCGCGCAGGCTCAGCGAGGCGTCCGGGCCGGTCGTCCAGATCGCCACGGCGACGGCGCCCAGGGGTTCGAGGGCGTGTCTGAGCAGCGACTCGGCGACGGCCTGGGTGTCACCGGCGCTGAGCGCCGCGCTCTCCGCCGTACGCAGTCGCACCGCGACCGAGGCGGCGGGGGCGGTGGCGTCGGGCTCGGCGACGGCGGTCCGTACGAACGCGTCGGCGGCTTCGGCCATCCGGTCCCGGGCCGCCTGGTTGATGATGTCCGCGGCCAGTTCGAGACGGGACAGCCCTGCCCGGTCGGCGAGTTCCGCGAGCTGGCGGGCCGCCTGGGCGGGGCCGCAGCCGAGGCGCTCGACGATGACGCCCTTGGCGAGTTCGATCAGGGCGCGCCCCTCGGCCGCCGCGTGGGCGGCGCGCACCTCGCCGCGCAGCCGTTCCACGGTGGCGGACAGCCGCCCGTCGCCCGAGGCGTCGGGCGCGGGGACCGGTGCGGAGGGTGCGAACGGCGCGTCGTCGGCGGGGTACGGGGCGGCGGTGCCGGGGGGCGTGGGTGCCATGCCTCCGGTCGCCGCGGTCGCCACGGGCAGCGCGGCGGCGGAGGCCGGGGCCGGCGCCCCGGCCGGGGACGCCGGCTCGGCGGTGCCCGCCTCGGGGAGGCCGGTGTTCGGGTCTTCGCCCGGGACACGGGGGCGGTTCACTTCGGCACCTCCTCGGTCGGGGCGGCGCCCGGGCCTCCGTGCGCACGGAGGCGGCGGGCGTCGGTGGGGGCCTCCCCGGACGGGCGGAGGGCACCGGCGAGAACCGCCCCGGACGGGCGGGAGGCGCCGGACGCGCGGAGGGTGTCGGACGGGCGGAGGGCACCGGGCAGGACCGCGCCGGACGGGCGGTGGGCATCGGTACGGGCGGCCCCGGACCGGCTGGGGGCGCCGGTCCGGCCGGGAGAATCGATCCGGCCCGGGGCGCCGGTGCGGCGGGGGGTCGTCGGGTGCGGAGGGCGGGGCGGGGCCGCCGCGGCGGGGGTCACGCGTTCTCCCCGCCGTCGAGCCAGCGGCTGACGCAGGCGATGAGTTCGTCGGCGTCGACGGGCTTGGTGACGTAGTCGCTGGCCCCGGACGCGAGGCTCTTCTCCCGGTCGCCGGGCATGGCCTTCGCGGTGACAGCGATCACGGGCAGGTCCGCGTACTGCGGCAGCTCCCTGATCTGCGCGGTGGCCGTGTAGCCGTCCATCTCCGGCATCATCACGTCCATCAGGACGAGCGCGACGGCGGGGTTCGCCAGGAGCGTCTCGATCCCCTTCCGCCCGTTCTCGGCGTGCAGCACGGTGATGCCGTGCAGCTCCAGGATGCCGCTGAGGGCGTAGAGGTTGCGGGCGTCGTCGTCGACGGCGAGGACGGTCCTGCCGCGCAGGGTGGTGTCGACGGCCCGGGGCGCGGGGGCCCGGTGGTCGCCGCGTACCAGGGGCACCACGTCTCCGGGCTGCTCCGCGGACAGGTGGAGGGTGATCCGCTCGCGCAGCTCGTCGAGGCTGGACAGGAGTTCCAGCGGGCGGCGGCGGGCGAGGTCCTGGAGGGCGCCCTCCTCCTCGGCCGGGAGCCGGCGGTTGTTGTGGGCGAGGACGGGGACGGTCCGCAGCGCCTCGTCGCCGTCCATGGCGTCCAGGAAGCGCAGGGCGTCACCGTCCGCCATGTCGACGTCGAGCACGACGCAGTGGAAGGGGCGGGTGGCGAGGGCGGAGGCCGCCTCCTGGGGGCCGACGACCGCGATCAGCTCGATGTCCGCCCGTTCCGTGTGCCCGCCGTCGGCCGCGAGCTGCGTGACGGCGTTCTCGGCGACGACGGCGAGGAGCCCGCGCGGGCGCTCCTCGATCACGAGGAGACGCCGGGTCGGCCGGGCCACCGGAGCGCCGGGCAGCGCGAGCGCGCCGCGGGCCGGTGCCGGGGCGGCGAGCGCCGCGGAGGGGTCGGCCGACGGGACGGCGGGGTCGGGCTGCTCGGTGAAGTCGGTGCGGGTGACGGGGAGGTAGAAGGTGAAGGTGCTGCCCCCGCCGGGGACGCTCGTGACCGTCAGGGCACCGCCGAGGAGATAGGCGATCTCCCGGCTGATGGAGAGGCCCAGGCCGGTGCCGCCGTACTTGCGGTTGGTGGTGCCGTCGGCCTGCTGGAAGGCGCCGAAGATGGCCTCCAGGTTCTCGGCGGCGATGCCGATGCCCGTGTCGGTGACGCGGAAGGCGACGACGGGGCCGCCGCGGCGGACGGACACCGGCAGCTCGCCGTCCGAGGCCGGTTCGATGCGCAGCTCGACGCTGCCGTGCTCGGTGAACTTGACCGCGTTCGACAGCAGGTTGCGCAGCACCTGCCGGAGCCGCGAGTCGTCGGTGACGAGGTCGACGGGGACGCCGGCGGCGGTGGAGACCGCGAAGGCGAGGCTCTTCTGCGAGGTGAGGGGGCGGAAGGTGGCCTCGACGTAGTCGAGGAGCCTGCGCAGGGGCACGCGCTCCGGGTTGAGGTCCATCTTCCCGGCCTCCACCTTGGACAGGTCGAGGATGTCGTTGATGAGCTGGAGCAGGTCGGATCCGGCCGAGTGGATGATGCCGGCGTACTCGACCTGCTTGGCCGTGAGGTTGCGGGTCGGGTTCTGGGCCAGCAGCTGGGCCAGGATCAGCAGGCTGTTGAGCGGGGTGCGCAGTTCGTGGCTCATGTTGGCCAGGAACTCCGACTTGTACGTGGAGGCCAGGGCGAGCTGCTGGGCGCGGTCCTCCAGCTCCTGCCGGGCCTGCTCGATCTGGAGGTTCTTGGCCTCGATGTCGCGGTTCTGGGTGGCGAGCAGGGCCGCCTTCTCCTCCAGTTCGGCGTTGGAGAGCTGGAGTTCCTCCTGGCGCACCTGGAGTTCCTCGGTGCGCGAGCGGAGTTCGCCGGCCAGGCGCTGGGACTCGTCCAGGAGTTCGTCGGTGCGGCTGTTGGCGACGATGGTGCTCAGGTTGACGCCGACGGTCTCCATGAGCTGTTCCAGGAAGTCCCGGTGCACGGAGGTGAAGGGGCTGAAGGACATCAGCTCGATGACGCCGAGCACCTGCTCCTCGACGACGACCGGCAGCACCACGAGGCTGCCCCGGGAGGTGCTGCCGAGCCCCGAGGAGATCGTGACGTAGTCGGCGGGGACGTTCTCGGCGGCGATGGTGCGCCGGCCGCGGGCGGCCTGTCCGACGAGCGACTCGCCCAGCCGGAAGCGGACCGGTTCCCGGTCGGCGGGGCGTCCGTAGGAGCCGACGAGGCCCAGCTCGACTCCGTCCGTGCCCTCCTCGGCGAGGTAGAACGCGCCGTACTGGGCGGCCACGAGCGGGGTGAGCTCGTCCATGACGAGTTCGGCGACGACGGCCAGGTCGCGGTGGCCCTGCATGAGCGCGGACATCCGGGCCAGACTGGACTTGAGCCAGTCCTGCTCCTGGTTGGCCCGGGTCGTCTCGCGCAGCGAGCCGACCATGGCGTTGATGTTGTCCTTGAGTTCGGCCACCTCGCCCGACGCCTCGACGGTGATGGAGCGGGTGAGGTCGCCCTCGGCGACGGCGCTCGCGACCTCGGCGATGGCGCGAACCTGGCGGGTGAGGTTGCCCGCCAGTTCGTTGACGTTCTCGGTGAGGCGCTTCCAGGTGCCGGAGACGCCCTCGACCTCGGCCTGGCCGCCGAGGCGGCCCTCGCTGCCGACCTCGCGGGCGACCCGGGTCACCTCGGCCGCGAAGGAGGAGAGCTGGTCGACCATGGTGTTGATGGTCGTCTTCAGCTCCAGGATCTCGCCCCGGGCGTCGACGTCGATCTTCTTGGACAGGTCGCCGTTGGCGACGGCGGTGGTGACCTGGGCGATGTTCCTGACCTGTCCGGTCAGGTTGTTCGCCATGGAGTTGACGTTGTCGGTGAGGTCCTTCCAGGTGCCGGCGACGTTCGGCACCCTGGCCTGGCCGCCGAGCCGGCCCTCGGTACCGACCTCGCGGGCCACCCGGGTCACCTCGTCGGCGAAGGCCGACAGGGTGTCCACCATGGTGTTGATGGTGTCGGCGAGGGCCGCGACCTCACCCTTGGCCTCCACCGTGATGCGGCGGGACAGGTCGCCGCGGGCCACGGCGGTGGCGACCTGGGCGATCGAACGCACCTGCCCGGTGAGGTTGGACGCCATCACGTTGACGTTGTCGGTCAGGTCCTTCCAGGTGCCGGAGGCGCCCCGGACGGTGGCCTGGCCGCCGAGGTTGCCCTCGGTGCCGACCTCGCGGGCGACCCGGGTCACCTCGTCGGCGAAGGCCGAGAGCTGGTCGACCATCGTGTTGATGGTCGTCTTCAGCTCCAGGATCTCGCCCCGGGCGTCGACGTCGACCTTCTTCGACAGGTCGCCGCCCGCGACGGCGGTGGCCACGTGGGCGATCGCCCGCACCTGGGCGGTGAGGTTCCCCGCCATCGAGTTGACGGAGTCGGTCAGGTCGCGCCAGGTGCCGGAGACGCCCTTCACGTCGGCCTGTCCCCCGAGGATGCCCTCGGTGCCCACGTCACGAGCCATGCGCGTGACCTCGTCGGCGAAGGCCGAGAGCTGGTCGACCATCGTGTTGATGGTGTTCTTCAGCTCCAGGATCTCGCCGCGCGCGTCCACGTCGATCTTCTGGGAGAGGTCGCCCTTGGCGACCGCCGTGGCCACGTGGGCGATGTCACGGACCTGGGTGGTGAGGTTGCCGGCCATCGCGTTGACCGAGTCGGTCAGGTCGGCCCAGGTGCCGGAGACGCCGGGCACCGCGGCCTGCCCGCCGAGCGTCCCCTCCGTGCCGACCTCCCGAGCCACCCGTGTCACCTCGGAGGTGAACAGGGACAGCTGGTCCACCATCCCGTTGAACACCCGGGAGATCTCGCCCATCAGTCCGTCCGCCTCGTCCGGCAGCCGGGTCCCGAAGTCGCCGTCGCGCACCGCCGTGAGCCCGGCCAGGAGCTGGCGGAGCTCGGGCTCGACCACTGCGGCCGGCCCGGAACGCTCCCGGTCCGGGGAGCTCTTGGTCGTCGTCTCAGACATGCCCCATCCTCAATCCCCACCAAGCTGTCGCACACGGACCGTACGACCCCGCGCGACCTGCCGGACGTCCGCTCCCCCGGGACGGCCCCGACGGCCGCGATCGTTGCCGTACGGCAATCGTGACGACACTACCCTTCCGTGATCGACCGGAGGAGGGCGGTGCCCGGTCGGACGGCCTGAACCCGCCTTCCCCGGCCGGTCCCCGGTGGCGGGCATACGCCGGCGCGACCGGGGTAGACGCGCGGCGAACCGGGCGGTCCCGCCCCGAAGACGAGGGGAGCAGTACGTGTTGATGGCCCATCCCGTGGTCCTGCGCAATCTCATCGAGCAGTACGAGACGCTCAAGGTGCTCCAGGCGGAGAACGGCGGCGAAGAGGTGCGGCGGCGCATGGACGACCTCGCGTACACGCTGTGTGTCTCCACCGGTACGCGTGACGTGGACGCGGCACTGATCGCGGCGCGCCATCGACTGCCCGGCGCGCGTCCCGAGGACGACTCGGTGCTGAGCGCCTGAGCACGCGCCTGAGCCCGGCCCTCCCTGACGGAGGTGCCGGGCTCGGTCGTGCCGCGGGCGGTACGCGCCGCGGGGGCCGCCTACCAGCGGTACCAGCGGCCCGTGCCGCCCTTCGGCCGGGCCACGAACCCCAGCAGCCACAGGACGAGCACGATGACGGCTATCCACCACAGCGCCTTGAGCGCGAAGCCGGCGCCGAAGAGGAGCAGCACGAGAAGCAGGACGAGAAGCAGGGGGACCACAGAGATCGACCTCCGGGGGGACGGACGGAAACTCGGGAAAGGTGATGACGGCCGGACGGGCATGCGGGGCGATCCCGCCTCCGGCAGGGGCGGGAGGCCCGTCCGCTCAGCGGCGGCGTGCGAGGAGCAGCGCCACCGGGCCGAGGTCGCGCCGCGCGGCAAGGCTTCCGCTCCGGTGTCCCCACCCGTACGCGAGGGCGAGCGCGGCGGCCGTGCCCGCGGCGGCGCCTGCCGTCACGGCCCGGTGCGCCCGCGCGGCGCCCCACAGGTCGCTCCCGGCGCCCCGGGCCACGTCCGCGGCCGCGCGGGCCTTCTCGGCGAGGGGGGACGGGAGGACGCCCTGCTCCCCGAGGTTCGCCGGCTCGTACCTGGCGTCCACGTCGGGGTCGTCCTCCCGGGTCGGGCCGGTCCGGTCCGGCACTCCGCCGGGGCCGGTCCAGGGGAACTGGTTGTGTTCGCTGTTCTCCGAAGCACTCATGGACACCGTCTCGCCGGACTCCCGCACTCCAAACCTGGCCGACGAGGCGACGGAGCGGGCGAAGGGGGAAGGGGGTTCAGTTCGCGTCGGCGTAGTGGGTCCGGACCCACAGGGGCAGGGCGAACCAGCAGATCAGGTACCAGGTGAGGACGCCGGAGACCAGCCAGGGCACGTACGGGTCGTGGGTGGCCACGCGCAGGATGAGGAACAGCGCGGCCGTCAGCGTCGCGAGGAGCAGCAGGATGCCCGTGAAGGTGAGCCGGGAGGCCCAGACGACGGCCTGGGGCTTGACCCGTCGCCCGGACACGATCCGGTGGAAGGAGACGGGGCCTATGAGCGCGCCCGTCGACAGCGAGCCGAGGACGACGGTGACGAGGTAGATCTTCTTGTCGGTCTGCTCCAGGTCGTGGAAGAGCGGGGTGAACACCACGGTGAGGAGGAAGCCGAGGAGGATCTGGACACCGGTCTGCGCGACCCGGATCTCCTGGAGCAGCTCCTGCCAGCGCCGGTCCGCGCGTTCCTCCTGCGTCTCGCCGCGCCCTCGCTCGCCGGCACCAGGGCCGGTGCGTCTGCCCGGTTCGGGGGCGTTCTCGGCGTCGTGGGCTTCCTTCGGCCCGTTCACCTGCGTGACGGCGTCGCGTTCGTCCATGGAGGTTCCTCCTCTGAGGCGCTGGGCGGGAGCGGTCGGTCCGGGGCACCGGTTCGGGCGCGGCGCGGGTCCGCGGTGTCTTCGTTCAGGGTTCCGGGGGCCGACGTGGCGGAAGCCCCCGTCGGGGTCGGGGGCTTCCGTGTGGCACGGCACGATGCGGAGTCAGGCCCGCGGTGTACCGGCCGTTCGACAGGGCGCGTGATACCGCCGTCCGCGGCAGACGGTCCCTCCGTCGCCGGGCGGCCACCCTCGGCCGCCGGTGACGGGTCCGCCGGCACGCCCGTTCATCCTCTGCCGCCCCTGCTGCCCGTCCCGTCCGCGCGGCGCGTCGGGGGTCACGGCGGGAGCGCGTGTGCGGCGCTCCCCGTTCCGGCCCGAGGCGCTGGGATCCTCGGACGGGGCTGCGGCCTCCGGCGGCCGCCACGACGGCGTCGCCGGAAGGCGGGGCGGTCCCGAGGGGCCACCGGAGGGGTGTGCGGGACGGCCGGGCCGAGGCGGTTCCACCGGCGCGGCGCACGGCGCCGCGCGGACGAGGACGCGGGTCGGATTCGACATGAGCGCCTCCTGGGTGGGTTGCGCGGGATGGCTGTCCGTCACCCTGCTTCCGGTGCGTGAGGATCCGCCTTGCCGCTCTTCCGGCGGCCAAACCGGAGAATTCGAACAGACTTCTCGGCTGTCCCGCCCGTCGGGGCGGAGGGTCCGCGCGGCGTGCGTGCGGCCCGCACCTCGATGAGGTGCGGGCCGCACACGGGTGCCGCCGACCCACGGCAAGGGGGGAACCGCGGATCGTCCGGCGTGAGCGTGTCCCATCGCTCGACACCCGCCTGCCCCGCCTTCCGGGATCCATGCCACCCGCTCCGACCCGGTTTCGCCCGGGCCTGGCCGGGAGGCTAGCCTGCCGCCCGGGGGCGTCGGCGGATCCGTTCCCCCGGCGCCCGGTACACCGCGACGCCGAAAGGAGCGCCCCGTGACCACCACGGCCCGCGCGAGCATCCAGCACGAGGACGACCGGACCCGGGTGACCCGCTGGGACTTCGAACCCGGTCAGTCCACCGGCCGCCACGTCCACGCGTACGACTACGTCGTCGTCCCCGTCACCGACGGGCGGATCCGGGTGATCGGTGCCGACGGCACGGTCAGCGTCTCCGAGCTCCGGGCGGGCGAGTCCTACGCCCGCCCCGCCGGCGGCGAACACGAGGTCGTCAACGCGGGCACCGCCCCGCTCGCCTTCGTCGAGCTGGAATCGAAGTAGCCGCCGAGGGGCCCTGCGCACGGCAGGCCCCGGACAGGGGACCGCCCCGCGACGGGAGGGATCCCGTGCGGGGCGGTCGCCAGGCCGTCGGCGCGTGACGTGGGGGGTGGCCGCGGGCCGACAGCCGGGAGAGGTGGTCCTGGGGTGGTGCCGTGACCCGCCTACCCGCTGTCAGAGCGGGCATGCCACAGCGTTTCCGGTACGCACCCGGGCGGACGGTCGTCGACGCCGCGAGGTGGGCCGGCGGCCCTCACAGGCGGCCCGCGCCTCCCGGGAAGGGCCAGGAGAGGCGGTAGTACTGACCGATCTCCTCGCGGTACTGGCGGTCCGCGAGGTGCTTGTCGGAGACGAACTCGGGCGAGTCCTTCACCTGTTCCTTCGACAGGGCGAGGTGGAGGACCTGCTCCTCCAGGTCGACGATGGTCACGGCCCGCGCCGGGATGAGGACCTCCTTGCCGAAGATCCACACGCCGGTGTCGACGACGAGGTAGGAGTCGTCCACCTCGTCTGAGTGCTTGTCCACCTTGCCGATGTGTCCGTCGGATGCCTCGACGCGCCATCCGGTGAGGTCGGTACCCGCCAGGTGGCCGGAGTCCGTGCTGTAGGACCACAGATTTTCGGTCATCGCTGTCACTCCTCTGTCGTGGTGTTTCGCGCAGGGCGCGTCGCCCGGGGTGCGGAGCGTCTCAGAGCAGGCCACGACGGTCGTCGTCGGTGACCGTGGGCACCACCGGCGGGACCACGATCCGGCGGCGGCGCAGGACGCTGACGCAGACGGCGGTCCCGAGCAGGCCGACGCCCATCAGGATCAGGCCGACCAGATCGAGGTCGACCGTCGCGAGTTCCCAGTCGGACGCGAACGTGAGGACGGCGCCGACGGCGATCATGATGATGAACAGTCCCAGACCCATGGCTGGTCGCTCCTCCCTGCGGGTTGGACAGCGTCCGCGTACCCGGGGCCCTGAGGATCATTCCGCCCTCCTCGCAGACGTCCGGTTCGAGCACCTCCCCGTCCGCGGGAACACGCCGGAACCGCGAATCCGGCGTCCTCCGGGGGATGTTCATGGACGGACGGGGCACGCGGTCAGCCGCGGGCCCGCGCACGTACCCGCGGGCGACGCAGCCGACTCCCGGCCCGTCGACAGAGGGCCGGCCACACCCCCAGGGAGCCCTGATGCAGGTCCCAGCGAGGCCCGTACACCCGGACGTCACGTGGACGGCCCGAACCGTCGCCGGACGCTACCGGCTCGATGTCCTCCTGGGGCGGGGTGGTGCGGCGGACGTGTACGAGGCGCTGGATCTGCGGCTGCGGCGCCCCGTGGCGGTGAAGGTGTTCCGGCCGACGGGCACCCGCCGGACCGAGGCCCAGTGCGACGAGGAGGCCCGGCTGCTCGCCCGTATGCACCATCCCGGCCTGGTGACCCTGTACGACACGGGCAGCGACGCGGGCCGGCCGTTCCTGGTGATGCGGCTCGTACGGGGCACGACCCTGCAAACGCGCATCGCCCGCCTCGCCCTCACCCCCGCCGAGACCTGCCGGACGGGGGCCGCCCTGGCGTCGGCCCTCGCCCATGTGCACGGCCACGGCGTCGTCCACCGCGACGTCAAGCCGTCGAACATACTGCTCGACCGGGAGGACACCCCGCACCTCACGGACTTCGGCATCTCCCGCCGCGTCGAGGCCGTGGACGAACCGCCCGAGAGCGCGGGCGCGCTCGTCGGCACCGCGTCCTACATGGCGCCCGAGCAGGCCCTGGGCCGGAGGACCGAGCCGGCCGCCGACGTGTACAGCCTCGGCCTGGTCCTCCTCGAAACGCTCAAGGGCGAGGCGGAGTACGGCGGAGCGCCGCTGGAGGCGGCGCTGGCGCACCTGGACCGGCCTCCGGTGCTGCCGCCGGACCTTCCGGCGGAACTCGCCCGCCTGCTCGCCGCGATGACCGCCCGCTCCCCCGAGGCCCGGCCGGAAGCCGCCGCCTGCGCCCGGATCCTCGCCGATCCGAGGACGGCGGTACGTGCTTCCGCCCCCGCTCATGGACCTGCCTCCCGGAGGACGAGGGCGCAGGGGGCGCACCGGCCGCGCCGGGCCTCCGCCACCGCCGGCGGGCCGGGGCGGACGGGCCCGGCGCGGGCCGTGGCGGCGACCCTGGTGACGCTCGGTCTCACCCTGACCGGTTCGATGGGCAGCGCTCCGGTCGGCGGAGCGATGCCCCACTCATACGCGAACAACCGCTCAGAGGAATCTGCCTGACGGTCAGTCACAGCGATGAGGGTGTGAGACGACGGCCTCGGGCAACACGGAGTGTCAGGACACGGATGGCGCGGGCATATCCGCGGCGACCGTCCCGCCCGTTCGACATCGGAGGAGAATCCCATGACCGCACTGCTGGCTCGCATCAAGCGACTCGCCCGCAGCCCTCAGGGCCGTGGCGCGGCGGCGTCCCTTCGTCGGGCCGCCGCCGACCCGCGCAAGCGCGACCAGGCGCGCCGCCTGCTGGGCAGGCTGCGCCACCGCTGACAGCTGTTCGCCCGGCCCGAAGGACCGGACGGCCGACGCCCCGCGCGAGTTCCCGCGCGGGGCGTCGGCGTGTGGTGCCGATCGGGGGCCGGACATGCCGCCGGCCCGGCGGTGCGGGCCGCGAGGCCGATCGCACCGCCGGGCACGGGAGAGGGGGTGGTCGCCCGGTGCGTCAGGTGGACAACAGGCGCTGGAACAGCGCGCGGTACTGACAGAGAGCGAGGCGCAGGCTCTCGGTGTCGGCCTCCAGCCCCTGGCTCCACTGCCCCTCCAGGGCCTGCCGGTGCCGGGCGAAGGTGTCCGTCAGGGTCTTCATCACGTCACCGACGAGGGCGTCGGCGGCGTGGACCGCCTGTCGCGGGTCGTCGACGAACCTGCCCTGGACCTCGTGCCAGCGGCGGATGAACTCCCCTTCCTCGGCCGGGCCGAGGAGGTCCGGAATGCCCTCCGCTGCCGCGCCACGGTCGGGCCCCTGCGCTCGCTCGTGCGGAGCGGGCGCCGCGTGACGGGCGTGACCGGCGTGGGCCGTGGGTGCCGGGCCCGGAGGCGCGGAGGGCATGGGCGGCGGGTACGGGCGGGGTGTCCGCTGGGCCGGCACCTGCGGTGACGCGGCCGGTGCGGGCGGCGGGCCCTCGGGGGCGGCGGTCCGGTCCTGATCGTGCGCGGGCCGGTCAGACTCGGTCCGATCGGGGCTGGGCCTGTCTGTTCGGGACGCGTCGGGCTGCTGCTCACCCTGCTGGGGCTGATCCCGCCGCGGCCCGCCCTGTTCGGACCGACCGTGCTGACCGTGCTGGTCGTGCTGGTCGTGCTGGTCGTGCTGGTCGTGCTGGGGCGGGGTCGGTGCGACCGTCGGACTGCCCGGTCCCTCCGAGCGGGTCGTGGGGCCCGACGGCGCGGGCGGGACGGAGGACGGGTTCTGAGGAGCGGCCTGCCGACGGCGGTCCGCCTGGTCCGCGCCGGGCTGTCGCGGCGGCGTCGGCGCGACCGTGGGGCTGTGGTCCGGCGCCCGCACCGTGTCGCCTCCGGTCGGCGCGGGCCCGGAGCGGCCGGAGCCGGAACCGTCCGGTCCTGACCGTCGTTCGGGCCGGCCCTGGGACGGCTCGTGGTACTCGTCCGTCGGGTCCGCGTGGTGCCGTCGACCCGGTGCCCGGGTCGTGCGCTCGGACGTCTCGTGGTGTCGCATCTCTCCTGCCTTCCGCGTCAGGACCGGCGGGTGCCGGTCGGCTCGCCGTCGGCGAGCAGGTCGTCGAAGAGGGTGCGGTAGTGCATCATCGCGCCCCTCAACTGTTCGGTCGTGGCGGCGTTGTGGGTGCTCATCGCGTGGACCTCCAGGGCCGCGCGGTAGTCCTCCAGCGTGCGGCCGTGGCGCACGGACAGGTCGCGCAGCCGCTGTTCGTGCCCCTCGTCGGGGTATCCGCGATCGCGCATCAGGGCCGCCACGAGTTCGTCGGCGTCGTGGACGGCGGCCTCGGGCCGGTCCACGAACTCCTCCTGGACACGCATCCAGCGTCGCGCGTACTGCTCCCGTGCCTCACCGGGTACCGGCTTGATCTCCAGGTCGGCGAAGCGGCGTTCGCGGGCGTCCAGGTCCTGCTCCGCGGCCCGTCTGCTGCCGGTCGCCTCGACGGCCCGTTCGTACTCGGCCCCGAAGCGGTCGCGCAGTCGCGCCCGCCGTCGGCGGTCCACCGCCACGCCGGCGGCGAACCCGACCACGACGACGACCGCGACGACGGCCATGACGATGACGATTCCGGTCGACATCGGCTCTCATCCCTTTCGCGTTCTCTCTCCGAGTCGCGCTCTTCCGTCCCGGCCCCCGCCGGGGGCCGGAACTCATGGAGGACCGCGTGCCCCCCGCTCCGGAACGCAAACCGGGCATCAGGGACGGGCCGGAGTGCGCGCCTGATCGGCCATGGGGGAGGTAAGCGGAGATAAGGGGGCAGAAGAAGAACCCTCGGGCAGGAAGCGACCCAGCTCCGCAAGACCCGGCCGGACGAGACGGAGAGCGAAGAATGCGTCAGACGGACCACGCCCGCACCACCCATGTCTTCGACCGGGGCGACGTGTCACCCGCCCGGGCCCGTCGCCTCGTCGTCGACTTTCTCCGCTCCGTCGAGCGGCGCGGACGACCCGTGCCGCCCGACGCGGTGGAGACCGCCCGGCTGGTCACCAGCGAGCTGGTGACCAACGCCCTCAAGCACGCTCCCGGACCCGTTCTGCTGGAGCTGCGTCTTGAGGGCGGGCGGGTCGCCCTGTCCGTACGGGACGGCGGACCGGACCTCCCGGTGGTCTGGGGCGCCGACCCCACCCGGGTCGGACGGCACGGCCTGGAGATCGTGGCGGCGGTCGCGCATCACTTCGAGGTGCGGCGGGAGCCCGGCGGCAAGCGGGTGACCGCCCGTGTCGCCCTGGACGGCGCGACGGCCCCCGCGCCCGTACCGGCGCATGATGGAAGGCGCACCGGTGTCGGCCGGTGACCGGCGGCGAAGGGCGGGCTGGTGTCTGTGGACGAAGAGGCCGGCGACGGCGACACCCTGGGCGCGGTCCTGGCGGACGTGCTGGCCTCGGCCCATCGGCTCGCGCCCCGTGCCATCCCCCTCCTCGTGGCGGACGCCGGGCGGCGGCTGGGGCTGACGGGGGCCCGGGTCTACGTGGCCGACCTCCAGCAGCGGGGTCTGGTCGCGCTCCCCAGCCCCGACGAAGCGTCCCGGATCGCGGCCGGCGGGGCGAGCGTGGAACTGGAGACACTTCCCGTCGACAACTCGCTCGCCGGACACGCGTACCGCACCGAGACGGTGCGGCTGGGCAGGCCGGACTCCGAAGGTGGAGAGCGCACGGGCTGGATCCCTGTCGTGGACGGCGTCGGCCGGGTGGGCGTGCTGCGGGTGACCGCGCCGGAGCTCGACGCGTCCCTGCTGCACCGGTGCGAGGCACTCGCCGCCCTGGTCGCCATGATCCTGGCCACCAAGCAGCCGTTCAGTGACGTCCTGGCCCAGACCATGCGCACCCGGTCGATGCGGCTCCAGGCCGAGCTGCTGTGGGCGTTCCTGCCGCCGCGGACCATCGGCACGGCGACGGTGACCTCCAGCGCCGTCCTGGAGCCCGCGTACGAGGTCGGCGGGGACGCCTACGACCACAGTCTGGCCGGAGACCTGCTGCACCTGTCCCTGCTGGACGCCATGGGCCACGACCTCGCGTCCGGCGGCGCCAGCGCCGCGGCGCTCGCCGCCTGCCGTTCCACCCGGCGCGCCGGCGGCGGCCTCGACGACATCGCCGTGGCGATCGACCGCACGCTGGAGCGCTGGATCCCGGAACGCCTGCTGACCTGTGTGATCGGCGACCTCGACACCGGCACCGGCCGGCTGAGGTGGATCAACTGCGGCCACCCCGCTCCCCTGCTGATCCGTGACCGGCACATCGTGACCGGCGCCCTCGACCGCACCCCCCACCCGCCCCTCGGGCTGACCGGGTACGACATCGCTCCGCCGCCCGTCCACACGTTCCAGCTCCAGCCCGGCGACCGGCTGCTGCTGTTCACCGACGGCGTCACCGACGCGCGCTCCGCGGCGGGCGAGCTGTTCGGGGAGGGGCGTCTGGCCGACGTCGTCGTCCGCGCCCTGGCCGAGGGCCTTCCGGCGCCGGAGGCGCTGCGGCGGCTTCTCCAGCACATCCTCGTGCACCAGGGCCGGCGTCTGAGCGACGACGCCACCATCCTCCTCGCCGAGTGGCACCCCGGGCGCCACTGAGCCCGCGGGAAGTGGTGCCTGGTCAGGCCTTCAGGCGGGCGAGCGCGGCCAGCACCGGTGCCACACCGTCCTCCGCGGCGAGGCCGTCGGCCAGCGCGCGGGCGCGCGTGGCGTGGGAGCCGTCCCGTGTCGCCCGGCGCAGGGCCTCGGCCAGGGAGCCGGCGGTCAGCCGGCGCAGCGGCACCGCCCCGGGCGAGGTTCCCAGCGCGGTCAGCCGGGAGGCCCAGAACGCCGCGTCGAACTGGACCGGCACCGGGACGGAGGGCACGCCGGCCCGCAGGACGGCGCCGGTGGTGCCCGCTCCCGCGTGGTGGACGACGGCGGCGGTCCGGGGGAACAGCAGGGAGTGCGGCACCTCGCCGACGGTCAGGAGGTCGTCGCCCCGGGCGGCGAGCCCCGCCCAGCCGCTCTGCACGATCCCGCGCACCTTCGCCGCCCGCAGCGCGGTGACGATCTCGCGGCTCAGCCGCTCGGGGTCGGGGACGGTGGCGCTGCCCAGGCCGACGAAGACCGGCGGGGGCCCGGCGGCGAGGAAGTCCTCCAGCTCTCCGGGGAGGCGTCCGCCGGGTGTTTCGTGGGGCCACCAGTATCCCGCCACCTCAAGGCCCGCCGGCCAGTCCCGGGGGCGGGGGACGACGTGTTCGCTGTAGCCGTGGAGCACCGGCCGGGACCGTCGCCGGGACCGGCTCGGCGCCACGAGTCCGTGCCGCCGGGGCAGGGACCGTACGGTGTCCGAGAACATCAGCTCCACCGAGGTCATGACGGCCCGTCCGCTCAGCCTGTTCCCCACCGCGCCCAGGGGCCGGGTCCCGAGGACGGGGGCGGGGAACTCGCCGGTCGGGTGGAGCGGTTGGAGGTGTAGTCCCAGAGCGGGTACCGACAGGGCGTCCGCGAGGGCGTACCCGAGCGGGCCCAGCGCCCCGCCGACGAGCAGGACCTCGCCCTCGCGTGCCGCCGCCACGAGCGTCCCGGTCATCTCGTCGACCGCTCGGCGGGCCATCGACACCAGCCGTACGAGCTTGCCGGCGCCGGTGCTCGCGTCGTGCAGCCGTCGGCCGCGCGAGGAGTGCAGCTCGGCACGGGGATCCACCGGAAGGGCACGGAACCGCACCCCGGACCCCGCCACCAGCGGCTCGAACACGCCATGGGTGGCCAGGGTCACCTCGTGCCCGGCCCGTACGAGACCGGCACCCAGACCCGTGTACGGCGCGACGTCGCCGCGCGACCCCGCCGTCATCATCACGATGCGCACGCCGCCAGTGTGCCCCGCCCGGGCCCCGGCCACGCGGAGGACCTGACCGCGCGATCCGGCCAGGCCTCCTTCAGGCCCGTTCGAGGAGCGCCATCAGGGCGCGGGCGGCGGGGCTGGTCGCCTGTGGGGGCGGCAGCAGCGCGACCGTCTCGTAGACGGTGTCGGGCACGCCCTGCACGGGCAGGGCGCGCAGGGTCTCGCGCTTCTGCCGGAAGTGACGGGGTACGGCCGCCACGCCCAGGTTCTCGTCGACCAGGTCGAGCAGGCTGTGGACGTCGTTGACCTCCATCGCCACCTTGCGCCGGACGCCGGCGGCGGCGAAGGCGGTGTCGGTGGCCCGGCGGGGCCCCCAGTCGGGGTGGAAGTCGACGAACACCTCCGCGGCGAGATCGGCGGGTGTGAGGGGCGTCCCGGCCGTCGCGAGCGGGTGCCCGGGGTGGCACAGCAGGGTCATCGGCTCGGTCGCGAGCGGTACGGCGCGCAGCTGGTCGGTGTCGGCGCCCGTGCGGTAGGCGAAGGCCAGGTCGAGACGTCCGCCGGAGACCTCGTCGGCCAGGTCGAGGGAGGCGGACTGGCGCAGCCGGATCTCCACGTCCGGGTGGCGCCGGTGGAACGCGGCCAGCAGTCCCGCCGCGTACACGCCGGCGACGCACTGCTCCGTGCCCAGGGCCAGGGTGCCGCGCAGCACGCCCTGCACGGCGGCCACCGCCTCGCGCGCGGTCCGCACCTGGGCGAGGATCCGCTCGGCCTCCCCCAGCAGCGCCCGTCCGGCCTCCGTCAGGGTCACCTGGCGGGTGGTCCGTACGAACAGGGGGGCGCGCAGCTCGCGCTCCAGCGCCCGGACGGATGCGGACAGGCCCGACTGGGAGACCATCAGGCGTTCGGCGGCCCGGGTGAAGTGCCGTTCCTCGGCGACGGCGACGAAGTGCTGGAGGTGGCGCAGTTCCATGATTGAGAAGCGTATCCGCTGAATCCCATCGGATTCGCCTGTTGGACCGATGGTGGCGGGTGGGTGCAGATTGGTCCGGGTCCGGTCCCTAGGGCCTGTCGTCAAACTCCCGTCGTCGCCCGAAGGGCGGCCCTGCGGCGTCAGGTGCGTGTTCTCGGCGTGGCGGGCACATGCCCTCGTACTGGGCGTACTCGGGCTTGTGTCCGGTGCGGCGAGAGCGCGTGCATGGCGTCGCGGGGCAGACGGGAGTTTGACGACAGGCCCTAGGGCGGCCGGATCCCCTCGACCTCATGGAGCCGTGTTGTACACCGCACACCCCGACCGTTACGCCCACATGCCCTACCGCCGTGCCGGGAACAGCGGCCTCAAGCTGCCCGCGCTGTCGCTGGGCCTGTGGCACAACTTCGGCCCCGACCGGACGGCCGAGGGCCAGCGGGCCATCCTGCGCCGCGCGTTCGACCTCGGGATCACGCACTTCGACCTGGCGAACAACTACGGCCCGCCGCCCGGCGCCGCCGAGTCCGCCCTCGGCGCGGTCCTCGCGACGGACTTCGCGCCGCACCGCGACGAGCTGGTCGTGTCCACCAAGGCCGGGTACCTGATGTGGCCGGGCCCGTACGGCGAGTGGGGGTCGCGCAAGTACCTGCTGTCGTCGCTGGACCAGAGTCTGACCCGCCTGGGCCTGGAGTACGTGGACGTCTTCTACTCTCACCGCTTCGACCCGGAGACTCCCCTGGAGGAGACGATGGGCGCCCTGCACTCGGCGGTCCTGCAGGGCAAGGCGCTCTACGTCGGCGTCTCCAACTACTCGGCCGAGCAGACCCGCGAGGCGGCCCGGATCCTGGGCGAGCTGGGCACCCCGCTCCTCATCCACCAGCCGCGCTACTCGATGCTCGACCGGCGCCCGGAGTCCGAGGGCCTGCTGGACGCGCTCGACGACCTGCGGGTCGGCTCCATCGCCTACTCCCCGCTGGAGCAGGGCCTGCTCACCGGGCGCTATCTGAACGGCATCCCGGAGGACTCCCGGGCCGCGAGCGACAGCCCCTTCCTGCGGCGGGACGCCGTCACCGAGGACCTGGTGGACCGGTTGCGCGCACTGAACGCCCTCGCGGAGGAGCGCGGCCAGACCCTGGCGCAGCTCGCCCTGGCATGGGTGCTGCGCGGGGGGCGGGTGACCTCGGCCCTGATCGGCGCGAGCAGCACCCGCCAGCTCGACGACAGCGTGGCCGCCGTCGGGAACCTCGACTTCGACGCCGAGGAGCTGGCCCGCATCGACGCCCTGGTCGGCCCGTGAGCGGGCGGGGCCGACGCCCCGCCCCTCGGCGCGCCCGTCAGAACGCGAACACGTTGTGGCCCCTCATGGTGACGGACATGGCGCAGGTGTTGGAGAACGTGTGCCGCCAGCTGACGCGCTCGCCCTTCCACACACCGTCGGCGGAGACGGTGATCGGGTCGTAGTGCAGGGGACAGAGGCGGTCCGGCGCGGGGGCGGCCAGCAGGCGGTCGAGGGAGCCGGAGGTGGCGGCGAGCGCGGCGCAGGCGGCCTGGGGGTCGGGGTGGGTGCCCTGGGCCGTCGGCGCACAGCTGAGGGTGGACGCCCGGACCACCGTGGCCGCCTGCTCGTCGCCCTGGGCGACGGTCAGCACGAGGGCCGAGGGGGCGTACAGGCTGTCCGGCGCGGCCTCCGCCACGCCGGCGGTGCCGGCGAGGACGAGGAGGGCGGAGGCGGATACGGCGGCGATGCGATGACGCACGACAGGATGCTCCTTCGAAGAAGAGGTATCTCGCAGAAGATTTCCGCGAGTCTGGGGTTCGACGCCGCAGATACTGTCGTGAACGAAGGTCGATCACACCTCGATGGCCTACTTACGGACAAGTCCGCAGACGCACCGCTACCGACCGAACGTTCTGCCTGTTCGGCAGGGCCGGAGCGCCTCTCCGGCGCACCGGCGCAGGCCCGACGCCCTGGGGCGCGGGCCCGGAATCCCGGGCCCGCGCCCCCGCTCCGGGCTCCCGGTGTTCACCTTCCGTGCATCGAAGATGACCGATTGCCATCACTCTTCGAACGGTCGGTCACAGCCAGGGCAGCTGTTCGGCCGCGTAGCGGTAGGCGCGGAAGACGGAGTTCTGGGCGCCGGCCGACGACTCCAGGCCCACCCCGTCCCCGAAGGACCGGAACTGCGGCACCACGAACTCCCAGACGACCTCGCCGCCCGGTGTCACCTCGAAGAGCCGTCCGAAGGACCCCTCCGCGATGAAGGTGTTGCCGTTGGGCAGGCGCTGGGCGCTGGACATGTAGGGGCTGTAGAAGTTCTGCGGCGGGTTGTCCTGGTAGGACCAGACCTCCTCGCCGGTCAGGGGGTCCAGCTCCAGCACCCGCGAGTACGGCACGGAGGTCGTGTCGCGGTAGCTGCCGTTGTCGAAGACGAGGACATTGCCGCCCGGCAGCTCGTGCGGATGGTGCTGCTGGGCCAGCACGTCCGGCCCTATGCGCCACCGCACGGAGCCGTCGGCGCGGTCGATCGCGACGGCCGAGGAGGCGCTGCGGAACCCGAGGACGATCGAGCCGTCGGCGCTCTCGTTGACGGTGTTGGCCATCGGCCAGTGCTCACGGGCGAAGTGCCGGTCGAGCGGGAAGTCCTCGGGGTCGAGGTGGTCGATGGCGGCCCAGCGCCACACCTCGCGCCCGTCCCAGGTCAGTTCGAGGACCACATCCCCGTAGATCACCCCGCCCGGGGCCTCGGAACCGGGGATGCCGCCGCGGATCCGGGCGGCCTGGGCCGGCTCCAGCGGCTCGACGACGGTGATGACGAGATTCCCGTTGCGCAGGATCGAGGCGTCGTGGTGGTGGTACGGGTGCCGCACCTCCCGGAGGACGGTGGAGTCCGGGGCGAGCTCCTGGAAGATGCCGCCGTGGTACACGTCCCAGATCGGGAAGAGCGTCGGGCCGCCGGTGTCCTTGGCCGCGTAGAAGAGATGGCCGTTCGGCAGGAGCTGCGCGTGCCGGCCGGGCGGGTGCGGGGAGTTCCAGGTGTGCGCGGGCCGGCCCTCGATGTCGACGAGGTGGATGTCACCGGTGCCGGTGATGGGCGTGTAGAGGGTGTAGCCGCCGTAGGTGCGGGCGGGGTCGTGGGCGATCAGGCCGACGCCTCGGCGGCGCAGGGTGTTCTGGTCGACGGTCATGGACGGGTGCTCCTCGTACGGTACGGATGAAGGTCGGGCGGACGGCGGACACGGGGCCGCGCCCGTGGGCGGGGGCGGGCGGGTGCGGCGCGGCTCAGCGCACGGTGACGGCGGCCGGGTCCACGGCCTTCAGCGGCGCGGGGTCCAGGTGCCGCAGCAGCGCGGCTCGGTCGGCGGAGCCGGGCAGTTTCTGGGCGGTCTTCGCCCAGGCGGCCTCCTCGGTCAGCTGGACGAGCAGTTCGGCCGAGAGGGTGGAGCCGTACGCGTACCGGGGCTGGAAGGCGTCGACGTAGTCGGCCTGGAGCGCGCCCTTCGCCTCCGCCAGAACGTCCTTGCGGCTTCCGGCCGGATCCGCGCCGATGCGCGCCTCGGCCTTCCGGAGGGCGCGGAGCACGGCGGTCGTGGTCTGCTCCGTCGCCTCGGGACCGGCGACGAGCAGGGTGCGGGCGGTGTAGCCGGTGAAGGGGAGCTCGGCGTACCGGTCCCCCAGGGCGTTCCGGGTGGAGTCGTAGAAGCTGGGGAAGGTGACCCCGGCCTCGACGTCTCCGCGCGCGAGTGCCGAAGTGACCTGGTTCGGGGCGAGATTGACGACCGTCACGTCCGCGGCGGTCAGCCCCGCGGAGGCCAGCATCCGCGAGAGCGCGTACTCGACGTTGGTCCCCTGCGGAACGCCCACCTTGCGCCCCTTCAGGGCGGCGAAGCCGGTGATCCCGTGGTCGGTGCGGGTCAGCAGCCGCCAGTCGGAGAACCGGGACAGGTCGGCGACGACGCGCAGTTCGCGTCCGCCCAGGGCGGCCGTGACGGCGGGCAGGTCTCCGACGACCCCGAGCTGCGCCTGCCCGCCGAGCACGGCGTTGAGGGCGTCCCGGCCCGTCGGCTGGGTGGTCACGGCGGCGTCGATCCCCTCGCCGGCCCACAGCCCGCGCGCCTGCGCCACGTGGACGGGCGCACCGCCGAGGTGGTCGCTGGTGGCGAGGGAGACGGCGTCGCGGCCGGCGGCGGGCTCGGAGCCCTGGGCGCAGCCCGAGGCGAGGGCGCCGACGAGCACGGCGGACAGGAGGGCGGCGAGGGCGCGGGGTCTGGACCGGGTGTGCGTTCCGGGCATGGCGGTTCCTTCCGGGAACGGGAACGGGAACGGGGAGGGGCGAGCGGGAAGCGAGAAGGGGGGTGGAGGGGGCGGGAGGGGTACTACTCCGAGCCGAGCTGCCGCGCGATCAGCGAGCGCAGGTCGGACGTGGGTCCATGGGCGGGTCCCTGCCCGGGTCCTTGGGCGGGTCCCTGTGCGGGCCCTTGGGCGGGGCCGTCGGCCGGCCGGTGCCGTGCCCCCGCCCGTACCGGCTCCGGCGCCGCGGCGGTGTCCTCCGGCACCTCGTGGTCCGCGAGCACCCGGCCGGGAGTGCCGCCGAGCACGACGACGCGCTCGGCGAGGGCCAGGGCTTCGTCGATGTCGTGGGTGACGAAGAGGACGGTGGTGCCGCGCCGCCGCCACAGTTCGCGCAGCAGGGTCTGCATACGGGTCCGGGTGAGGGCGTCCAGGGCGCCGAAGGGTTCGTCCATGAGCAGGACCTCGGGCTCGGCCGCGAGGGCGCGGGCCAGCGCGACGCGCTGCTGCATGCCGCCGGAGAGCTGGGCCGGGTACTTCTCGGCGCCGTCCGCGAGCCCGACCTCGGCCAGCGCCTCCAGGGCCCGGCGCCGTCGCTCCGCGCGCGGGAGGCCGAGGCGCTTGAGGGCGAACTCGACGTTGCCGCGGGCGGTGCGCCAGGGGTAGAGCGCGTAGTGCTGGAAGACGACGCCCCGGTCGGGTCCGGGCCCGCGCACCGGTGCGGCTCCCGCGGTCACCCGTCCCTCCGAAGGGCGGGTGAAGCCGGCGACGAGGTTCAGCACGGTGGACTTGCCGCACCCGCTGGGCCCCAGCAGGGCGGTGAAGGATCCGGCGGGGAGGTGGAGGTCGACCGGGTCCAGGACGCGGGCGGTGCCGTACCGGACCCCGGCGCCCTCCAGGCGTACGTCCTTGCTCATGAGGCGCTCCAGTGCACGATCCGCCGGCCGAGCGCGGCGAGGAAGAGGTCGACGGCGACGCCGAGCAGCCCGAGCACCAGCAGCCCGGCGAACATCCGGTCCACCCGGAGGAACTGCCCGTCCACCTGGAGCCGGTACGCCAGTCCGCTGTCGGCCCCGCCCAGTTCGGCGGCCACGAGAGCGAGGAGGGCGACGGAGGCGCCGTAGCGCAGCGCGGCGAGGAGCGCGGGCGCGGCGGCCGGCAGCAGCACCTCGGTGAACCTGCGGTGGAGGGGGGCGCCGAGCGTCCGGGCGGCCCGCAGGTGGGAGGCGGGGACGCGGGACACCCCGTCGTGGACGTACAGCCAGACGGCGAGGAGGACGGCGTAGGCGATCAGCAGGCGCTTCGCGGTCTCGCCGATGCCGAACCAGGCGGTGGCGAGCGGCACGAGGGCGATGGCCGGGATGGGCCGCAGGAAGGAGACGACCGGCGTGACGGCGGCCGAGAGCTTCGGGAGGTACCCGGTCGCGAAGCCGAGGGCGCCTCCGACGACGGCGCCGAGCGCGAAGCCCTGGCCGGCGCGGACCAGGCTGGCCGCGAGGTCGGTGGCGAGCAGCCCGCTGCGCGCGCTGTCGGCGAGCGCGGCGGCGGTCTGGCCGGGCGTGGGCAGCAGGCCGGGCGCCACCGCTCCGGAGCGAGCGAGCAGGTACCAGAGCGTGAGCACGGCACCGGCGGCACCGAGGGCCGGCACGAGCCTGCCGCGGGCCCGGCCGGGTGGTGAGGGGGTGACGCGCACGGGGCTGCTCCTTGTTCGGCCACACAACTTCATAAGCAGGGTCAATAATTGACGACGCTTATGAAGGCAGTGTTGCGGCGGCATGAAACGTCTCCGGCCCTCCCGGCCCCCCGGACCCGATGGGGTACGTTCGCCTGCGTGTCTCGACCAGAACCCACGCCCGAGGCCATCGAGGTCGGCCGGGTGGTCCGCGGCTGCCGCAAGCAGCGCGGCGTCTCCATGGCCGTCCTCGCCGCCCGTTCGGGCCTCTCCCAGCCCTTCCTCAGCCAGCTCGAACGCGGCCTCACCACCCCCAGCCTCAGCTCGATCTACCGCATCGCCGAGGCCTTGGACGTCGCTCCGGGCACCTTCCTCCGCCCGCCGGCCCGCCCCGGCACCGTGACCCACGAGGCCGACCCCCAGGTCATCCGCGTCAGCGAGACCGCCGGCCAGATCGCCCAGGTCCTCATCCCCGGCGGCAGAAGCTCACTGATGGAGGCGTACGAGCACCACTTCGAGCCCGGGCGCGGGGAACGCGGCTGGTTCGAGCACCCCGGTGAGGACTTCCTCTACGTCCTGGAGGGCGAGATCGTCCTGGAGGTGGAGGGCGAGCCCCCGCTCACCCTGACGGCGGGCCAGAGCGCCCATCACCGGGGCGAGGTCCCCCACCGCTGCCGCCTCCCGGGCACGGCCCCCGCCCGCACCCTCCTGGTGATCGCCGGCGCCTGACCGGCTCCGCCACGGTGAACGGCACGACCTCGGCCACCGGCGGGTCAGCCGCTCGCGGAAGGCGCCGGCTCCGTGCCGAGTTCACGGATCTGGCGCACGGCGCGGGAGAGGACGAGGACGCCGGCGACGATCAGGGCCGCTCCGGCGGCCTCCGGCAGCAGGTACCAGCCGGTGCGGATCGTCTCCCGGAAGAGGAAGACGCCGATCAGCAGGCTGACGAGGGCGTCGCCGATGGTGAGCGCGGGCTGCGAGGCGGCGAGGGATCCCGCCTGGAGGGCGTTCTCCAGCAGCAGCACGGCGGCCACTCCCGTGGCGGCGAAGCCGTACGTCTGCCAGCTGGTGAGGAACGCGGCGGGGCCGTGGTCCGCGAAGGCTCCGGCCGAGGACTTCAGCAGCGCGGCGGTCAGGGCGTTGGCGACGGCCGCCGCGGTTCCGAAGCAGACGGCCCGGCCGAGCGAGGAGCGGCGCCGGGCCACGAGCACCGCGACGCCGATCGCGCCGAGGCAGGCCGTCAGCACGACGGCCCACCGGGTCATCGGCGCGTCGCTCGCGGCCCCCGTCGGCGCGGCCGCGCCCAGGAGCAGCGCCAGGCCGGCCACCACGCCCGCCACCGCCCACCAGCCGGCGGCCGGAAGCCGCCGGTGCAGGAGCGGCATCGCGATGACGAGCGCGAAGGGGAGCTCCAGCACGAACACGGGCTGCACGAGGGACATCGGTCCGAAGGACAGGGCCAGGGCCTGGAAGAGCGCCGCGCCCACCACCCCCGCGATGCCGACCAGCCAGACGGGGCGACGGGCCAGGGTGAGGATCAGCCGCAGGCCACCGCCCTGGGGGACGGTGGCCGCGGCCTTCCGCTGGAACACGGTTCCGGTGGCGTTGCTGGCCGCCCCGAGGACGGCGAAGACGACGGCGAGGAGGAGCACACTGGCCACGTTCCCCCGGCCGGCGCGGGTCCATGACCGGCCTCGGCGGGGATTGGGCCGATCGGACGCGCGCGGGCCCCCGGCCTCGTGACGGGCCGGGGGGCGCGCGCCGGAGGGGGCTCGGCGGGCGGTCAGCCCGCGTGGAGGGCGTCGCGCAGCGCGTCGATCGCGAGCCGGCGGGCCACGTTCGCCGCGCGGGTGTCGCGGAGGCTGTCCAGGAGCAGGAAGTCGTGGACCATGCCGGCCACCCGCACGGAGGTCACGTCGACACCGGCCTCGCGGAGCCTGTTGGCGTACATCTCGCCCTCGTCGCGCAGGACGTCGGCCTCGTCGGTGATGACCAGGGTGGTGGGCAGGCCGCGCAGCTGTTCGAGGGTCGACCGCAGCGGGGAGGCGTGGTGCTGCCTCCGTTCGGCGGGGTCGGTCGTGTACGCGTCCCAGAACCACTTCATGCCGTCGCGGGTCAGGTAGTACCCCTCCGCGAACTGGAGGTAGGACGGCGTGTCGAAGTCGGCGTCGGTCACCGGGTAGAGCAGGACCTGGGCCTTGAGGTCGAGGCCGTCGTCGCGCTCCTTGTTCATCAGCGCGAAGACGGCGGACATGCAGCCGCCGACCGACTCGCCGGTGACCGCCGCGCGCGACACGTCCATGCCGTGGTCCGTGCCGTTCTTGCGCACCCACTGGCCCACCGCGTAGTTCTGCTCGACCTGCGTCGGGTACTTCGCCTCCGGCGCGCGGTCGTACACCGGGAAGACCCCCACCGCGCCCGCTCCGACGACGAGTTCGCGGAAGAGCCGGTCGTGGGTCCTGTCGTCGCCGAAGACCCATCCCGCGCCGTGGAGGTAGAAGACCACGGGCAGCGGGCCGGTGACGCCCTTCGGCCGGATGACACGGGTGCGCACCGTGCCCCACTCCCCGGCGTCCACGTCCACCCACTCCTCGTCGACCTCGGGCCGCGGCACCCCCTCGCCGCTCTGCAGATCGGCGAGGATCGCCCTGCCCTGCTCCGGCGGGACCTCGTAGATCCGCGGGTGCGGGTCCGTCGCCTCGGCCAGTTCCTTCGCGGCGGGCTCCAGGTAGGGCGTGACGGGCGGGGGAAGCTGCGGCATGGACACTCCAGGTGTGAGGGCACACTACGAGTCACGGTCCCCCCGAAGATCTCCCCGTTCCATGGTGCCCGCTCCGCACGGCGGCGCAACCGGCGTCCGGTCATCGGGGCGTGGGCGTGGCGGCGGCCCGGCCCCTCCGGCGAGGCGTTCGAGGTCCGTGGTCAGCGAGGCCAGCCACGCCATGGTCGCGTAGTACGCGTGCGGCGTGCCGGGCGGGGCGTCGGGGAAGAGGGCGGGCGCCGGAGGGTCCGGCGGCGGGAGCGGCGGCTCGGCGGTGTCACCGGTGGGGTCGGTGCGGGCGGAGATGAGCAGCATCCGGGCCGCGACCCGGTCGCCCGCGCGGACGACCGCGTCCGCCGGTCCGCGGTCCAGTGACGGCACGTCGACCGGCTCCGGGGGTACGAGGAGCCGGTCGACGCCCCAGAGGGTGTGGTGTCCGGTGATGAGCGCGGCCTGCCAGTCCTGGCCGCCCGGCGGCCGTGCGGGACCGGCCGGCTCACTCTGGTACTGGGCGTACGCGGACTCCGCCATGACCAGGGCGTGCTGGAGCGACCTGCTGCCGGGCGCGGAGGGCACGGGCACGCGCCGTCCGCCCGCCGCGGTCCGGGCCGTCGTGGCCACGACGAGCTCCGCGGAGACGCGCAGCAGCACCGCGACCGAGCGCCGCAGCTCGTCGTGGGCGCCGCGCGGCCAGGCCAGCAGGCCGAACACCGCGCCGATCGCGCTGCCCGTGACCACGTCGAGCAGCCGGAACTCGGCGAGCTGCCAGGTCGCCGGGGCCAGTTGCGCGAACACCAGGGCCACCACGACGGTGAACAGCGCCTGCGACCACCCGACACCCTTCACCGGCCCCAGCGTGAAGGTGACGAGCATCAACGGCGGCAGGGCCACCGCGTACACCTCGATGTCGGTGCCGACCAGCGCCAGCAGGCCGGCGGCGACGAGCGCGCCGACGAGGGTGCCGGTGAGCGCCCTGCGTACCGTCGTCCGGGTCTCCCGTACCGTCGTGCGGGTCAGCGTCAGGGTGGCCAGCAGGACCCAGAAGCCGTGCGGGAGCGTGTCGACGCCGGCGATCAGCCGGGCCGCCGCCAGGGCGAGGCTGATCCGTACGGCGTTCTGGAAGAACACCGACCGGCCGCCCACATGGCCCGACAGGCGCCGCCACCACAGCTGCGGGGCCCGCATCCGCGCGTACCAGAAGCGCCCCGGCGCGGGCGCGGCGGCGGCCCGGCCCCGTACGGCGAGGTCGGCCGCGGTGGACATGGCGAGCGCCGCGTCCGTGACCTCCAGGAGCGCGGCGGTGCGGCGCTGTGCGGCGGGCCGGACGTCCTCGGCCGTGGTGAGCGCCCGGCGGACCCGCCGCAGCCGGGCGTGGGCCCGGGTGTCGGGGGTGCCGCCCCGCAGCCTGACGGCGGTCTCCCCCGCCACGTCCGCGACCGCCCGCAGTGCGTCGGGATCCTCCGTGGCTCCGGCCCCGGCTCCGGCGACGCCGGGTGGCGCCGCGCCCGCCGGGGGCGGCGGCAGCGCCGCCAGCCGGCCGAGCAGGGTGCGCGTCGCCAGGCCCGCGTGGGCCAGCGCCCTCGGCCGTACCCCGGCGCCCGCCGGTCTTTCGGCCTCCGGGACCTGGGAGGAGCGGAGCTCCGTGCTGAGGGTGCGGGCCGTGTCGCGCAGGTCTTCCGGCAGGGTGTACGGCGCCGACCGCAGCCGCTCGGCGCAGCGCGCCGCGCTCTCGGCGGCCCGGGCGGCCCGTTCGCGGTAGGGCAGCGCTCCGGGCTCGGGCAGCAGCGTCAGCTCCGCGACGATCAGCAGGGCGATCCCGAAGGTCGCCCCCGCGAGCCGTTCGCCCAGCGAGCCGGGCGCGTAGGGCGGGAACGACGGCAGGATGTACATCAGGTGCAGGCCCGTGGCCGCCCCGGCGAAACGTGGTCCTCCGACCGCCATGAAGGCCAGCGTGAACCCGACGACCAGCATGCCGACGGCGGCGCTCCAGGTCCGTACGGACAGGTACGTGCCGAGCGTGATCAGCACCCAGCACACCGGCACGGCACCGAGCAGCAGCTCGGCGCGCTGACGGCCGGAGCCGGGGAGGTGCGACAGGCCGGCCATGGCGATCGCGCCGAACAGGGCGTACGTCGCTCCGACCGACCAGCCCAGGCCGTAGAGGAGGACGTAGAAGCCGGCCGAGGCGGCGATCGTGACGCGCAGCGCCCTCCGCCCCGCCGTCCGATAGGCGGGCGAGGGCCGTCGCGGGAGCGCGCCAGGCATGCCCCCAGCATCTCCCGCCGCGGCGGAACCCGCCGTACGACCGGCTGCCGGGCGCCCCCGCCGTCACGCACCCCCGCCGGCACGCGCCCTCGCACGCGCCGCCGGGGCGCCGTCACGCGCGTCGTCCGGGCGCCGTCGCTCGCCCGGGGGAACGGTGCCACCCGTTCCGGCGGATTGGCCGAACTCCGCGTAGACCGGATAGGTGCCTGGGGCATGTAGTGGAGGGTGGCGTTCAAGCCGGAGCCAATGATCCGACGTCTGCGAGGTTCCCTGATGACGACCACGGACGAGACCGTCGCCTTCCCTCAGAACCGCTCCTGCCCCTATCACCCGCCGACCGCCTACGATCCGCTGCGCGAGGACCGCCCCCTGTCCCGGGTCACGCTGTGGGACGGCCGGGAGGTGTGGCTGGTCACCGGACACCGGACCGCCCGGGCCCTCCTGGCCGACCAGCGCCTGTCCACCGACTCCACCCGTCCCGACTTCCCGATCCCCGTGGAACGCGCCCAGGCCCTCCGCAGCCGTCGGCGCGCCGCGCTCCTCGGCTGGGACGACCCCGAGCACAACGTCCAGCGCAGGATGCTGATCCCCAGCTTCTCCCTGAAGCGCACGGACGGCATGCGCCCCCGGATCCAGGCGACCGTGGACAGGCTGCTGGATGCCATGGAGGCCGCGGGTCCGCCGGCCGAGCTGGTGAGCGCGTTCGCGCTGCCGGTGCCCTCGATCGTCATCTGCGACCTGCTGGGCGTGCCGTACGAGGACCACGACTTCTTCGAGGAGCAGTCCCGGCGCCTGCTCCGCGGCCCGACGGGCGAGGACATCGAGGACGCGCTGGCCCGGCTGGAGGGCTATCTCGGCGACCTCATCGACGGCAAGCGCGCCCGGCCCGGCGAAGGGGTCCTCGACGATCTGGTCGCGCGGCAGGCGCGCGAGGGCGGTCCCGACCGCGAGGAGCTGGTGCAGCTGGCGACGATCCTGCTCGTCGCGGGGCACGAGACCACCGCCAACATGATCTCCCTGGGGACGTACGCGCTGCTCCGCCATCCCGAGCGGATGGCGGAGCTCCGCGCGGATCCGGCCCTGCTGCCTGCGGCCGTGGAGGAGCTGCTGCGTTTTCTGTCGATCGCGGACGGCATGCTGCGCGTGGCCCGTGAGGACGTGGAGACCGACGGGGCGGTCATCCGCGCGGGCGAGGGCGTGGTGTTCTCCACCTCGCTCATCAACCGCGACGGCTCCGTCTACGCCGACCCCGACGACCTGGACTGGGAGCGCACGGCCCGGCATCACGTCGCCTTCGGCTTCGGCATCCACCAGTGCCTGGGCCAGAACCTGGCGCGCGCCGAGCTGGAGATCGCCCTCGGCACGCTGCTGCGGCGGCTGCCGGGCCTGCGACTGGCGGCGCCCGCCGAGGAGATCCCTTTCAAGCCGGGCGACACGATCCAGGGCATGCTCGAACTCCCCGTCTCCTGGTGAACGCCCGGGCGCGGTCCGGATCCGGCCCCACGACGAAGGGAACCCCCGCGGTGCACATCGCCATCGACCCCGACCGCTGCATGGGAGCGGGCCAGTGCGCCCTGGTCTCCCCCGACGTCTTCACCCAGGACGACGACGGCTTCGGTGCCGTCCTGCCCGGCCGCGAGGACGGCGCGGGCGCGCCGCTGGTGCGCGAGGCGGTCCGCGCCTGCCCCGTCCGGGCGATCAGTCTGGAGGACGACCTGGTGCGGTGAGGACGGGCGGGCCGCGTGGGCTCGCTCACCCACGGGCCGCCCTTCCACGTATCCCCCTTGAGAGAATATGTAGATCGGTCTACAGTTCCCCCATGGGACTGAAGGGCGCGGAGACGCGGGACCGACTGCTGGACGCGACGCAGGAGTTGATCGAGACCGGCGGCTATCTCGGCGCCGGCCTCAACCAGGTGATCGCGGCCAGCGGCGCGCCTCGCGGCTCGCTGTACTTCCACTTCCCAGGCGGCAAGGACCAGTTGGTCGGCGAGTCCGTCAAGCGGGCCGGCCGCGCCATCGAGGACGACCTGGAGGACCTGGCCGGGTCCGCCACGTCGGCGGCGGAGTTCACCGGAGCCGTCCTGCGCCGCCTGGGCGAGCGACTGGAGGAGTCCGGGTGGCGCAAGGGATGCCCCGTGGCCACCGTCGCCCTGGAGACGGCCAGCACCAACGACCCGCTCCAGGAGGCGTGCTCCGAGGTCTACACCTCGTGGGAGAGCGCGCTGCGCGCACACCTGGCCGGCCGCCCGGACGCCGACGACCTCGCGGTGACCGTCCTGGCCCTCGTCGAGGGCGCGCTCCTGCTGGCCCGCACGCACCGCAGCAGGGAGCCCCTGGACCGGGTCGCCCGCCAGATCGGCACCCTGCTCGACTGAACCGGCCCCCTCCGGCCCGCCGCGCCCCGGCGGGCCTTTTACCGGCCCAAAAAATATGTAGACCGATCTATTTAAGGAGTGTGCATGGACGCGATCGTCTTCGGTGCCACCGGCTTCATCGGCCGTTCCCTCGTCGCCGAACTGCTGGCCCGGGGTCAGCGGGTGGCGGCGGCGGTACGCAACGACACCCTCACCCCCTGGCTGGCCTCCCAGGACGTCGACACCCGCGGACTGGAGATCGTCACCGCCGACATCACCCGCCCGCTGGCGGACCTGCCCGACGTCCGGGACGTCTACAACGCCGCCGCCCGTTTCGCCTTCGGGCTCGGCGAGCGGGAGGCCAGGGCGGTCAACGTCACCGGGGCGCTCCACGTGCTCGAATGGGCCGCCACGCTGCCGCGGCTGCGCCGGCTCGTGCACATCACCGGCTACCGGGTGAGCGCGGCCGACGGCCGGCACGACGCCGCGCTGGGCGCCTACGAGACGTCGAAGATCGAGGCCGACCGCGCGGTCCGGGCCCGCGCCGAGGCGCTGTCGGTCCCGCTGACCGTCGCCAATCCCAGCACCGTGATCGGGCCGGGCCAGTACATCGGCCTGGCGACGATGGTCGAGGACCTGTGGAACGGGCGGCTGCCGTTCGTCCCCGGCGCCTCCGACACCTTCCTGCCGATCACGACCGTCGACCACCTCGCGCGGTTCCTGGCGGAGATCCCCGCGTCGCCCGTGGGCGAGCACTACTGGGTGCTCGACGACGACACCCCCCTCCTGCCCGAGCTGATCGGCACGATGGCCGCCCACATGGGGGTACGGGCACCCCGCCTGACCGTTCCCGCCGGCCTGCTGCGGCGGCTTCCGCGACGGCTGACCGGCGCCGACCCGGAGACGCTGTCGTTCCTCTCGAACGACCGCTACCCGACGGCCTCCGCCCGGGCCTTCGCCGCGCGCGTCGGCCTGGAGGCGCCTCCCGCGACCGATGCCCTGCGGGCCTGGGCCGACGACCTGGTGGCCGCCCGCTTCGGTTCCGCGTCGCCCTGGCGGAGCCCGTACGGCTTCCACACCGTGGCGGGCGGTCAAACCTGGGTGACCGGCGACCGGCGCGACCCCTCCCACGTCCTGCTGCACGGCCTGCCGATGAACGCCGACCTGTGGGCTCCCCTCGCCGACCACCTCCCGGGCCCCGTCCTCGCCCCCGACCTGCCCGGCCTGGGGCGCTCGGCCCCCTCCGGGCGGCCGCTCGACGCGTGGCTGGCCGAACTGATGGGCCCGGTGCGGACCCGCCCCGTGCTGGTCGCTCACTCCCTGGCCTGCGGACCCGCCCTCCGCTTCGCCGCCGACCACCCGGACCGCGTCGGCGAACTCGTCCTCGTCTCCCCCGCGTTCCTCCAGGCACCCGCCTCACGACCGGCCCGCTCGGTCCTGGCCGCGCCGGTGCTCCGTCGCATGCCCGCCCCACGGCTGGCCGCGCTGCTCGGCGTCCCCGAAGGACCGGAGGTCCGCAGCGCCGCGGCCGACCTCGGGCGTCCCGGGGTGGCGCGTCGCGTCGCCGCGTCCCTGCGCGGGGCCGTCGCCGAGCGCCGTGAGGTGCGGGCCCTGCTGGAGCGGGTGGACGTCCCGGTCAGGATCGTCGTGGGCTCGGAGGACCCGCTGGTCGAGGCCGTCGACCTCCCGGTGGCCCGGATCGCCGGGGCGGGCCACTACCCCCAGCTGACCCACCCCGCCGAGCTCGCCCGGCACCTCGCCGCCGCCGGAGCGCCGGCCGGCGCGTGACTCCGTGACGGCCCGGATCGGCACACGCGGCCCGGGGGCCGTGCCGCGTCGATGCGGCACGGCCCCGGGAGACGGGAGGCGGAGGTCAACCGCGCCGGCGCCGGGCCGTCACCGCGTGACAGACCAGGAGGACGGCGGTGAACGCGAGGCCGATGCCGGCGGCCTGGCGCATGTCGGGGACCTCCACCGCCGTCGCCGCCACCGCGAGGACCCCGATCGTGGCGAGGACCGCGAGCTTGTCGCCGCCGGGGATGCTGAAGCCGGTGAACTCCTCCGGGTGCGCGTTCCGGTGGCGGCGGAAGGCGACGTACGAGGCGAGGATCAGCAGCCACACGAGCAGCACCGCGAAGATCGCGATCGACATCAGGATGCCGAAGAGCCCGCTGACGTCGTAGAAGGCGAGGAGCGCCGCCACCGCGATGCCCAGGGTGGAGGCGGCGAGGGCGGCCGCGGGGACGCCGCGCCGGCTGAGCCGGGCCAGCGGGGCGGGGGCGAGCCCGTCGCTCCCGAGGGAGTGGAGCAGCCGGGAGGCTCCGTAGAGGTGCGCGTTGGCGGCGGACATGGCGGCGATGAGGACGACCGCGTTGGTGACGGTCGCCGCGGCGGGCACGCCGACCTCGGTGAAGACGCGGACGAACGGGCTGGACTCGACGCTGCCGTCGCCGCCCGCCAGGGTCCGCCACGGGATGAGGGCGAGGACGAGGGTGATGGAGAGCAGGTAGAAGAAGGCGAGGCGCCAGGCGAGCTGCCGCATGGCGGTGCGGATGGTGCGCTGCGGGTCGGCCGCCTCCGCGGAGGCGATGGCGACGACCTCGAAGCCGGCGTAGGCGAACATCACGATCGACATGGCCAGCCAGATGGAGCTCGCCCCGTGCGGGAGGAAGCCGCCGTCGTCGGTGAGGTGCGCGAAGCCGGTGGCCTCGGTGTCCGGCAGGCCGAAGACGACGAGCAGGGCGGCGCAGAGGATGAAGGCGCAGAGCGCGACGACCTTGACGGTGGAGAGCCAGAACTCGGTGGTGCCGAAGGACTTCACGCTGATGACGTTGACGGCGAGGACCACCGCCGCGATGACGAGGATGGCCGCCGACATCGGCACCTCGGGCCACCACCAGCGGATGTAGAGGGCCGAGGCCACGACCTCGGTGCCGATGACGACGACGGCGCTGAACCAGTACAGCCAGCGACTGAGGAAGCCGGCCCAGGGGCCGAGGTAGCGGTGGGCGACGGTGCCGAACGAGCCCTGGACGGGGTGGGCGGCGGACATCTCGCCGAGCAGGACGGCGATGATCGCGACGAGCACGGCGCCGATGACGTACGAGACGATCACGGCGGGTCCGGCGACGGATATCGCGGACCCGGAGCCGAGGAAGAGGCCGGTGCCGAGCGCGGAGCCCAGTCCGATCATGGTGGTCTGGCGGTGGGTGAGGGAGCGGACCAGGCCGCCCTCGCCGCCGGGTGCCGGTCTGGCGGCCTCGTCGGCGTCGGTTCCGTCGGTGGAGGAGGGAGCGGGGGGCGCGGATTCGCCGGCTGCGGTCATGGCGGGGTGACCCTTCTGCGCGGGGGCGGGGCGGGGACGGGGCGGGGGTGGTGCCTCGGGGGGCGGGGAGCGGTCAGAACTCGCTGGTGCGGAACGGCTTCGCGGGGGCGTCGAGGTCGGGCTTGCCGAGGACCTTCGACGAGAGGGCGTAGATGCCGTGGTTGGTCAGGGCCCAGGCGATGTTGCGGTCCCACTCCACGTAGACGCCGTGGGTCTGGTTGCCGTACGCGTACTCGGCGGTGTCCCGGCCGTACGCCTTGGGCACGAAGTACGCGGAGATCTCCGGGTCGGCCGGGTCGGAGACGTCGAAGAACTGGACGCCGGCGTTGTAGAAGCCGTAGCCGAGGAGGCCGGCGTCGTGCTTGCCGGGGTTGGTGTAGTAGCCGGTGCGCTTGGGACCGAAGCTGCCGCGCCGCTGGCAGTAGTCGGTGAGACCGGACGCCTTCGGCGGGACGGGGCGGGGCAGCGCGCCGACGACGCGCGGCCGGGCGGGGTCGCGGACGTCGATCTGGTAGACGTCCTTGTAGGGCTCGTAACAGTCCTCGGTCAGCGGGTAGCCCGAGTAGTAGATCATCCCGGTCTTCTCGTACTGGGAGACGTCGATGTTGTCGCCCTCGGTGCCCGCGACCGAGGCGGGCAGGTCGAGGTGGCCGACGGTCCGCATGTGCGCGGGGTCGGAGACGTCGAGCACCGTGAGGCCGTACCCGCCCATCGCGGCGAAGGCGTAACGCCCGCCCTTCTCCACGGGCTTGGGGAGGAAGAGCGGCATCCGGGCACCCATCCAGCTCGTGCGGTTCCCGCAGCGCGGGTTCTCCCGGTAGGCAGCGTCCTCGCCGGTGCGCTGGCCGGGCAGGTGCCAGGTGTCGAGGAGCTTCGGGTGGGCGGGGTCGGACATGTCCCAGGACTGGTAGCCGGCCGAGTGCAGGTTGGTCGGGTACTCGGTGCCGGAGTAGGTGTCGTCGGGGGCCGTGGCGAGGAACATGTACTTCTCGCCGGTCCAGTGGGGGACGTCGATGGAGCCGGAGCCCTGCTGGGCGGTGGCGGGGTCGCTGCGCAGCGGGTCCTTCTGGGTGGCGTCGGTGGAGACGGTCGCGAGGAGCTTCCAGTCCTTCTTGCGCGGTCCGTCGAGGCGGTAGACCTTGAAGCCCTTGAGTCCGGGCTTGGCGCGCAGCTTCCGCACCCCGTCGGGGTTGTTGTACTTGTCGAGCGGCGGGTGGTCGGAGAGTTCGGAGATCTGCCGCTTGCTCTCGAAGCTCTGGACCATGACGTACGCGCCGAGCTTGCGGCTCCACTGGATCGTGGAGGCGCCCCAGTAGTCGTGCGCGGCCCAGTCGCCGTTGGCGCGGGTCTCGTCGCCGTCGACGTCCTCACGGCTCAGCTTCTCGACGACCTTGACCTTCCTGACGTCGGTGATGTCGTAGACGCGGCCTTCGGAGCGGTCGTACTGGAAGAGGTAGCGGCGGCCGTGGAAGTCGACGACGTTCTGCCAGGTGTGGAAGTAGTCGGGAGTGAAGTCGGTTCCCTCGTAGGCGGCTTCGACCTTCATGTTCTTGATGTAGGCGCGGGTGTCGTACTGGTCGGCGCGGCCGGGGAAGGGGTGGTCGGACTCCTCGTCGACGGGGGTGAGGGAGGGGTGGCGGAACGTGCCGTCGAGTTGCATCCCGTACGCGCCGGGGTCGGCCGGCCCGGGGCGGCGGTCGGCGCAGACCTCGCGGACGTCCGGGTCGGTCGGGGCGGCGGCGACGGGCGTGGCGGAGATGCCGGGGGCGAGCAGCGTGGCCGTGGCGGCGGCCGCGACGAGGGTGGCGAGCACCGTGGTTCCGCGGGTGAGGCGCATGGACGGTCCTTTCGGGGGCTGCGGGGTGCGCGGGGAGAGGGAGGGGACGGGGGCGGGGACGGGGACGGGGGCGGGGGTCAGGTGACGGTCGGGCGGGACTGGAACGCGGGGGCGCGGTGGGCGCCGGTGACCGCGATGTCGCGGAGCTCGCGGACCGCGCGCAGGACGTCCGCGTGGGTGACGTACAGGGCGTTGAAGCCGAAGCGCAGGAGGTCGGGGGCGCGCATGTCGCCGATGACGCCCCGGGCGGTGAGCGCGGCGACGAGGGGGTACGCCTCGGGGTGGCGCAGCGCGACCTGGCTGCCGCGCCGGTCGGGGTCGCGCGGGGTGGCCGGGGTGAAGCCGAGGCCGTCGAGGAGCGAGTCGGCGCACTCCTGGAAGAAGCCGGTGAGGGAGAGGCTCTTGTCCCGGACGGTCTTCATCTCGACGCCGTCGAAGGCGGTGAGCGCGGCCTCCAGGGCGAGCAGGGAGAGGAGGGCGGGGGTGCCGACGCGGGCCCGGGTGATGTCCGGGGCGGGTGTGTAGGTGCCGGCCATGGCGAACGGTTCGGCGTGTCCGTGCCAGCCGGTGAGGGGGTGGTCGAACGTGTCCTGGTGGCGGCGGGCGACGTACGCGAAGGCCGGGGCGCCCGGTCCGCCCGACAGGTACTTGTAGCCGCAGCCGACGGCGAAGTCGGCCTCGATCGCGTCGAGTTCGACGGGCAGGGCGCCGGCCGCGTGGCACAGGTCCCAGTGGACGAGGGCGCCGGCGGCGTGGGCGGCGGCGGTGAGGGCGGCCATGTCGTGGAGCTCGCCGGTGCGGTAGTCGACGGGGGCGTACGCGGCGACGGCGACGTTCCCGGACTCGGCGGCGAGCACGTCGGCGGCGTCGCGGGCCGGGACGCGGCGCACGTCGAGGCCGAGGAGCCGGCCGACGGAGTCGGCGATGTACTGGTCGGTCGGGAAGTGGTCGGGGTCGGTGAGGAGGAGGCGGCGGCCGGGGCGGAGCCGGGCGGCGGCGAGGAGGGTGTTGAAGAGCTGGACGCTGGTGGAGTCACCGGCGACGACCTGGCCGGGGGCGGCGCCGATCAGGCGGCCGACGGCGTCGCCAGTGCGGACGGGGGCGTCCCACCAGCCATTGGCGTTCCAGGAGCGGATGAGGTCGGTGCCCCATTGGCGGTGGACGGCGTCCTCGACGGCTGCGGGGACGGCGGCGGGCAGGGCGCCGAGGGAGTTGCCGTCGAGGTAGACGACGTCCTCGGGGAGGAGGAAGCGGTCCCGGACGGCGGCGAGCGGGTCGGCGGCGTCCAGGGCGGCGGCGCGGGCGGTGAGTTCGTGCGTCATGCGGGTGCTCCGGGGACGGCGGGGGCGGGGGCGTCGGGAACGAGGGCTCCGGGAACGAGGGCTCCGGGAACGAGGGCTCCGGGGACGGGGGCTTCGGGGCTTCCGGGGGCTTCGGCGTGGCGGGTGAGGTCGAGGGCGATGTCCGTCAGGAGGTCCTCCTGGCCGCCGACGAGGCGGCGGCGGCCCGCCTCGACGAGCAGGTCGCGGGTGTCGAGGCCGTGGCGGGCGGCGGTGGTCTCGGCGTGTCGCAGGAAGCTGGAGTACACCCCGGCGTAGCCGAGGGTGAGGGTCTCCCGGTCGACGCGGACGGGCCGGTCCTGGGTGGGGCGGACGAGTTCCTCGGCCGCGTCCATCAGGGGGAAGAGGTCGCAGCCGTGCGCGATGCCCATGAGGTCGAGGACGGCGACGACGGGTTCGAGGGGCGCGTTGCCGGCGCCGGCGCCCTGGCCGGCGAGGGAGGCGTCGACGCGGTGGGCGCCGGCCTCGACGGCGACGATGCTGTTGGCGACGCCCAGGCCGAGGTTGTGGTGGGCGTGGATGCCGATCTCGGTGGCCGGGTCGAGGACGTCGCGGTAGGCGCGGACCCGGTCGCGGACGCCGTCCATGGTGAGCCGGCCGCCGGAGTCGGTGACGTACACGCAGTGGGCGCCGTACGACTCCATCAGGCGCGCCTGGGCGGCGAGTTCGGCGGGCGGGGCGAGGTGGGACATCATCAGGAAGCCGGAGACGTCCATGCCGAGTTCGCGGGCGAGCCCGATGTGCTGGGCGGAGATGTCGGCCTCGGTGCAGTGGGTGGCGATCCGGATCGAGGTGACGCCGAGGGCGTGGGCGCGGCGCAGGTCGTGGGCGGTGCCGATGCCGGGCAGCAGCAGGGTGGTGAGGCGGGCCCGGTCGAGGACGCCGGCGGCGGCCTCCAGCCACTCCCAGTCGGTGTGGGCGCCGGGCCCGTAGGTGACGGAGGAGCCGGCGAGGCCGTCGCCGTGGGCGACCTCGACGGCGTCGACGCCGGCCGCCTCCAGGGTGGCGGCGATGGCCCTGACCTGGTCGAGGGTGTAGCGGTGGGAGACGGCGTGCATGCCGTCCCGGAGGGTGACGTCCTGGAGGTAGACCCGGTTCATCGGTTCCGGCTCCGTTCGGCCAGGCGCTCGGCGGTGCGCAGCGCGGCGGCGGTCATGATGTCGAGGTTTCCGGCGTAGGCGGGGAGGTGGTGGGCGGCGCCCTCGACCTCCAGGTAGACGGAGACGAGGAGCCGCGCCCCGGAGCCGAGGCGGACGAGCGGGTCGTCGGCGGGGAGCGTGCGGAACTGGGGTTCCTGCTTGAGCCGGTAGCCGGGGACGTAGGCGGCGACGGAGGCGGCCATGGCGTGCACGGAGGCGGTGACGCGGTCGGTGTCGGCGTCGCCGACGAGGCAGTGGACGGTGTCCCGCATGAGCAGCGGGGGTTCGGCCGGGTTGAGGACGATGATCGCCTTGCCCCGGGCGGCGCCGCCGACCTCTTCGAGGGCGCGGGAGGTGGTCTCGGTGAACTCGTCGATGTTGGCGCGGGTGCCGGGTCCGGCGGAGCGGGAGGCGATGGAGGCGACGATCTCCGCGTAGTGGACGGGGGTGACGGCGGAGACGGCAGCGACGATCGGGACGGTGGCCTGGCCGCCGCAGGTGACCATGTTGACGTTCGTCTCGCCGAGGTGCTGGTCGAGGTTGACCGGCGGGACGACGTAGGGGCCGATGGCGGCCGGGGTGAGGTCGACGAGCGTCTTGCCGTAGGGGGCGAGGGCGGCGGCGTTGCGGTGGTGGGCGGCGGCGGAGGTGGCGTCGAAGACGACGTCGATCTCGTCGAAGCCGTCCAGGGCGATGAGTCCGGCGACGCCGTCGGCCGTGGTGGGGACGCCGAGTCTGCGGGCCCGGGCGAGTCCTTCCGAGTCGGGGTCGATGCCGGCCATGGCGGCGGCGGTGACGTGCCCCTCACCCCGGATGATCTTGATGAGGAGATCGGTGCCGATGTTGCCCGATCCGATGACGGCTGCCTTCACCGCGCGGCCTCCTTGAGCCTGGGGGTCAGTCCGAAGAAGCGGACGGCGTTGCCGCCGAGGACGGAGGCCCGCTCCTCGGGGGTGAGGTCGCTCTCGCGGACGAGCCGCCCGATGGCCTCCTCGCCGAGCGGGAAGGGGTGGTCGGAGCCGAGGAGGACCCGCTCCGCGCCCATCACGTCGACCAGGAGCCGCAGCGCGCCCGGGTCGAAGACGGCGGAGTCGACGGAGAAGCGGTCGGTGTACGCGGACGGCGGCAGGGGGCTGTCGGCGCGGACGAGGTCGCGGCGGTGCCAGGCGTTGTCGGCCCGGCCGAGCAGGTACGGGAAGCTGCCGCCGCCGTGCGCGAAGAGCAGCCGCAGCGAGGCCGGGAGGCGTTCGAAGGCGCCGGAGAGGATCAGCGAGAGGATCGTCAGGTGGGTCTCGCCGGCCATGCCGGCCAGCCAGGCCAGCATGTACCGGGAGTACCGGGGCCCGGAGGGCAGGTCCCACGGGTGGACGAGGACGGCCGCGTCCTCGTGGGCGCAGTGCGCCAGGAACTCCACGAGCGCGCCGTCGTCGAGGTCGCGGTCGCCGAGGTGGTTGCCGATGTGGACGCCGTGGAAGCCCTGGCGCATCGCCTCGGTGACCGTCTCGCAGGCGGCCTCGGTGTCCTGGAGGGGCACCTGGCAGAGCGGGGCGAGCCGGTCGGGGGCGTGGGCGGCGTACGCCAGGAGGTGGGCGTTGACGGTGCGGCACCAGTCGGCGGCCCGGGCGGGTTCGAGTCCGTAGCCGAAGAGCAGCGGGGTGCTGGAGAGCACCTGGACGTCGACGCCGAGCCGGTCGAGGTCGGCGACGCGTTCGGCCGGGTCCCACAGAGTGCGGCGCACCGGGCGGTACTCGGCGGTGCCGGCCATCATCATCCCGGCGTCGGGGCCGTCGGTGGTGCGCAGCCAGGGCGCGTCGTCGCTGCCGGTGATGCGGCGGGCCTCGGCGCGGCCGATCTCGGGGAAGACGTGGGCGTGGATGTCGACGACGGTCATGCGCCGTCCGCCCCGTCGCGGCGGGTGCGGGGGCGGAGTTCCCCGGGCCAGTCCTTGCCGGGGTGGAGGGCTCCGCAGTGGCCGCAGGTGCGGGCGGCCTCGTCGGCGTAGAAGGCGCTGAAGACGGGCGGCAGGTCGTCGACGATGGAGGTGAGCTGGACCTCGCTGCGGTGCACGAGGTGGTGGCACTCGACGCAGTACCACTCGAAGGCGTCGCGGTGGCCCTGGGGGCGGGCGAACTCGACGACGAGGCCGATGCTGTCCTCCTCGGGGCGCTGCGGGGAGTGCCGGAGGTGGGCGGGGGCGAGGAAGACGTCGCCCTCGCGGATGTGGAGGTCGCGCGGCGGCCTGCCCTCCTCCTCCATGACGCGGAGCACCATGTCGCCCTTGAGCTGGTAGAAGAACTCCTCGATGGGGTCGTCGTGGAAGTCGGTACGGCGGTTGGGGCCGCCGACGACCGTCACCATCAGGTCGGCGTCCTGCCAGATCTGCACGTTGCCGACGGGCGGCTTCAGCAGGTGGCGGTGCTCCTCGATCCACGCCTGGAGGTTGAACGGTCTGAGGTTCATCGGTGCGTGTCCTTGTCGTGCGGGAGGTGGGCCACCGCGCTGATCTCGATCAGCAGGTGGGGGTGGGGCAGCTGGTGGACGGCGACGGTCGTCCGGGTGGGTCCGGTCTCGTCGAAGTACTCGCCGTAGACCTCGTTGTAGCCGCCGAAGTCGTTCATGCTGACGAGGTAGGCGGTGATCGACACGAGGTCGCGGAGGCTTCCGCCGGCGGCGGCGAGGAGGCCGTCGACGGTGTCGAGGACGGCCCGGGTCTGGACCCGGATGTCGAGGTCGGTGACGCCCATCGGGTCGGCGCTCGCACCGGCGAAGGTGCCGTCGGGGCGGCGGGAGCTGGTGCCGGAGACGAAGACCAGGTCGCCCGCGCGCCTCAGGTGCGGGAAGCGGCCGCGCGGCGGGGCCGCGCCGGGGACGATCACCTGGCCTCCTCGGTGGTGAGGCGGACCGCGCCGAGCCGGGCGACGGTGGCCCGCACGTGGGCGCCGGGCGGCAGCGGTACGGCGGCGGTCGCCGCTCCGGCGAGGACGACCGTCCCGGCGGGGAGCGGGCCGGCGAGCCGTGCCGCGGCGGCGAGGGCGCGCAGCGGGTCGCCGAGGATGGCTGCGGTGGAGCCGGTCTCGGCGGGGCGGCCGTCGAGTTCGAGGACGACGCCGAGGTTGGCGAGGGCGCGCGGACCGCCGAGGGCTTCGGGCCGGGTCCAGGGGCCGGTGGCGTACGCGGCGGCGGAGGTGTTGTCGGCGATGACCTCGGGCAGCGAGAAGCGGAAGCCGTCGTAGCGGGAGTCGATGACCTCCAGGGCGGGGGCGACGCCGGCGACGGCGGCGGCCGGGTCGCCGCCGGGGGCCAGTTCCGCGCCGAGCAGGAAGGCGAGCTCGGGTTCGACGCGCGGGTGGATGAGGCCGGAGGTGTCGAGGCGTCCGCCGTCCGGGACCTCCATGCGGTCGGTGAGCCGTCCGTGGATCAGGTCGGCGACGCCCATCTGGCGCATCTTCGCGAGGCTGGTGAAGCCGAGTTTGACGCCGGTGGGTCGTTCGCCGCGGGAGAGGCGGAGGGCGACCAGGGCCCGCTGAACGGCGTAGGCGGCGTCGGTGTCGGCGTCGGTGAGGCCGGTGGTGCCGCCGGGGAGGGGGCGGGCGTCGCGGGCGGCGGCGTCGAGGCGTTCGGCGAGGGCGGTGGAATTCATCGGGCGCCTCCTTGCGAGTGGGAGGGGTTCATCGGGCGCGTCCTTCGGGGGCGGTGGGGTTCATCGGGCGCCTGCGTCGGGGGGCGGTGGGGTTCATCGGGCGCCGGCCTCGGCGGCCGCCCGGCCGAAGGCCGCGCGGACCGTGCCGAGTCCGTCGATGCGGGCCTCCAGGACGTCGCCGGGGGCCACTTCGGCCATGGGGCCGAGCGCCCCGGTGAGGACGGTGTCCCCGGCGCGCAGCGGCCGGCCGAGGCGGACGAGGGTGTCGGCGAGCCAGACGGCGGCGTGCAGCGGGTTGCCGAGGCAGGCGACGCCCGCGCCGGTCGAGACGGGTTCGCCGCGGCGTTCCAGGACCATGCCTGCGGTCCGCAGGTCGAGGTCGCGCAGGAGGACCGGGCGGGTGCCGAGGACGTACGCGCCGCTGGAGGCGTTGTCGGCGACGGTGTCGACGGCCGTGATGTCCCAGTCGCGGACGCGACTGCCGACGATCTCGACGGCGGGCAGCGCGAAGGCGGTCGCGCGGATCACGTCGGCGACGGTGTGCCGCTCGTGGAGGAGGTCGTGCTCCAGGACGAGCGCCACCTCGGCCTCCGCCTTCGGCTGGAGGACCGCGCCCCAGGGCAGCTCCTCGCCGTCGGGGACGGCGGTGTCGTCGAGGAGGGCGCCGAAGTCGGGTGTGCCGACGCCGAGCTGGCGCTGGACGGCCGGCGAGGTGAGGCCGACCTTCCAGCCGGTGGTCCGGCGGCCCCCGGCGAGCCGGCGCCCGGTGAGGAGGGCCTGGACGGCGTAGGCGGCGTCGAGGTCCCCGGGCGGCAGAAGGTCGCGTACCGGGTCGCAGGGGACGCCGGTGCGCCGGGCGCGGTCGAGGCGGTCGGCGGCGGCCGTCACCGCCTCGCTCGCGTGCGGGGTGGCCTCGTGGGTCGTCGTCACAGCTTCACGCACACATTCATCGGTTCGGAGAAGAAGTCCAGCGAGTGGTCGCCGCCCTCGCGCCCGATGCCGGACGCCTTCACCCCGCCGAAGGGGGTGCGCAGGTCGCGCAGGTTCCAGGTGTTGACCCACGCGATGCCGACGTCGAGGGCGGGGGCGACCCGGTGGGCCCGGCGCACGTCGCCGGTCCAGACGGTGGCGGCGAGGCCGTACGGGCCGGCGTTGGCGAGCGCGAGCGCCTCCGCCTCGGTGTCGAAGGGCGCCAGGTGCACGACGGGGCCGAAGATCTCGTCCCGTACCGCCGGGTGGTCCTCCGGGAGGCCGGTGAGCACGGTGGGTTCGACCCAGAAGCCGCCGTCGCGGGCGTCCCCGAAGGACGGGACTCCTCCGCCGGCCAGCACCTGCCCGTCGGCGGCGGCGCGGGCGAGGTGGCCGCGGACCTTGTCGCGGTGGGCGGCGGAGATCATCGGTCCGTAGCCGGTGAGTTCCTTCGCCCCGGCGGCGAGGGCGGCGGCGAACGCGTCGAAGACCGGCCGCTCCACGTACACGCGCTCGGTGCAGAGGCAGACCTGGCCGCTGTGGGTGAAGGAGGAGCGGAGCGTGCCGGCCACGGCCTCGTCGAGGTCCGCGTCGGCGAAGACGAGGCCGGCGTTCTTCCCGCCGAGCTCGAAGGAGACGGGGGCGAGCCGGGCCGCCGCCGCCCGCATGATCGTGGATCCGGTGCGGGACTCGCCGGTGAAGGCGACCGCGTCCACGCCGGGGTGCTCGGTCAGCCACTGGCCCGCGGCGTCGGCGCCCCGGCCGTGGACGAGGTTGAAGACGCCCGCCGGGACCTCCGCCTCCTCCATCACCTCGGCGAGCAGGCATGCGGTGCCGGGGGTGAGTTCGGACGGCTTGGCGACGACGGTGTTGCCGGTGGCCAGGGCCGGTGCGACCTTCCAGGTGAGGAGCAACAGCGGCAGGTTCCACGGGGAGATGACCGCGACGACGCCCAGGGGCTTGTGCACCGTGTAGTTGAGGGCGCCGCGTCCGTCGGGGGTCGGGGTGTGCCACGAGTGCTCGTGGCGGCCGGTCAGGAGGTCGGCGTAGGCCCGGAAGTTGGCGACGGCGCGCGGGATGTCGACGGTCGAGGCCAGCTCGCGGGGCTTGCCGGTGTCGGCGCACTCGGCGGTCGTGAACTCCTCCGAGCGCCGCTCGATGCCGTCGGCGATCCGGTGCAGGAGTCGGGACCGCTCCGCCGGGCTCCAGCCGGCCCACGGCCCGCGCAGCGCCTCGCGGGCCGCGCCCACCGCCCGGTCGACCAGCTCCCGGCTCGCCTCCGGCACCTCGCCGACGACGCGCCCGGTGACCGGGTCGACGAGCGGGAACGGCACGCCGGACGCGTCGAACCCGCCTCCTACGTAATGCCGCACGGGTGAACTCACCTTGCAGACCTCCGTTGCTGAGCCGGGGACTGTCCGAAACTCGCCCCCGGGGCGTGTCGGTATAGTGCGCCCACTCAGCTATGCCGATCCAATGCCGATCGATGCATGAGGTATAGCGAAATCGGTATGCGGGGTGAGGGTTTGTCCCGCGGAAGGAGCCCTGGGCGTGGATCTCCTGGACGGCCGGCTGAAGTTCCGGCACCTGACCCTGCTGATCGCGGTGTACGAGCACGGAAGCGTCGTCCGCGCCGCCGAATCGCTGCACCTCACCCAGCCCGCCGCGACCCGCACCCTGCGCGAGCTGGAGACGGTCGCCGAGCTGCCGCTCTTCACCCGCGTCCCGCGCGGCATGCTCCCCACCGTCTACGGCGAGGCGCTCGTCGGCCACGCCCGCGCGGTGGTGGCCGAGGTGCGGCGTGCCGAGGAGCACCTCACGGGGCTGCGGCAGGGCCGGGACGGCACGGTCACCGTGGGCACCCTTCTCGCGGGGGCCAACGTGCTGCTCCCCCGTGCCGTCGCCCGGCTGAAGCGCGAGCGCCCCAGGCTGACCGTCGTGGTCCGGGAGGGCACGCCGGACGTCCTCCACCCCGCGCTGCTCGGCGGCGAACTCGACGTCATCGTCGGGCGGGTGGGGGCCGTTCCGGGCGACGGCGAAGGGGGCGAGCGGGTACGCCAGCGCGTGCTCTACCGCGAGCCCATCCGGCTCGCGGTACGGGCCGGGCACCCCCTCCTCGACGCGGCACGGCCCGGCGGTGGCGGCCGGCCGGAGGTCACGCTCACCGAAGCCCTCGGGCATCCCTGGATCCTGCCCGTCGAGCAGACCGCCCTGCGGCAGGAGCTGGCAGCCCTCTTCGTCGACCGGGGCCTCTCGCTCCCCGTCGACCGGGTCGAGTGCACGTCGATCCTGACCATGCGGGCCCTGCTGCTCCAGACGGACATGGTGGCGCTCCTGCCCGAGCTGGTCCTCCGCGACGACGAACACCTCGCCGCCCTGCCCGTCGAGCTCCCCTCCGTCGGCCGTACGGTGGGCGTCACCGAGGCCGCCCACCGCACCCGCACCCCCGCCCTGGAAGCCCTGCTCCGCCACCTCGACGAGGAAGCGGCCCTGCTCCGCGCCTCACTGCCGGGAGCGCCGGCGGGCGAAGGGCGCTGAGGCGCGCGGGCTCCGCCGCGCAGCGGATTCCAGCGGACGCACTTTTCCCTCTTTCCGGGGATCGCTGCTGGTCAGTTGGGGTGAACGGCCGCCCGGCAGCGTGCCCGCCGCCGGGCGGAGGGCGTTGGAGGGGATGTGAGTACCGCAAGCACAGCTCCGATACTGACCGTTCTCCTCGACACTCCCGCCCCTCCCGTCGTGCACGACTCGGGCGCGGACGCCGCGCCCGGCGAGATAGTCGTCGTCGGCTGCACCACCCTCGGCAGCACCCTGGTCGTCCATCTCGCCGGCGAGATCGATCACCTGAGCGTCAGTCCGCTCCGCGCCCTGCTGGCCTCGGCGGCCGACCACGGCCGCACCGGGCTCGTCCTGGACACCGCCCAGGTCACCTTCTGCGACTCCGCGTTCCTCAAGGTCCTGGACTGGTGGCCACGGCAGGGTCGGCGGCTCAGGCTGGCGAACCGCTCCCGAGCCGTCCAGCGCCTCCTGAGCGCCGCCGCGTACGGAAGGCCGCGGCCCGAGTGGACGGTCTCCCCCGTCCGCGAGCACCCGCGCGGCCGACCGCGGGGCTCCGCCCCGGCGCAACCCGTCAGCCCCCCGACCGGATTCCGGACCGTCCGCGACCGCTAGCCCGTCCACGGCGACCTGTGGGAAGAGGGTGGTGGGCCGGGTGGTGAGGAAACCACCCGCGCCCACCACCCTCTCCCTGCCCGCCGTCGGCGCCCTCCGCCACAGACGGCGGCGGCCCCAGGGTCAGCGCTCCTCGCGCAGGCCCCAGGGCGATCCGTACGCGCCGAGGAGGTCGAGGAACGGCCGGGCGGGCAGCGCCTCGGGGCCGAGGACGCCGGCGGCCTTCCACGTGCCGTCGGCGATCAGCTCCAGGGCGATCACCGGGTTCAGGGCGGTCTGCCAGACCACGGCCTGGGAACCGTACTCGCGCATCGACCACTCGTTGTCGACGACGTGGTACAGGTACACCTCCCGCGCCGCGCCGTCCTTCGTCCCCTTGACCCAGGTGCCCGCGCAGGTCTTGCCCTTCATGCGGTCGCCCAGCGTGGCCGGGTCGGGCAGGCAGGCGGCGACCACGTCGCGCGGGGAGACCTGGACCGGGCCGTCCGGCCCGGGCACGGTGACCTTGGCCGTCGAGTCGAGCCCCAGGGCGCTGAGGGTCTTCAGTTTGGCGATGAAGTCGTCGCCGAGGCCGTACTTGAAGGTGACCCGGCGCGCGTCCACCCAGCGCGGCATGAGGAGGACCTCCTCGTGCTCGACGTTCACGCACTCCACCGGGCCGATGCCCTCGGGGAAGTCGAAGACCTCCGGCTCGCTGAAGGGAGCCGTGGTGAACCAGCCGCGCCCCTTCTCGTAGACGACGGGCGGGTTGAGGCACTCCTCGATGGTGGTCCAGATGCTGAAGGAGGGCGCGAAGTCGTATCCCTCCACCGTGAGGTTCGCGCCGTCACGGACGCCGAGCTCCTCGATGTCGTCGAAGAGCTCGTCCGCCGCGTACCGCGCGAACACGTCCGACAGGCCCGGCTCCACGCCCATGCCGACGAGGGCGAGGCGGTCGGCCTTCTCCCAGGCCCCGGCGCGCGCGAACTGCTCGTCGCCGAGCTTGACTCCGCACTGCTCGTAGGGCGCGGTCGGGTGCGGCACGGACAGCGACATCGCCATGTCGACGTAGTGCGTGCCCGCGGCGAGCGCCGCCTCGAACAGGGGCATCACGAACCTGGGGTCGGTGGCGTTCAGCAGTACGTCGCAGTTCTCCTCCTCCAGGAGCCGGCGGACCGCCGACTCGTCGGAGGCGTCCACGCGGCGGGCGCTGAAGCGGCCCTCCCGGTCGTCCAGCGCGGCCACGGCGGCCTCCGCGCGGGCCGGGTCGTAGTCGGCCACGACCATGTGGGTGAGAAAGGCACGTCGGGCCGCGATGCGGGTGACGGCGGTTCCGACACCGCCCGCACCCACGAGAAGTACACGCATGTCACACACCATTCGTCGAGATCGTCCCGGCGAGAACCCGGGAACGCCTCGATGCAACACGAACCCGGCGGTTAAAGTCTACGGCGTTGGCATAAGGGTGACGAGGTGGTGCAGGGATGCCGAAGAAGGTGGTTCCGGAGGCGGAACGGCGACGGCGGCGGCCGACCCGGCAGGGCACCGTCCTGTCGGAGAAGCACATAGTGGAGACGGCGCTGCGGATGCTGCGCGAGCACGGGACTGCCGGGCTGACCGCCCGAAGGCTCGGCGCCGCCCTCGGCGCGGACCCCAGCACGGTGTACCGCTACTTCGCCGGCCTCGACGGGCTCACCCGGGCCATCGGCGAGGAGCTGATGGGGCGGGCCCTGGACAGCTGGACGGCCACCGGGAGCTGGCGTCCCGACCTGCGCGCGCTGGGTCTGGCCATCCACGCCTCCTACCTCGCGCACCCCCAGGCCGCTCTGCTGACCGCCAGCCGCGTCACCGGCCGTCCCCGGGAGATCGAGGTGGACGAGACCATCCTGGGCATCCTGCGCGGTGTGGGGTTCGGTGACACGGAGGCCGTGAGCCTGTACCACGCCTTCATCGACCTGGCGCTGGCCTTCGCCTCGCTCGACGCGGGTGCGCTGGCCGTCAAGGACGACGCCAGGCAGGCCGACGAGTCCATGTGGACCTCCACGTACGCCCGCCTCCCCTCCGAGACCCATCCGCACATCGCCGCCACCTCGCGTCTGCTGGCGGACCGGATGAATCTCAGCGCCTATCCGATCGTGCTGGACACCCTCCTGGACCGGGCGGAGGCCCGGCTGACGGCCTCACGGAGCCGCGCCGCCGGCACCGCTTGACGGCCCGCTCCGCTCCCGCCCACCACCTCCACGCGATGCGGAGCTCCCCGGTCGGGATCACACTGGTCAGGGTGAGCAACCAACCGGCATCCGGTTCGGGGCCCGGAGCAGCAGAGACCGGGAGTCCCCCGCGGGCTCCGAACCAGACCGTGGCCCTCGCGGCGATGATGTTCGCGGTGGCGATGACCTTCATCGACCAGACCATCGTCTCCATCGCCGCCCCGGACATCGTCCGGGAGCTCGGTCTCACGAGTTCGGGCATGCAGTGGGTCGTGAACGCCTATCTGCTGGCCCTCGCCGCCTTCTTCGCCCTGGGCGGCCGGCTCGCCGACCTGTACGGTCCCCGGCGCGTGGTCATGATCGGCACCCTGGTGTTCGTCGTGGCCTCGGTGCTGTGCGGATGCGTGCCCTCCGGGGACTTCGCGCAGACCTGGCTCATCGTCTTCCGCGGCGTCCAGGGCTTCGGCGCGGCCCTGCTGTTCCCGGCCGCGCTGGCCGTCGTGGTGGCCGTGTTCCCGGTCGAGAGGCGCGGCCGCGCCCTCGCCCTCTTCTTCGGGATCTCCGGCGCGCTGACCGCGATCGGGCCGCTGCTGGGCGGCTGGCTCACGGCCTCGTGGACCTGGCGGGCCGTCTTCTGGGTCAACGTCCCCGTGGCGATCGTGGCGCTGGTGCTGACGGCGCTCGCCCACATCGCCGACCGGCGGCGCGGTGGCACCCTGGACTGGCGGGGCGCCGTGCTCATCGCCGTCGGCATGGGCCTGAGCGTCCTCGGCTTCCAGCAGGCGTGGTCGTGGGGCTGGGCGAGCGCGGCGACGTGGCTGTGCATCCTCGGCGGGCTCGCGGTGCTGTACGTCTTCGTGCGGTTCGAACAGCGCGTCGAGCATCCTCTGGTCGATCTGAGGGTGTTCAAGGACAAGGCGTTCTCGATGGACGTGGCCGTGCTGTTCTTCGCGATGCTGGCCTTCGTCCCGGTGTTCTTCTTCTCCTCCGTGTACGCCCAGGTGTCCCTCAGCGCCTCGCCGAACCAGGCGGCGCTGTTCCTGCTGTACTTCTTCGCCGGCTTCGCCCTCGCCTCCCAGTGGGGCGGCCGGATCCTCGACAAGAAGGGCGCCCGCCCCGCTCTGAAGATCGGATGCGTCGTCGGCGCCGTGGGCTTCGCCCTGTGGGCGAACAAGCTCACCGACCTCTCGATGCACGACCAGTGGCCCTACGCGGCCATGGCGGGAGCGGGCATCGGGTTCATCCTCGCGCCCGCCTCCACCGACGCCGTGAACCGGGCCATCGGCCCGTCGTACGGGGAGGTCACCGGCATCACCCAGACGGTGCGCAACTACGCGGCGAGCGTCGGCATGGCCGTGTTCGGCACCATCCTGACGCGGGTCATGACGGAGAACGTGGTGGACACCCTGCGGGCCCGCGGGATCTCCTCCGACGTGGCGCACGACGTCGCCCGCAGCATCAGCGAGTCCGTCTCCGGGCACGGCGACTCCACCCCGCCCACCGGAAGCGGCCAGGCGGCGGAGGCCACACGGGACGCCATGCAGGCCATCCAGACGGACTTCGCCCAGGCCAACCAGTGGGTCTTCTACGGCATGGCCATCGCCCTCGCCGTCGGCTACCTCTTCGCCGTGCGCCACCCCGGCGGCCACGGCGCGCAACAGCCGGAGCATGCCGGGAGCGGGGCCGGGACGGCGGAGCGCCCTCCGGCCGGCTGAGTCCGGCACGAGGCGATCGCGGACGTCTATCGGGCGGTCGGCTCCTCCCCCGCGGCGGTGACGACGGCTGCCAGGTCCGCGCCAGCCCGCAGCAGTGCCACGGTCCGCGTGGCGATCTGGTCGAGACGTCGCCGCAGGATGTGCTCGGTCTCTCCTGGGCCGTCGAGCCGGTCCAGGGCGGCCACGAGGTCGCGTACCTCGGGAATGCCGTAGCCGGCGGCCCGGAGGGCCGCGACGATCCGGGCCGCTCTGATCGCCGGAAGGCCGTATCGACGTGCTCGCAGGGACGTCACCCGCTCGGGGACGACGAGCCCTTCCTGCTCCCAGAACCGGAGCGTCGAGGCACGCACGCCGAGCGCCGCGGCCAACTGCGTGATCGTCATCGCGTCGCCCTCCCGCTCGGCCCCGGGCGGGTCCGTCTCCCCCTGGATCGCCCGCAGGGCCCGCTGGGCGCGCAGCGTCTCGTCCCGTTCCCGGGCGAGCCGCACGTGCACCGCGCCCACCTCCGCGGCCGCCGTCGTGATCGTCTCCGCCCGCAGCTCCGTCAGCATCCGCCGTGCCTCGACGGGCCCCACGGCTGCGGCGAGCCCTCGATACGCGCGAAGGGCGTGGACGTGAACCGGCGTGTAGGAGCGGTAGCCGTTGCCCGCCCGGGCGGCCGGCGGGATGACGCCCAGCCGCTCCAGGTCGCGCACCTGCTGCGGCGAGTAGCCCGACTCCCGGGCGACATCGACGGTTCTCAGCGGTCCTCGCCGGGCTCCGCTCGCGGTCTCGTCCACCGGCCAACCCCACAGAAGCACTCGAAGCTGATGCTTGAACCATGAGTATGCACACGAGCATGGAACAGATCATCGCGGCCGTGCGTCACCTCGACGGCGCGCTCGTCCTGCTCCCCGGACCGGGGGGCGACTTTCCCGAGCAGGTGTGGGGAGACGCCTTCTTCTACTACGCCCCCGACGGCCGGGTCCCCGGGAACACCCAGCCCTACGGGACGATCGTCACCAGGGACCAGCCCGGCGACACCGCTTCCGACCTCGATCCCCCGGGCCGCTGGCGCGTGAACGTCCGCGTCGACCGTGCGACGTTCCGCCGGCTCACCGGGGAGGAGCCACGGAGCCTCGGCCGCCCCCGCGACCACGCGGCCGCTGACACGGTGATGCCCCACCCGGTGTACGGCCCCCTCGGCTGGGTGTCCGTCGTCGATCCCGGCGAGCGCACGACGGACACGGTCCTGGGGCTCCTTCGGGACGCGCACGGCGCCGCCCGCGCGCGCTCCGCCCGGCGCCACGGACCAGGAACCGCCTGAGCCCCGCCCGGTCACCGCACGCGGCGCGGCCGTCCCCGCGCCGGGCCGGAGCCGCCCGCCGCCATGACACGGGTCACCTACGCTTCCGTGTCATGGCGATGTTCGTGCATGTGACCTCGGCGGCGAACGCGCCGCGCATCCGGCGGTCCGGGATCCGGGCGGCCGGCCACGGCCAGGGCGGCGCGCGGGGCGTCTACTGCTTCCCCGTCCTGCCCTCGTACACCCTCACCCACCAGTGGCTGCGCGAACTGGCCCGTTTCGGCAGCAGGGGCGGGCTCGTGGCCGTCCACATACGTCTCGACGACGCCCAGGAGGTGCTGGTCGGACGGTACTCCGACCGGGCGCGGGGCCGGCAGGCCGAAGTCGCCGCTTCCGAGGCGGTGCGCCGGATCGCGGAACGGGAGGACCCGCGCGGGTGGGAGGTCTTCGTACCCCGGGCGATCCGGCCGCGCGAGGTGCACCGGGTCCGGGCGGCGCCGCAGGTGGCGGGCTGGCGGTACCTGCCGGACGCGCACGGTACGCGCCCCTGCTCCTGCTTCGGGTGCCGTGTGCGCGGCGGGTACGGGGCGCGGCGGCTGCGGGAGCGGCTGCCGCATCCGCTGGACGGTCCGCCGCCGCCCGTCGGGGTGCTGCTCGCCCGGGTCGAAGCCGGCGACCCCGGGGACCCGGTCGCGCTGCGCGAGACCCTGCGCTGGTTCGGTATGCGCCGGCGCGGCCCGCTCGACCGGTTGAGCCGCCTCGCCGCCCACCCCGACCCCGGGGTTCGGGAAGCCCTGGTGTGGGCGGTCGCCGGCTGGTCCACCCCGGGGGTCGGCGAGCTGCTCGACGGCCTCGCCGACGACCCGGACGCCGACGTACGGGACGCGGTGGAGGCCGCCCGCGATCCGCTGTGATCCGGGGTCCCGTTCTCGGCCGTCGTCCTCGCCCCGACGCTGGTCGCGCCCGTTCGGCAGCACGCGGTCACGGGCTGCCCCGGTCGCGGCCTCCCCGTCCGCCCGCGGGCTCTTCGCGGCGCCGGCGCGCCACCAGTACGACGGTGAGCACGAGGCCCAGGGCCACGGCCAGGACGCCCTCCACGCCGAGTCCGGCGTGCAGAAGACCTCCCGTATAGGCCCCCGCCGCCAGCGTGACCACCGAGACCGCGCGCCGCATCGTGGCGGTTCCGGGTCGGTCCACGGCCAGCCCGGTCAGCGTCCGGGTCATCACGGTCGTGGTCAGATCCGGCACCCCCAGACGGTGCACGAGGGCGTTCTGCAGGCCCATGCCGCAGGCCAGGGGCACCAGGACCGCGTACCGCCCCCAGCCGGCCGCCTGGCACGTGAGCGCCGCCGCGAGGAGCAGCGCCTGGATTGCGGCCACCGGCGCGACGATCCGTGCCGGTTCTTCCTCCCGCCGCCACGCGCCGCCCGCGAACGCACCGGCGATGAACCCCAGGAGGGCGACCGCCGAGGCCGCCGCGGACAGCTGTGCCGCGCCCGACAGGGCGAACCCGAGGAAGACCACGTTGCCGGTCATGTTGGCCACGAACACCCGGCCCAGCCCGAGGAAGCTCGCCGCGTCCACCAGCCCGCTGACGAACGTCAGCGCGAACAGCAGCGGCACGAAGCGCGCGTAGCGGTGTCCCTCGGGGAACATCAACCGCGCGGCCGGCCCTCCCCCGCTCACCGGTGCCCGCCGGCGCGGCCGTGCCCCGGGCGATGCGCTCCGCGCCCTCCGATGACTCGCGTCCCTTTCACCTCCTCACTGGACCAGAGGCCGGAGGCAAATCGGTCGTCCCACGCCCGACGGGCCCCCTCGTCCCCTCCGCGTGGCGGGGTCGGCCTCCGGTGCGGGGGCCGCGACAGGACGGGTCCGACGGGGACGCGGAGGGGCCCTCCCGCTGCTGCGGGAGGGCCCCTCCGCGTGGTGCCCGGCGATCTGGGCGGGGGTCAGGCGTGGTGGCGGCGGCCGCCGGTGACGAGGCGGTAGAGGGCCAGCAGGATCATCGAGCCGACGATGGCCGCGATCCAGGTCGAGACGTCGAAGAAGCCGTCGATCGAGTCGACGCCGAGTATCACCTTGCCGAGCCAGCCGCCGAGCAGACCGCCGGCGATGCCGATGAGGATGGTGACGATGACGCCGCCGGGGTCCTTGCCCGGCATGAGAGCCTTGGCGATCATTCCGGCCAGCAGGCCGATGAGGATCCACGCGATGATGCCCATGGGGCGCCTCCAGATTCTTTGGCTCAAGTGGGTCGTAGCCTCCGCCTGTACCGATCCGGCGCCGCCAAACCCCCTATTTCGCGGCTGCGGCCTGACGACGGCGCCGACCGGGCGCCCATCCGGGCGGCAGGCGCTCAGCCGGGCGGCGGCACGGCTGCACCGGGCGGCGGGACGCGTTCGGCGGGCGGCGGCGGGCCGGGCGGGGTGCCGTCGCCGAAGGGGCGTCCGCCGAGGGACTGCCGGCCGTGCGGGGTGAGCCAGTCGCCGGTGTCGGGGCCGCGGGGCACGATGCCGGTCGGGTTGATGTCCCGGTGGACGACGTAGTAGTGCTCCTTGATCTGGTCGAAGTCGATCGTGTCGCCGAAGCCGGGGGTCTGGAAGAGGTCGCGGGCGTACGCCCACAGCGCCGGCATCTCGGTCAGCTTCCGCCGGTTGCACTTGAAGTGGCCGTGGTAGACGGCGTCGAAGCGGGCGAGGGTGGGGAAGAGCCGGACGTCGGCCTCGGTGAGCGTGTCGCCGACCAGATAGCGCCGTCCGGAGAGCCGTTCCTCCAGCCGGTCGAGCGCGTTCCACAGCCGGCGGTACGCGGTGTCGTACGCCTCCTGCGTGCCGGCGAAGCCGCAGCGGTACACCCCGTTGTTGACGTCCTGGTAGATCTCCTCGCAGAGGGACTCGATCTCCTCGCGGTGCCGCTCGGGGAGGAGGTCCGGCGCGCCGGCGCGCTGGTGTTCCGTCCACTGGCTCCCCAGGTCCAGGGTGATGGTGGCGAAGTCGTTGGTGACCACCTGGCCGGTGGGCACGTCGACGATCGCCGGCACGGTGATCCCCCGCTCGTACCCGGGGTCGCGCCGCAGGAACGCCTCCCGCAGCCGCCTGATGCCGAGCACCGGGTCCCGGCCTCCCGGATCGAGGTCGAAGGACCAGCTGCGCTCGTCGTGGACCGGTCCGGCGATGCCCATCGGCAGCGCCTCCTCCAGCCCCATGAGCCGCCGCACGATCACGGCACGGTTCGCCCACGGGCACGCCCGCGCGACGATCAGCCGGTAGCGGCCCGGCTCCACGGGGTAGCCGTCGCGCCCGTCGGCCGTGATCCTCGTCGTCAGGTAGTGGCGGTCCCGCTCGTACGATCCCTCATCCGTCATCGTCTCGCTCCTTCCGGGGCGGCAGGCCGGCCCGGCGCCGCTCCTCCTCGCTCCACGCGCGCGTGTCGCGCGGTTCCACGTACGGTTCCCGGTCCGGCGGCATGCCGCCCGCCACCGCGCGCCGGCGCAGCAGTTCGGCGTCGAGCTCCAGGCCCAGCAGCACGGCCAGGTTGGTGATCCAGAGCCACACGAGGAACACGACGACGCCTGCCATGGTGCCGTAGACGCGGTTGTACGAGGCGAACGTGGAGACGTACACGCCGAATCCCGCCGATGCCGTCACCCAGATCAGCAGGGCGAGCACGCTGCCGGGGGTGACCCAACGCCAGCCGCGGCCCTTCGCGTTCGGGCTGCCCCAGTACAGCAGGGCGATCATCACGACGGCGAGCAGGAGCAGGGCGGGCCACTTGGCCACCGACCAGACCGCGAGGGCGGTGTCGCCGACGCCCAGCGCGTCGCCGGCCCGGTGCGCCACGTCCCCGCTGAGCACGAACACCAGGGCACCGGTGGCGGCCATCACCATCAGCGCCGCCGTCATGCCGAGGCGGAGCGGCAGGAGCTTCCAGAGGGGGCGGCCCTCGGGCACGTCGTGGACGCGGTTGGCGGCGCGCATGAAGGCGCCGACGTAACCGGAGGCCGACCACAGCGCCACGGCGAGACCGGCCACGGCCATCGTGGCGCCCGTGGCCGCGTTCTCCCGCAGGGAGGCCAGCGTCTGCTCCAGGACGTCGCGGGCCGGTCCCGGCGCCAGGCCGCCGAGGCTGTCCAGCACCCGGTCGGTCGTGCGCCGCCCGCTGATCCCGAGCAGGGACACGAGGGCGAGCAGTCCGGGGAAGAGCGACAGCACGCCGTAGTACGTCAGCGCCGCCGCCCGGTCCATCAGCTCGTCCTCGGTGAACTCGCCGGCCGCGCCCTTGAGGACCGCGACCCAGGAGGCTCGGGGGAGGCCGGCCGGCGAGTCCGGGGCGCGTGCCTCGACGACGGGGCCCGGTCCGGCGGCCTCGGTCTCGCTCGTCGCGCCCTCTGCGCGCGTCGCGCCGATGCCCCGGGTCTCGTCGGGGTCGGGCGGCTCGGGGTCGGGCGTCTCGGGTGCCGGTCGTACCGGTGTCCGCCGTTCGTGGATGCTTCGCTCGGCCATGCCCCGCCGTGTACCCGCCGGGCGAGGTCCTACGCGAACGGTCGCCCCCGGGCGCCGCCCGGACTGGGGCGCCCCCTCCGGAACACTCGCCCCATCGGACCCAACGCCACACCGACTCGCGGCAGTTGGGCATGAGAGGCAGCGGCACGGGCATCCGGCTCTCATGGGAGAAGAGACCGAGAACAGACCCGCGCCGGACCGCCGTTCGTGGAAGCGCCCCGGAGGGAGGTGGCGCCTCGCCACCGTCGCCCTGCTCGTGATCGCCGTCGCCCTCATGGTGGTCGGCCAGTTCCTCAGGCTCCCCGGTCTGGACGTCTTCGGGACCGACGTGAAGGACCGCTCCGGTCCCGCCGTCCTGAAGTCCGTCCAGGACCTGAGCCGGTACGAGGGCGCTGCCGGGACCTATCAGGTGGTGGTCGACCTGGAGCACGACGCGCGGTTCCTGCCGGACGCGATCCGCGGCACCCGCACGCTCTACGTCGCGACCGGCGGTGTCAGCGCCTACGTCGACCTCGGCGCCCTCCGGGACGACGCGGTCAGCGTCGACGCCGACCGGACCGAGGCCACGCTCCGCCTGCCCCACGCCCGACTGGGCGATGCCTCGCTCGACCCCGCGCACTCGTACGCCGTCTCCAAGCAGCGCGGTCTGCTGGACCGGCTGGGCGACCTCTTCTCGGACAACCCCGCGAGCGAACAGGCCGTCCACGTCCTGGCCGCCCAGCGCATCGGCGACGCCGCCCGCACGTCCGACCTGACCTCCCGGGCGGAGCGGAACACGAGGGCCATGCTCCAGGGGCTCCTTCTCGGCCTCGGCTTCGAGCGGGTGACCGTCGTCTACGAGTGAGTGCTCACGACCCGCCGGGGGACGTCTACCGGCTGCGCAGGAGGAACAGCGCGATGTCGTCCGTGTGCCCGTGCCGGGGCGCGGCGTGCCTCAGGAGGGTGTCGGCGATCAGGTCGAGGGGCCGGCCGCCCACCCGGTCGAGCTGGTGGGCCAGGTCGGCGAGGGAGTCGCTGATGTCCGTGCCGGGGCTCTCCACCAGGCCGTCGGTGTACAGCGTGAGCAGGGAACCCGCGGGAAGGTCGGCGGCGGTGACGGGGTAGTCGGCCTCGGTGCACGGTCCGATGCCGAGCAGCGGGCCGGGGTCCACGGCGAGCGGGGCGGTCCGCCCGGTGGAGGCGGGCCCGCGCAGCAGCGGAGGCAGGTGTCCCGCGCTGGCCAGCTGGACCCGTCGCTCCACGAGGTCGATGTGCAGGTACAGGCAGGACACGAACAGGTCGGTCTCCAGGTCGATCAGCACGCGGTTGGTGCGGGCCAGCACGTCGCCGGGCCGGGAGCCCGCGGTGGCGTGGACGGCGGTGCGGACCTGGCCCATGAGGGCGGCGGCGTTGATGTTGTGGCCCTGCACGTCGCCGATGACCGCCGCGGCGGCCGTGTCGCCGAGGCGGATCAGGTCGTAGAAGTCGCCGCCGACGTCGATGCCGTGGGCGGCCGGGAGGTAGCGGGCGGCGACGGCGAGCCGGGGGACGCGGGGCAGGGTCACCGGGAGGAGCGCCTGCTGGAGGCCGTGGGCCAGGTCGTGCTTGGCGTCGTACAGCAGCGCCCGGTCCATGGCCTGCGCGATGAGTCCGGCCAGGGAGACCAGTACGGCACGGTCGCCGGCGTCGAAGCGGTGCGGGTGGTCGTACGACAGGACGCAGCAGCCCACCCGGCGCTGGGAGACCACCAGGGGAAGGAAGGCCCACGCCTGCTTGCCGCTGTGCAGAGGAGCGCGGGGGTGGGCGCGGGTGAGCTCGTCGGGGTCGGCGTAGAAGGCGGGCGTGCCGCTGTTCAGGACGCGGCCGACGGGTGAGACCTCCGTGTCGATCGGCAGCCCGTCCAGGCGCGCCACGGCCCTCGGGTCGTAGCCCCTGTGCCCGATGACCCTGAGCCGGCCAGCGTCGGCGGCGGAGACGACCAGGCCCTGGGCCCCGAAGGCGGGCAGGATCAGATCGGCCACGGTGCCGATCACGTCGGACACGGTGACGGTCTGGCTGAGGGCGGCGGACAGGTGCATCAGCTGGTGGATCCGGCCCGTGCCGACCGTCTCCCCCGCGTCCTCCGGGGTGGTCGTGGCGGCGTGCGGGGGCGAGGCGTCGGAGGACTCCTCGCCGAGGCTGGGGGAGATGAAGGCGCTGATGCCGCTGTCGTCGGGGTAGAGCCGGATGTCGTACCGGCGGCCCGGCGGCCCCGCGGCCGTGTAGGCGACCGGCTCGCGGCTGAGGACGGCCGTGCGGTACCGGTCCTCGTGCACCGGCGAGTCGAGCCAGGGGACGGTCTGCCAGGGCAGGGTGCCCATGAGGCTGTCGGCGCTGCGGCCGAGCAGCCGGGCTGCCGCGTCGTTGACGTAGGTGACGCGGCCCTGGAGGTCCATGCCGAGGGCGCCGAGAGGCAGCCGTCTCAGCAGGTCGTCGGCGGCGAGCCCGGTCTGCGCGGGGTCCGCGCCGGGGTGGAGCAGCGGGACGGCCCTCGGCTCTTCGGGGATGTCCCAGAGGCCGGACGCCTCGTCCAGGATGCGGGTGACACCGCTCGCGCTCGCCAGCACGGCGCCGCGTTCGCGCCGGGTCAGCGAGGGCGGGTGGCTCTTGGGCCAGACGAGTGCCAGCGCCCCCCACCGGCGGGCCCCGTGCAGAGGCGCGAAGGCGAGCGCGAACTGGTACGGCAGCCCGGCCGCCGCGTTCGGGTACAGGCGTGCCATGTCCTCCTGGCGCCCCACCCATACGAGGTGGTCCTCCCGCACCGACTCGGAGAGCGGTCCGGCCGCCGACACCGCCACCCTCCACCAGGGCGCGACCGTGCGCACCGGCATGCCGCAGACGGCGGCCAGGCACAGCATCGGCTGGTCCGGCGAGAGCAGGTACACGCCCGCCGCCAGCGCCCCCGTGCGCTGCACCGTCGCGCTGAGCGCCTGCTCCAGGGACAGTTCCCCGCCGGTCGCGAGGCCGTCAGCACTCATACGATCGACAGTAGCCCTCTCCGGACCGAAGGGCCGGGGCACGGCTCGGGCCGAGGGGTCTCCACGGTCCGCGCGGGTGGGCGGGGACGCGCCGGCGCGGGGCGTGGGCGCCGTGGGCCGCGCGCGGTCGGGCACGCTCGGATGCCGGGCATACGGGCCGTGGACCGCGGGCAGCCGTGGAAGGAGGCGAGGCCGATGCGTACGGTACGGATCGACAGGGTGCGCGCGAAGGCCGGTGACGCGCTGTTGCGGCGGGTGGCGGGCCCCGAGGCGCACCGCAAGCGCGCCCGGATCCACGGGACCCCGGGCCCGCGCTGGTTCGCCCCCGACCGCCCGGTGCGGGTGGTGCACGGGGACGCCTCGATGTACGTCGGGGGCCTTGCCGCGCTTCTCCTGCAGTCACTGCATCCGGTCGCCATGGCCGCCGTCTGGGCGCACTCCGGCTTCCGCGGCGATCCCTGGGGCCGGCTCCAGCGGACCAGTACCTTCCTCGCGGAGACGACCTTCGGGACGGCCGGTGACGCGGAGCGGGCGGTGCGGCGGGTACGCGCCGTACACGCGCGGGTGACCGGGACGACCACCGACGGAACGGCCTACCGGGCCTCCGATCCGGCGCTGCTCTCCTGGGTGCACCTGGCGGAGACCTGCTGCTTCCTGCGGGCGTACCAGTGCTACGGGAAGGGCCCGCTGCCGGCCGCCCGCCGGGACGGCTACGTCGCGGACATGGCGTCGGTCGCGCGGCGCCTGGGGGTCCCCGACCCTCCGGTGACGGAGGCGGCGCTGGGGGAGGCGCTGGAGCGCAGACGCGGCGAACTGCGGACCACCGACGAGGCGGCCGGGACGGCACGCTATCTGCTGGCCGCGCCACCCCTGCCCTGGCCGGCCCGCCTCCCGTACGCCCTGCTCGCGGCAGCGGCGGTCGACCTCCTGCCGCCGTGGGCGCGGCGGCTCGTCGTTCTGCCGGTGCACATCCGGCTCCTTCTGCCGGTGGCACGGCCGGGCGGCCGGCTCGTCGTGGCGGCGATCCGCTGGGCGACGCCCGCGCCGCCCGTCGCCACCCGGCGGCCGACGGCGGCCGAAGGGGGACGGCGGCCGGCGGACCCGCCCGGGAGGTGACGGGTGCCCGGTGGACCGGGCGCCGGATGACGGTTCCTCGGCCGGATCAGCCGGCGCTCGCGCCCAGCAGGCCCGTGCGCAGGCGCTTCACCGTCCGCGCCAGCAGGCGGGAGACGTGCATCTGGGAGCAGCCGAGGCGTTCGCCGATCTCGGCCTGCGTCAGTTCCTCGACGAATCGCAGGTGGATGATCTGCCGGTCGCGCTCGTCCAGGTCGGCGATCAGCGGGGCGAGCGAGTGGAAGTCGTCCACCAGCTCCATCGCGGGATCTTCGGCGCCGATGAAGTCCGCCAGGGACGCGTCGCCCTCCTCGTCCTCGCCACCGAGCACGGCGTCCAGGGAGGAGGAGTTGTAACCGTTGGACGCCAGCCGCGCCTCGGTCACCTCCTCCTCCGTCAGACTCATCAGCTCCGCCAGCTCCTTCACCGTCGGCAACCGCCCCAGACGCGTACTCAACTCCTCCGTCGCCTTCGCCAGCTCCACCCGAGCCTCCTGAAGCCGCCGCGGCACATGCACCGCCCACGACGTGTCACGGAAGAACCGCTTGATCTCACCCACGATGTAAGGAACCGCGAAAGTCGTGAACTCCACCTCCCGCGACAACTCGAACCGGTCGATCGCCTTGATCAGACCGATCATCCCCACCTGGACGATGTCCTCCATCTCGTCCGCACGATGACGGAACCGCCCCGCCGCATACCGCACCAGACTCATGTTCATCTCGATCAGCGTGTTCCGCGCGTACTGGTACTCGTGCGTCCCCTCCTCCAGCACCGCCAGCTCACGGAAGAACACCTTCGACAGAGCCCGAGCATCCTTCGGCGCCACCGCCATCGTGTCCGGGATCCACGGCAACGCCCCCGCCCCGACCTCGACCCCAGCACCCGCCATCGTGGTGACCGACACACCAATCCCCTCTCCCACAGATCCCGAACCGGGACACACGGCCCTGTCCAAGCCCGCCTACCCGGACTTCCCACGTCCACACAGCCTTTTTCGAATCTGTGCTCGGGAACGGGCCTGCCGCCCACGGAGCCGACCTCGCTGACGGGGTGGAGCTGAGGCAGGCTCAGGCACCCCGGTCCGCAGGCGTGTCGGGGAGACGGAGGGCCGGGGACCGGTTCCTCCCGCGGTCGCAGGGCAGACGGAAGGTGCGAAGTCGTCGTTCGAAGGAGAGTCATGACAAGGGATCCCTCGATGAGAGCCGTCGGCTGGGCGAGGTCGCTGCCCGTCGGCATGGGCGTGAAGACCGCCAGGGACTGGACGCGCGGGCACCTGACGACCCTCGGCTGGGACCGGACCGCGCCCGGGGTGGCGGACTCCGTGGTCCTGGCCGTCTCCGAACTGGTCACCAACGCGCACATCCACGCGCACAGCGACGCGCAGCTCATCCTCACCTGGGACGAGGAGTGCCTGCACGTCACCGTGCACGACGCGTCGCCCCGGCTTCCCGAGCCGCGCGGCCCGGACGACAGCGCCCTGGGCGGGCGCGGCCTGTTCCTCGTCGACGCCCTCGCCGACGAGGTGCGCACCCAGCCCTGCCCACGAGGCAAGGACGTGACCGCCTGCTTCCGGCCGTCCAAGTCCGACGAGCCGGGATGATCACCCGCCCCGGGCGGCGGGAGCGGCCCTGGTGGAAAGTGGCGGGATCCCGTGAAGGCGGTGCGGGCCACCGGGGAGACGAGGCGCGTTCTTCGGAAAGGGCGTTTCGGCGTCGCGTTCGCGGTCAGTCGGATGATCCGACCCGATCCCCTTGCCCGTGAGGAGTCCGCGATGCCGGTCGTACTGATCCTGCTGTTCGGTGTCGGGGTGGCGATGGCGTGGTGGAGCGTCACGCCGGTGGCCGGCGGGCCGCGGAGGGGAGCCCGATGACGGCCTGAAGCCGAACTCGGCCGCGCGCGACCGTGTTTCGGGTCCGGCCGAGCGGTCAGGCGAAGACGAGGACGAAATCCCGACTATGTGCCAGGAGGCTCACATGGACAGCTGGCGTGAAGCCGCGGCCTGCCAGGAGGTCGACCCCGATCTGTTCTTCCCCGTGGGGGTGGGCTCCCCCGCCCTCGCCCAGGCGGAGGAGGCGAAGGAAGTCTGCCGGCGCTGCCCGGTGCGCGAGCAGTGCCTGCGCGCGGCGATGGCGGAACCTCAGCCGCCGGCGGGCGTGTGGGGCGGTCTCACGGAGACCGAACGACGCACGCTCCGACGGCGGTCGAGCCGCCGCGCGGCCGCGGGGCGCTGACGAGTCGCTGGCGCGTCGCGCCCACCCGGCTCCCCCCGCTTCCCGGCTTCCCGGCTTCCCGGATCCCCGGATCCCCGGATCCCCGGATCCCCGGATCCCCGGATCCCCGGGGCACACTCCCCCGATACCCGCTGGGGCCGCGCATGGCGTCCGGGGTCCGCGCCGCGGACGGCCGCACTTCCGGTGACGGCCCGAAACGCGCGGGTCCCGTCCGGAAACGGAAGCGCGCGGTCCCGTCCGGAACCCCCGCTCGGCCGCGTACCCCCGGCCCGTCCGTCCCGGCCCGTCAGTCCGACGGTTCCGCCGTGTCGGTGCGGTCCTGCCGGAGGGAGAGGCGCGCGCGGACCCGCTTCCCGTCCGGGACGGGCTCCACGGTCAGGCTCTCGCAGACGGCGAGGACGATCTCGACGCCGTGCTGCCCGATCCGGCAGGGATCGTGCCCGCGGGGCACGGGGACGGCGGGCTCACGGTCGAAGACCGAGATGTCGAGGGTGTCCCGGCGCAGCTCCAGGACCAGGCGGCAGAGGCCGCCGGCGTGCCGTACCGCGTTGGTCACCAACTCGCTGACCACCAACTGCGCCAGTTCGACGCGCTCGTCCGCCACCGGCCCGCCCCGCGTGGACGGGGCGGCCACGAGAAAGTCCGCCGTGAAGGCACGCGCTGAGGCGATCGCCCCGCCGTGGGCATCGTCGTCGTAGACGGCGCTCACGGTCAGCAGGGGCTCCGGCGCCGACCGCCGTACGGTGATCGCGTCCGTCATGCTGCTGGTACTCCCCTCGTCCGGGTGGGTGGGCACGGCCGAAACAGCTCGTACCCGCCTCTCCGCACTTCATGATTCCCCCACGGATCACGCCCACCGACGGTACGTGACGACCGCCTCGGGCGAGCGACCGGGCCGTCCGGTGCCTGTCACCGGCCTCGACGGCGGGAGGATCACCGCGCATGCCGTGCCGGAGCGCCGGGGCCGGGGCGGCCGCGGGTCGTACACGCTGTGTGTCCGCACCGGTACGCGCCTCGGGGACGCGATTCGGATCGGCGCCCGCCCTCGCTCGCCCGGAACGCGATCGATCCGAGTCGGCACGGTGCTCTCCGCGTGACGCCACGATGTGGGCCCGGCACCTCCGGTGTGGAGGTGCCGGGCCCACATCGTGGCGGGGACGCGGCCTGAGGTCTGCCGGGCCGCCCACCAGCGGTGTCGGCTACCCGGTCCCGCGGCGACCGACCAGGGCGCCTGAAGCGCGGGGCCGGCGGCGAGGAACGGCACGAGGGGCCGTGCGAGACCGTGCGTAGCGAGCTCCGGAAAGACGGGGCGCGGGAAGAAGCCCGCGCGCTCAACCGCGGCGTTCGAGCAGCAGGGCCATCGGCCCGAGGCTGCTCCGCGCCGCCCGCCGCCCGGCCCGCCGGCCGACGAGGTACGCAAGGCCGAGCGCGGTCACCGCGCCCGCGACCGCGGCGGCCGTCACCGCCTTGTCCGCGCGCACCGCGCTCCACGCCGCGTCCCCGGCACCCCGCGCCGCGCGCGCGGCCGCGCGGGCCTTCTCCGCCCACGGGGCCGGGAGGACGTCCGGCACCCCGAGGTCCGCCAGGTCCTCGCCCTCCTCCTCGTCGACGGCATCCGTCCACGTCATGTCGGGGTAGTCCGGCACCACGTACGGGCCCGTCCGGTGGAACGCGTTCTGTTCACTCTTCTCCGAAGCACTCATGGGCAACATCTCGCCGTACCCGCGCGGGCTAAACATCTACGCCCACGTGGTGGCGCCGGTGGCGACGAACGGCCGGGCAATTCATCCGGGCTGTTCAGAATTGCCCCGCTATTCATGTTTGCCGTCCGCGATACCGGTCAGGCGTCCTGGTGTCAGATGTGCCGCAGGGATAAGGAGTGATTCCTCGTGTCCGGTGAGCAGAAGATGAAGGCCAAGGGCGAACAGGCCAAGGGCAAGCTCAAGGAGGCGGCCGGCCGGCTGACCGACGACGAGAGCCTGGAGGCGAAGGGCCGGGCCGAGCAGGCGAAGGGCGACGCGCGCCAGGCCAAGGAGAAGGCGAAGGACGCTTTCAAACACTGACGCGGCGGACGACCGCTTCGTCAGGCGTCATCGGGCGCCATCGGGCGCCGTAGGGCCTTGTCCGCACGGAGGGCGGCCCGCCACCTGGCGGACCGCCCTCCGCGGCGTTGCCGGGAGCCGTACCCGCGAGGGGGAGGTCCCGGCCGGCGCACCTGATCGATTCAGAACGTGTCGGCGGCGTCGTCGCTCGGGTCGTCCTGGACCCGGAGGACGGCCACCCACAGCGGCATCATCCAGTGCGCGGCCAGCACGCCGACGAGGACGGGGGTCACGGCGAGCTGGAGCGGCGCGTCCGCCAGGACGCTGTAGGTGCCCGCGGCGACCGCCGCGGCCACGAGCAGCCACAGGGTCACGCGGTGGGACAGGGCTCGCACCCGGTCGCGCTCCACGAGCTGTCGCTCGTCGAGCATCCGGCCGCGGAGTTCGAGGAGTCCCCGCGTGGAGCCGTTGAGGGCGCCGGTGAGGACGACCCAGGGGAGCAGGACGCCCGCGATCACGAGGGCGGGGCCGTACCCGGGTCCGAAGACGGTGCCGATCCAGGCGCCCACTCCGACGGCGGTCAGGGCGACATGGGCCCCGACCGCGAGCCGGCGCCGGGTCGTCGTGGCGTAGACGGCCGCCGCACGGCGGTCGTTCATCAGTGCGTACATGTGCCGGTCGTAGCGCGTCGCGGTCATCACTGCTTCCTCCCGTAGACCTCGTCGGTGAGCGGCTGGAACGGCTCCAGGGAGAACAGCGCCTCCACCGGCAGGCCGAAGAACCGGGCCACTTTCAGGGCCAGGTCGAGGCTGGGGTTGTACTGGCCGCGCTCGATGTAGCCGATGGTCTGGTAGTGGACGCCCACTGCCTCGGCCAGTGCCTGTCGAGACACCTTCCGCTCAGCCCTGACAACGGCCAGCCTGTTGTGTACCTGCTCGCTCATGTATAAGAAGTACTACATTCTGATCCAGGTGCACAACACGTAGCTCGGAGTGCACCCATGGATGCCTTCGAGGACGAACCCCTCTTCCGGTGTGGTGCTGTCGCGCCCGCTTCAGCCGCGGCCGAGCCGCGGCAGCGACGCGCAGAGATGCTCGGGCAGTTCAGGCAGGACCTCGCGGATGCCCGTACACCCCGCCTCGCCGTTCATGGCGACCGCTTGCCAGCCCGAGGGCTCGGCCCGGTAGAACCAGCGTTGGCTGATGCTCCCGGGGGCACAGCCGTCGCCCGCGTCGCCGCACGCCGGCCCCATCCGGGTCGACAGGTCGAGCACCAGCCACGTCTCGTCGCAGCCGCGCTCGTCCCAGTTCGTGTGCTTCGGGATGTCCGTGTCGTCGACCGCCTGCCGGTACGAGGACGGGGTGCAGCGCGGAGGCGTGGGGTCGCAGCCGTTCTCGTCGCACGGCCGCAGGGCGGGGTCGCACCGGCGGGGGTGTAGACGTTCCGGCTGTTCACCATGACCCGGCGGGAGCCCAGGGGCTCACCCAGGTCGTCCTTCGCTTCGACCCGCCGTGTCCCCGTGCAGCCGGCCTCCCGGTCCTGGGAGCGGGACTCGTACGTGACGCTGACGTGCACCGTCCCGTGCTCGACGGTGTCGAGAGCACCGCGCAGGTCGCGTACGCAGTCGACGTCGACCGGGCCGTCGGGCACTTCGGCGCCGACCACCAGCGACCGGCCGCCGTCGGTGGTACGGACTCCGTCGATGCGGATCGGAACGGACAGCGTCCAGGCGGCCGCCGCGACCGCCCCGCCCGTGGCCCCGCCCTCAGCCGCCCCCGTCGCTTCCGCGCCGGTCGCGGTGCCGACCGTCCTGGAACCGCAGCCGGCCAGCAACACGAGGGCCGCGCCGAACACGCCCATCCGTATGCCCCGTCGCCTCACGCCAAGCCCCCCCACTCGCCGAAGATCAGCAGCCTAACGGGCTCCGGTCGCCCCCCCTTCCCGGCTCCCCCGGACGGCGTGCCCGGCTCCCCTCCGCTCCGGGCGACGTAACGGCCGAGGTCCTCGGCGGCGCCACGGGGCAGTCCCGCCACAGCGGCCTCCGGCAGGGTCGTGATCGCGGTGCGCAGCCGCGCCCCGAGGGCCGGGAAGAGGTCCCAGGTCGACGCCGGGACGCTCACCACGGCCAGCAGCAGGTCCCCCTCGTGGAAGTACGCGTCGAGCAGCGGGTCCTCGCACAGCATGCGCGCCGCGAGCGGAACGACGTGGGCCAGGGCGACCTGCTGGGAGATCAGGGTGCGCAGATCCGCCGGACCGAGTTCTCCGAGCGGAAGCCGCCGCAGCTCGTGCACCTTGGCCACCAGACGGGTCGCGCCGGGGCCAGGAGGCCCCCAGCGAGGCGGATCCAGTTCGTCGAGCGTGCGGTCGAGGTGGAGCAGACGGTCCATCCCCCCATAGTGGAGCCGCGGCCGGACAGCCGGCCACAGCGGCCCTCGGGTTCGGGGCCGACGGGCTGACCGGGTTGACGGGCCGACAGGCTCCCGGCGGTCCGTTGTCGGAGGGGTGTGCCAGAGTCAGCCCATGCTCGACATCGTGGTGAAGACGGAGAACCAGGAGCGGCACGTGCGCGTGTCCGCCGACGCGCTGGCGGGGCTGGTGCGGCGGATCGGTGAGGACGGCGACCGGTTCCTCGTGCTCCAGCGGATACCCGACCTGCCGGACGACTTCGCCCAGGTCTGGCACGCCGCCGGTGGTGACTACACGCTGGAGTACCGCGACGGCTCCGCCGACCGGCACTTCCAAGTGATGGTCGACGGGCCCGAGGACGTGATCGCGGCGATGACCGGCTGGGCCCGCCGGGAGGCCGGTTGGCACGAACTCCTGACCTGGTCGCCGCTGGAGATTGGCCCCGCCCAGGAGGTGCCACCGCTCGACCTCGCCGAGGACCGGCGGAGGGAGTTGGAGGGACGCGTCCGCGAGGTGCTGGCCGGCGGCTACGTCTCGCGCGCCCAACTGGCCGAGGTCGCCGAGGACTACCTGGTCACCAAGGACCACCGGCCCGTCTCCCGCGAACAAGCGACGGCGCTGGCCGACCGGTTGTGGCTGGAGCGGGTCGCGGAGCAGGCCACCTGGCGGGGCGAGACCGACCCCGAACGGCTCACCCGCGCGTTCACCGCCCTCCAGGAGGCGGGCATCACCGCGCGCGAGAACTTCACGTGCTGCCGCGGCTGCGGCCGGTCCGAGATCGGCGCCGAAGGCGAGCCCGACGCCCGAGGCTTCGTCTACTTCCACACCCAGTGCACGGATTCCGCCGCCGCGGGCCACGGGCTCACGCTCCTCTACGGCGGTTTCGACGGCTCCCCCGAAACCACCGCGGCCATCGGCCAGGAGGTCGTCGCCGCCCTCGACACGGTGGGGCTCCCCACCGAGTGGGACGGTGACCCCGACCAGGTCATCACCGTCACCCCCATGGACTGGCGCCGCCGTCTGGTCGGTTGAGCACGGGCCCCGCGGAGCGGCGCCTCCCGCGCCGCCCGCCTGTACGGATCCCTCACCCGGCCGCGTCCGCGCGGCCGGGACCTGGCGTCGCCGTGGGTGTGAGCGCCCACAGCAGGAACGCGGCGCAGCTGATGCCCGCGCCCAGTGCGCAGACCGCGCCCCAGCCGGCCGCGGCGTAGAGGGAGGTCCCGGCGAGGGCCCCGGTGGCGCTGCCGATCGAGTAGAAGACCATGTACCGCCGATCAGGCGGCTGCCGGCCTCCGGGCGAGGGGAACTTCTTCGCGCCGGGCGAACCGCGCTCCGAACTGGTCGACCGCGACCGGGGCCGAGCCCTCCGCCCCCTGGTGGTCCAGGCCGAGGACGGAAGGACCCTGGACCCCGACGACACCGTGGTGCACAAGCTCCGGACGAGCTGAACCGGACCCGGTCGACCACGGAGGCGGGAGCGTCCGGGGCGCGGCCCGGACCGGTTTTGAAGCGATCGATTCAAAACCTGCTAGGGTGCGTACGCCCCTGTGGGGGCAGCTCGACGCCCGCGCTTCCCTCCGGCAGTACCTCCCCAAGGAGCAGCCATGCCCTCGTCCTCCACTCCGTCGCTCGAGCGCGTTCGTGTCACCGCGGAGCGCGACTGGTACGAAGGGGCGGGGATCTCACTCGGCATCCGGGCCGGCGGGCTCGTCTTCACGTCCGGGCAGGCGCCGGTCGACGCAGACGGCGTCACCGTCGGGCGCGGGGACTTCGGCGCACAGGCCCGGCAGGCCCTGGCCAACGTGTCCACCGTCCTCGCGCGGGCGGGCTCCGGCCTCGACCTGGCCGTGAAGCTCACCGTGTACGTCACCGACATCGCGCACCAGGACCTCTTCGCGGCCCTCCGCGCGGAGCAGTACCGGGAGCCCTTCCCGGCCGAGACGTTCGTCCAGGTCGCCGCGCTCGCGGATCCGGAGTGGATGATCGAGATCGAGGCGGTCGGGGTGGTGGCCTGACACCTCCCCGCCGGGTCGCCACCGGGACGGGTCCGGCCGGAGCCGTCATAGGCTGGGCCCATGGCAAGGCCCCGAACATTCGACGAGGAACGCGTCCTGACCGCGGCCATGGAGACCTTCTGGCGCCTGGGCTACGACGGGACGTCGACGCGCGACCTCTCCGCCGGCACCGGCCTGGGTCCGTCCAGTCTCTACAACGCCTTCGGCGACAAGCGGTCGCTCTATCTGCGCGCGCTCCGGCACTACCACGAGACGAGCACCGCCGAGCAGGTCGCGCTCCTCCAGGGCCCCGGCCCCGTGAAGGACCGCCTGCGCCGGCTGATGGTCCGAGCCGTCGACGCGGATCTGGACGAGGCCGGCCGCCGGGGGTGCTTCACCATCAACGCCGCCGTCGAGGCGGCCACCGACGACCGGGACGTGCGGGACCTGGCGGCGCGCAGCTTCGACCAGGTCGCGGACGCGCTCCACGCGGTCCTCTCCGACGGTCGCCGCACCGGCGAGATCCGCACCGCCGGAGACCTCCGCACCCTGGCCCGCCGCATCCAGAGCACGTACTACGGGCTGCGGGTCCTCGGCCGGGTGCAGCGCGACCGGCAGGTCCTCCTCGACACCGTCGAGAGCACGCTCGCCGACCTCTGAGGCGCGACCGCCGCGGCGCCGGCGGCGCCGGGCCGTTGAAGCGATCAGGTAACAGTTGTTACCATGCCGGCATGGCGAAGACACAGCTGGGTGCGCGGGTGGACGAGGACGTCGCGGAACTCGCGCGGAAGCGCGCCGCCGATCTGGGCCTGAGCGTCGGTGACTACCTCGCCCGGCTGGTGCAGGACGACGCCAGCGGGCTGCGCGCGCGAGCGGTGGACGCGGCCGCCCGGTTCCTGGCCGAGCACCAGGCCATCTTCGACGAGGCCGAGCCCGCGTCCCCCTCGCAGACGCCTCGGGGATCGCGCGCCGCCTGATGGAGCTGCACATCGACGTCCCCTGGATCCTCCAGGTCGCCGAGGCAGCCGGAGCGGACGATCCGGCCCCCGACGACTACGGCGTCCCGGTCTCCGCAGTCGCCCGCCACCGGGCCGAGTTGTTCGAGCGACCCGTCTACGCCGGCCCCTACGCCAAGGCCGCCGCTCTGGTGCACGCCCTGGGACGCTGCCGCTGGCTGGAGCGCTCCAACCTGGCCGTCGCCGCCGCGACCGGCGTCATGTACCTCGAAGCGGCGGGCGTCTCCGTCAGACCCGCCCGCGAGGACGCCGTCGCCCTGAGGGACCTGCTCCTCGACCCGGCCTGCACCGCCGGGAGAATCGCCGCACTGCTGCGGACCTGGCCCACCGCCGGCTGACGCGCCCGGCCCCTCGGCGAGGGGCCGGGCGGACATCAGGGGCGGCCGGGGAGCGGGTGGGTCAGGACGCGGGCACCTGGTCGACGAAGGTCGTCCCCGCGCCGCGCAGGGCGGCGACCTTGGCGGCGACCTGGGCCGGGGTGAGGACCTGGTCCTTCACGTGCAGGACGTAGTCGACCTGCTGGTCGTAGGCGCGCGGGGTGGTGGACGGCTGGCCGTTGAGGTCGATCAGCCACTGGTTGAAGTTGATGGACATCGGCCGCTCGGGCAGGTAGGCGGCGTCGTGGGTGCCGAAGAGGGCCCCGTCCACGTAGTAGGTGATCTTCTCGTTGTCGATGGTCACGACGAGGTCGTGCCAGCCCGCGAAGCTCGTACGGCTCTCGCTGTGCTGGTTGACGGCCTGCCAGGGGTCGGGGTTGTACGTCTCCCAGGAGGTCGTGTAGAGGATGTTGGCGGGCTCGCCCCAGCCGCCGTTGGGCAGGTACTCGAAGTCGTACTCGGCGTAGTCGTCGGCCATCGGGGCCTTGAGGTCGTTGATGGTGAAGAAGGTCTGCACGATCCGGTCGCCGTCCGGGCCGTACTTGGGGGCGTCGCAGAACTTCACCCGGGACGCGTAGGTGCCGTTCTTGAACTTCGTGGCCTTGGTGAGGACTTCGGTGTGGACGGTGCTGGAGCCGGTGCCCGCGCTGGAGGTCTCCAGGTTCATCACCGTGTTGCCGCTCTGGTTGACGAAGGTGACCTTCGAGGGGTCCCAGGTCGCGCCGGGGACGCCGGGGCCACCGGAGTTGGAGCGGACGCTCCAGCCGTGCGAGGCGAGGGCCGGGTCGGTGTGCGAGGTGTAGGAGAAGTCGTCGAAGAGCGTCTCGCCGTTGCCCGGCGGTGTGGTGGGCGGGGTGGTCGGGGGCGTGGTCGGCGGGTCGGTGGGCTCGTTCCCGGCCGGGGCGGTGCCCCACACGTTCACGCCGGCGACCTGGGCGGTGACCTTGGTCCAGTCGGCGTACGCGGTGGGGGCGCCCTGGAAGGAGTAGTCGTCGCTCTGGGTCAGGGTCTGCCAGTTGGTCTGGTGGAACCGCAGCTGCATGTCGCCGGTGTCGGCGCCGGGGGCCAGTGAGCCGGCCGCCGGGGTGAAGCCGATCTCCAGGTAGCGGTCGGCGGTCGCCGTGGGGTTGGCCAGGGTGCCGAAGGTGCCGGTGATCACCGAGCAGCCCTTGACCGCCCAGGAGCAGGCGAAACGGTAGGTGGCGTTCGGGGAGTCCGCCTTGAAGTAGTAACGGATCTTGACCTGGCTGAGCGCGACGGCGGTCGTGCCGGTGTTGCGGACCTTGAACCACGGCTCGCTCTGGTCGGCCGTCGCCCCGCTCGCGCTGGTGCGGTACTGCACCGCGACCCCGCCGCCGGAGGCGGAGGCGGTCGTCAGGGGGAAGGTCGCCAGGGCCGCGGTGCCGAGGAGCGCGGTCAGCGCCAGGGCCGCGCGGGCGGAGCGGCCCGTGGTCCGGCTGGTGGTACGGGGGGTACTCATCCGACGGTTTCCTTTCGTTCGCTCCCGCCGCACGGCGGGAGGGATCGGGGGGGGAGTGAGAGGGAGCGGGGGGGTGAGAGGGAGCGGGGAGGGGCGGGAGACCCTGAGGGTGTACGGGGTCAGACCGCCGCGTGGGCCGGGTGGTCGCCGAGGGTGTCGTGCGGCACGCCGAGCGCGGTGAGCCGGGCGCGGTGGCCGTCCAGGCGGGTGCGGAAGTCCGGCCAGTCGTCGGCCACCGTCCAGGCGCGCTCGGCCAGCGCGCACAGGCGGGGGTAGGTGAGGTACTCGATGTGCCGGGAGGTGGGCACGAACTCCGTCCACAGCTGCCCCTGCGTGCCCAGCACCCTGCCCGCCAGACGGGCGTCGCCATCCCGGGGCAGCAGGTCGAGCCCGTACACGCTGCGCAGGTCGGTGGCGTGGCCCGGCTGCGCGGGCGGCTCGCCGGAACCGGCGGCGCGCGCGTAGTCGAAGTAGGTGCGGCGGTGGTCGGCCTGCACCACGTCGTGGCCCCTGCGGGCCGCCGCCCAGGCGTGTTCCGGTGTGCGCCAGCTCATCACCGTGCACGACAGGGGCAGTGCGGCGCCGTCCTCCGCCCACGCGACGGGGCGGCGGCCCGCCCGGACCACGTGGTCGGCCATCCGGCCCAGGAACCAGCCGTGCAGTTCACGGGGGCCCGCCAGGCCCTCGCGCGCGGCGCGGGCGATCGCCGTACGACTGGACTCCCATTCCCGCGTGGGCACTTCGTCCCCGCCGATGTGGATGTACGAGGAGGGGAAGAGGTCCATCACCTCGTCGAGGACGGTGCGGAAGAAGTCCAGGACGTGGTCGCCGACGCCGAGGACGTTGTCGCACACCCCCCACCGGGTCCACACGTCGAGCCGCCGGTCGGGGAAGTTGCCCAGCTCCGGGTAGGCGGCGAGCGCGGACCTCACATGGCCGGGGACGCTGATCTCGGGGACGACGCTCACCCCGCGGGCGGCGGCGTGCGCGACGAGGCCGGCGAGTTCGGCCCGGGTGTACGAACCGCCGTGCGGGCGGCCGTCGAAGCGGTCGCTGCCGGCGGGCCCGATCATCGACTCGGTGCGCCGGCCGCCGATCTCGGTGAGCCGGGGGTAGGCGGCCACCGGCATGCGCCAGCCCTGGTCGTCGGTGAGGTGGAGCTGGAGCACGTTCAGCTTGTGGAAGGCCATCAGGTCGACGAAGCGGTGGAGGTAGGCCACCGGCTGGAAGTGGCGAGCGACGTCGAGGTGCATGCCGCGCCAGGGGTGGGCGGGGACGTCGGTGATCTCCACGCCGGGCAGCTCGACGACGGCCGGGGCGCCGGGCGCCCGGGGGGCGGTGAGGGTGTGCGGCGGCAGGAGCTGGCGGACGGTCTGGACGCCGCGGAGCAGGCCGGTGGGGCCGGCGGCGCGCAGCAGGACTCCGTGCTCGGCGACGGTGAGGCCGTACCCCTCCTCCCCCAGGCCGGTGAGCGCCGGGTCGAGGGCGAGGACGAAGGTGCCGTCGTCGGCGTGCTCCGGGCTCAGACCGGTGGCGGGGGCCAGGTACGTCCGCAGGAGTTCGGCGGCCGGTTCGGCGCCGGGGGCGACGCGCAGGCGGGTGGTGCGGTCGAGGCGGAAGCGGCCGGGCCGGGGCGAGAGCCGCCGGGGGCGGGGGACGAGGGTCAGTTCGGGGCGCGGATGGGCGGTGTGGGGCAGGTCCACGGGGCGGTCTCCGGTGTCGTACGGGGCGCGGGCGGTGGCCACGGGTGCCGCCCGGCCGGACCACGGCGGCCGATCGGCCGGGGACGTGGTGCGCGGCCTGGTGCGAGGGGGCGGGGTGCGCGGCGGGGACGGCGTGCGGGTCAGCCCTTCACGCCGCCGGCGGTCAGGCCGGAGGTGACGTGGCGCTGGAGGGCGAGGAAGACGACGAGGGCCGGCAGGGCGAAGAGGGTGGAGGCGGCCATGGTGGCTCCCCAGTCGGTGCCGAAGGTGGTCTGGAAGGAGGAGAGCCAGACCGGCAGGGTGCGGCTGTCCTGCTGCTTGATGATGAGGAAGTTGGCGTAGGTGAACTCGTTCCAGGCGGTGATGAAGCCGAACAGGGAGGTGGCCATCAGGCCGGGCGCGAGGAGCGGGAAGGCGACGCGCCGGAAGGCTCCGACGCGTGTGCAGCCGTCGACCTGGGCGGCCTCCTCCAGTTCGGGCGGGATGCCGGCGATGAAGCCGCGCAGCACGACCACCGTGAACGGCAGGGTGATCATGAAGTAGACCAGGGTGAGTGTCGGCAGCCGGTCGAGCATGTCGGTGTCGCGGGCGATGATGTAGACGGGGATGATCAGCGATTCCCACGGGGCCATCTGGGCGATGAAGACCGCGAGCATGAACTGGCGGCGGCCGCGCCAGCGCAGCCGGGCCACCGCGTAGGCCGCGCCGAGGGCGACGACGAGGGAGAGCAGGACGGCGGCGAGGGTGACGAGGACGCTGTTGCGCCAGAAGAGGCCGAAGCCGTCCGCGCCGACCGCGGTGCGGAAGTGGTCCAGGGTCCACTCGTCGGGGATGAGGCGGGGGTCGTAGGACTGGATGTCGCGGGAGGGCCGGAAGGCGGTCGCCACCATCCAGTAGACCGGGAACAGGCAGCACACGACCGTGAGGCCGGCGGCAGCGAGGAGCGGTGCCCGCCGTAGGGCTCGCCGCCGCCTGGCGGGGGCGGGGAGCCTGGTGACGGGGATCGGGGCGGGGCCGCCTGCCGGGGGGCCGGTGGTCGCCGTGGCGGCGGGGGCCGAGGTCACAGGTGTTCCCCTTCCTGGCGGAACAGTTGGCGGAAGTAGAGGACGAGGACGCCGCTCATGAGCAGGACGGTGACCATGGAGGCGGCCGAGCCGAGGTCGTAGCGCTGGCCGGCGAGGGCGGTCTGCACCGCGTACACGGGCAGGATGGTGGTGGCGTCGCCCGGTCCGCCGCGGGTCATCACCCAGATCTGCACGAACGCCTTGAAGGTCCAGATCACCTCCAGGGAGAGCACGAGCATGAAGATCGGGCGGACCAGGGGGAAGGTGACGGTGCGGAAGATCGTCCAGGTGCCGGCGCCGTCGAGGCGGGCGGACTCGTACAGCTCCTCGGGCACGGTGGTGAGGGCGGAGTAGAGGGTGATGGCGGCGAACGGCACGGACTGCCAGACGATCAGCGCGACGAGGATGGTGAAGGCGGCGGTGCCGTCGGCGAACCAGGTGTAGCCCTCGAAGGAGCTGAGACCGAAGCCGGTGAGGGTCTCGTTGACGATGCCGAACTGGGAGTGGAAGAGCCACTGGAAGACGGTGGTCGCGGCCACGACGGGTACCGCCCACACCAGGACCAGCGAGCTGAGGACGACGGTCCTGCCGATCCTGCCGAGCCGTTCGATCATCAGGGCGACCAGGGTCGCCAGGAACATGATGAGCACGACGTTGACGGCCATGAAGAGGAAGGTGCGGCGGGTCACTTCCCAGAACCGGGGGTCGGCCAGCAGGGTCTGGTAGTTGCGCAGACCCACGAACTCGGCGTCGCCCCGGATCAGTTCGCGCAGCCGGAAGTCCTGCAGGGAGATCAGCAGGGCGCGGCCGAAGGGGTAGAGCAGGAGGTAGAGCATCCCCAGGACGGCCGGCGCGATCAGCAGGTACGGGCCGACGGCGAGCCGGCGTCCGCGGGACGGTCTCCGGGTGGTTCCGGCGTACGGGGTTCCGGCGCGCACGGGTCAGGAACCGCTGTTCAGGGTCGTGGTGATGGACTGCGACGCCTTCGCGGCCTCCGCCCTCGGATCGCGGCCGATGAGGACGGCCGTCATGTAGTCCTTGATGGGGTTCTTCGCCTCGACGGCGGCCCACTGGGGGGTGTTGGGGGTGGCGTGGCCGTTGGCGGCGCCGACCGCCATCGTCGCGGCGCCGGGGTCGGAGGCGACGGCGGTGGCCAGGTTGGTCTTGTTGGGGACGTAGCTCATGGCGAGGGCCAGCTTCTTCTGCCAGGCGTCGCCGGCCAGCTCCTTGATGAAGGTGTACGCCTCGTCCTGGTGCTCGGCGGCGGCCGGGACGATCAGGTCGGAGCCGCCGGTGAAGACGGCGCCGGGGGTGTCGGCGGTCTTGCCCGGGATGGGGAAGAAGCCCAGCTTGCCCTTCAGCTCGGGGTTCTTCTGCGCGATGACGCCGGCGCCGCCGGGGGTGGCGATGACCTGGGCGACCTGGCCCTTGGCGACCACCTCGGCCTGGAGGGGGCGCGACTCGTCGGAGTCCTTCGGGCCCTTGCCGAGCGCCTGGAGGCGCTGGTAGAAGTCCATGGCGCGCAGCGCCTCGGGGGTGTCGAGGGCGCCCTTCCAGGTGGAGCCCTCCTGTACGGCGAGGTCGCCGCCCTCGTCCCAGACGAAGCCGGCCAGGGTGAACCAGTTCTGTCCGGGCAGGTAGATGCCCTGCACGCCGTCCTTGTTCAGCTTCTCGGTGGCGGCCAGCCACTGCTCGCGGGTCTTGATCTTCGTGGCGTCGATGCCGGCCTTGGCGAAGAGGTCGGTGCGGTAGATGACGACGCGGTTGGCGGCGTAGTAGGGGATGCCGTACTGCTTGCCCTCCCAGCCGCCGGGCTCCGCCAGTCCTTCGAGCCAGAAGTCGCCGCCGAGCTCGCCGACCTTGCCGGAGAAGTCGGTGAGTCCGCCGCTCTGGGCGTACTGGGCGACCTGGGTGTTGCCGACCTCGATGACGTCGGGGGCGTCGTTGCCGGCCAGGGCGGCGGTGACCTTCTCCCCGATGCCCTCCCACTCCTGGATCTGGATCTTGAGGTCGATGCCGGGGTGGTCCTTCTCGAAGCCGGCCTCGAACTCCTTCTGGAACGCCTCCGAGACGCTGTCGCGCATCAGCCACACGTCGAGCACGGTCGGTCCGCCGGCGTTCTGGCCGCCGGAGGAGGAACAGCCGGCGAGGCCGGTGCCCAGCAGCATCGTGCCGAGCAGGGCGAGGGGGCGGTGCTTCACGGTTCACCTCTGAAGGAGCCTGGGCGCAGGAGCCTGGGAACGGAGCTCTGGAAGAGCCGGGGAACGGCGGGCCAACCTAACCTGACCACTTACCGATCGAGGGTTTACCAGTTGGCGCGAGATGAAGGTGGCATGGACCAATGTCGCCGTCAACCCCCGCTACACAGAAGGTTTCTGGCCAAGTATCGGCCGGATCCACGTGCGCAGCCCTGACGGCAAGTGGTCAGTTGTCACCTGACCAGCACGCCCGTTATGGTTGACCAGCGAAGGTGCGACCAGTTTTCCGACGACGAACGAGAGCCGGTATGGAGATCGACGCGGCGGCCTCCGGCGCGATGCTCAAGCGCGAGCGGGTCCGGGACGCGATCCTCGAACTCATCGAGGCGCGGCGCCCGGGCGACGCCATCCCCTCCGAGCGGGCGCTCTGCGCCGAGCTGGGCGTCTCCCGTCCCACCCTGCGCGCGGCTGCCGACGAGCTGGTCATGGCGGGGCTGCTGGTCCGTGAGCACGGGCGTGGCATGTTCGTCGCCAAGGAGAAGATCACCCAGGAGCTGGTCTCCGGCCGCAGCTCCTTCAGCCTGCCGCAGGCCGGCGGGGTGTGGACCAGCCGCCTCCTCGAACTGCGCACCCTGCCCGCCGGGGCCCGCGTCAGCCGCAAGCTGCGCATCTCCCCCGCCTCCGAGATCCTCTACGCGGCCCGCCTGCGTCTGGTCGACGGCTCCCCCATGGCCATCGAGCACCTGCACATCCGGGCCGACCTCGCCCCCGGGCTGAGCAGCGAGGAGCTGGAGCAGGGCGACCTGTACGAGCACCTGCGCGACCGGCACGGCGTCCTGGTGAGCGAGGCGGTGCAGTCCATCGAGCCCACCGTGGTCACCCGCGCCGAGGCCGACCTGCTCGAAGTACCCGAATTCTCACCGGGGTTGCTGTTCGAGCGGCTCACCACGGACTCCCGGGGCCGGGCGGTGGAGTACGTCCACTCGCTCTACCGGGGCGACCGCTACCGCATCGTCTCGCGCCTCTCGCTCGGCTCCCACGACGAACGGCCTCCCGCGAAGGAGGGTCACCACCCCGGCATCCCGCCGGGCGACTTCACCGGTGGCACCCCTGTCACCTTCTCCACGCGAGGGGTCGTGCAGCAGAACGACTGAGAGCGCAAAGGCCCGCCAGGCCCTTACGCTCCGACGGGTTCGAGACCTAGCCTCACCACAGCTCACAAGTTACCTGCCAGTGAACCCGTCTGTGACGAGAGCGCCCTCGGGCCCGGAGGCCGACATGAGTTCCGCGCAGTACCTTCTCGAAAACCGCCCGCACTCCGTGGCGCACCTGTTCCTGTCGAGGGTCGAGGCCACCCCCGAGGGGGAGGCCTACCGCTACCCCGTGGCCGTGGACGGTGACACCGAGGAGTGGCGCTCGCTGACCTGGTCGCAGACGGCGCGGCGGGTCCACGCCATCGCGGCCGGGCTGCTGGCCCTGGGGCTGCGGACCGAGGAGCGGGTCGCCATCTCCTCCGCGACGCGGATCGAGTGGATCCTCGCCGACATGGGCGTGATGTGCGCGGGCGCGGCGGCGACCGCCGTGTACCCCAGCACGAACGGCGAGGAGACGGCGTACATCCTCGCCGACTCCGACAGCCGGGCCGTCTTCGTCGAGGACGCGGAGCAGTTGGCCAAGGTCGTCGCGCACAAAGGCGAACTGCCCGGCCTCAGGTACGCGATCCTCTTCGACCCCGCGCCGGACGCGACCGGACCCGAGGGCCTGGAGGTGCTCACGCTCGCCGAGCTGGAGCGGCGCGGCGCCGAGCACCTGGCGAAGCACCCCGACGCGATCGAGACGACGGTCCGGAGCATCGCCCCCGAGCAGCTCGCCACCCTGATCTACACCTCCGGCACGACCGGCCGCCCCAAGGGCGTGCGGCTGGTGCACGACTGCTGGTCCTACCAGGGGGTCGCGCAGGTGGCGACGGGGCTCGTGCTCCCCGAGGACGTGCAGTTCCTCTGGCTGCCGCTGTCCCACGTCTTCGGCAAGGCCCTGATCTCGGGCCAGATCCAGTCCGGCCACGTCATGGCCGTGGACGGCCGGATCGATCGCATCGTCACCAACCTGCCCGTCGTACGGCCCACCATCATGGCGTCCGCGCCGCGCGTCTTCGAGAAGGTCTACAACGGCATCGCCGCCAGGGCGCGCGCCGAGGGCGGAGCCAGGTACAGGATCTTCCTGTGGGCGGCGAAGGTCGCCCGCGACTACGCCAGGACCGGCCAGGAGCAGATGGTGGCCACGGGCCGCCGCACGGTGCCCCTGGCCCTCACCGTCCAGCACGCCGTCGCCGACAAGCTGGTCTACGGCAAGATCCGCGCGGCCTTCGGGGGTTCGCTGCGCGGCAGCGCCTCGGGCAGCGCCGCGCTCGCCCCCGAGATCGGGTACTTCTTCGCGGGCGCCGGGGTCAACGTCCTCGAGGGGTACGGCCTCACGGAGACCAGCGCGGCCTGCACGGTCAACCCGGCCGACGACGGCCGGGTGGGCACGGTCGGCAAGCCCCTGCCCGGCACCGAGGTCCGCATCGCCGAGGACGGCGAGATCCTCCTGCGCGGACCGGGCATCATGCGCGGCTACCACAACCTCCCCGACAAGACCGCCGAGGTCCTGGAGAGCGACGGCTGGTTCCGCACGGGGGACATCGGCGAGATCGACAAGGACGGCTACGTCCGGATCACCGACCGCAAGAAGGACCTCTTCAAGACCTCCGGCGGCAAGTACGTGGCCCCCACCGAGATCGAGAGCCGCTTCAAGGCCGTCTGCCCCTTCGCCAGCAACATCCTGGTCATCGGCAACGGCCGCAACTACTGCACGGCACTGATCACCCTGGACGAGAGCGTGATCATGCCCTGGGCCGCCTCGAACGGCCTCGCCGGGCGCACCTACACCGAGGTCGTCACCTCCCCGGAGGCCCACGCCCTCGTCGACGGCTTCGTCCGGCGCGTCAACGCGGACCTCCAGCGCTGGCAGACCCTCAAGAAGTTCGCCGTCCTCCCCCGTGACCTGGACATCGAGCACGGCGAGCTCACCCCCAGCCTCAAGGTCAAGCGGCCCGTCGTCGAGCGCGCGTACGCCGACCTCGTCGAGGCCATGTACGAGGGCTCCCGCGAGGCGTGACCCCCGCGCCGCCCCGACCGCGACGACGGGCCGGCCGGGGCCGGGGCGGAAGGCACCCGTCAGACGGCCTGCCGCCGCGTCAGCAGCTCGCCGGCGAGCAGGCCCGCGCCCCGCCACCCCGCGGTGTCCCCGAGGGCCGCCGGCAGTATCGCGGGCAGCTGCTGGAAGGTGACGCGTTCCGCGACGGCCTCGCGGAGCGGGGTGAGCAGGGTGTCGCCGGTCCCGGCGAGGCCGCCTCCGATGACGAGCGCACGGGGGTTCAGAACCGTGAGGGCGGTGACCAGGCCGTCGGCGAGGGCGTCGACCGCCGCTCGCCACACCGCCCGCGCGGCCTCGTCACCCGCTTCCACGGCCCGGGCGCAGTCGGCGGCGTCGGCTCCCGGGCCTCCGCCGGCGGTGGCCCAGGCGCGGCCGATCGCGGTGGCGGAGGCCAGGGCCTCCAGGCAGCCGCGTCGACCGCAGCCGCAGGCAGGGCCGCCGGGGCGTACGACGATGTGGCCGAGCCCGCCGGCGCGGCCGTGCGCACCGGCCTCGATGCCGCCGTCGATGCCGATCGCCCCGGCGATGCCGGCACCGAGGGACACGTAGAGGAAGCGGCCGGTGCCTCGGGCGGCCCCGACGCGGCCTTCGGCGAGGCCGCCGGTGCGCACGTCCTGCCCGAGGGCGACCGGGATCCGTCCGAGCCGCCGGCTGAGCAGTCCGCGCAGCGGAACGTTCCGCCATCCGAGGTCGGCGGAGCGGACCGCGACACCGCGTTCCGTGTCGACGACGCCGGGCACGGCGGCTCCCGCGGCCTCGGCCGCTCTCCCGAAGCGTGTCCGCCCGTGGGCCAGGAGCTCCTGCGCGAAGCCGAGGACCGACTCCACGACGGCGTCGGGCCCCCGCTCGCGTCCGGTGGCCCGCCGCGCCTCGTACAGCGGCACGCCGTCCAGGCCGACGAGTCCCGCCTTCATTCCGGTGCCCCCTACATCGAGGGCGATGACATGTCTCACGGACGCGCTTTCAGGGGAGGGGGCGGGCAAGGGTGGGCCGCGGCCCGCCCCCCCGGGGGGGGGGCCGCGGGGGGGGCGGGGGCGGGGCGGGGGGGGGCGGGGGGCGGGGGGGGGGGGGGGGGGGGGGGGGGGGGGGGCGGGCCCCGGGGGGGGGGGGGGGCGGGGGGGGGCCCCCCCCCGGCCCGGTCAGGGTGGTCAGGGGCGGTCGGGGCTCTTCATCGCCCGGATCGCCGGGAGAGGTCCAGGACGCGGATGTCGTCGTGGTGGACGATCCGCGTCGGCACGTCTCCCTTCTCCAGGGACTGGCCGGGGCGGTAGAGGCCCCACTTGAGATAGCCGAATTCCGCGGGGTTCGCGGGGTGGAAGGTCCGCACGTTCTCGTACGTCCGCCGGAGGGTGTACCCCGCTTCGCCGGGCATCCGGGTGGAGACCTCGTAGGAGCCGGTGTCGTCGTCCGTCCAGCGCACGTCCACGCGGAAGCGCATCCACTCACCGATGTGCGGGCGGAAGTCGTCGACCACGTTCGCCTGGAGCTGGAGGGTCGGCGAGCGGAAGGCGATGCTGTTCCGTTTGGTCATGAGGTAGAAGGACGGAAGGTTTCCGCCGGCGTGCTTGCCCTGGAAGATGATGTCGCCGGACTCCGAGTCGCCCGGCTCGTAGGGCTTCCAGTCCTTCAGCAGCACGCTGAACTCGTAGCGCTGCTCGTCGCCCACGACGAACTTCCCCTCGTGGACGTCGTTCGTGGCGCTCTCGCTGCGGGGGGCTCCGTCGGAGACGTAGGCGGGATCGCCCAGGGTCACCTTGTGGGCTATCGCGTGGTCGTCTCCCGACGGGACGACGGAGGAGGCGTCGGGGGCCGTCGCGTGCGTCGTGGTCAGGTCCGGGATGCCGGAGTCCGGCCTGCCGTTCCGGTAGTCGATCGTCAGGAGGGGCGCAGGCCCGCCGGATTCGGCGCACGAGCCCGGAGCGGCCCGGCGCTCGGTGTTCTGGCCCGCCTGCGCGGCGGTCAGGCCCGCCAGGGTGAGCGTTCCCGCGATCGCCGCGGCCAGGAGGGACCGCCTTGTCGACTTCTTCATGGTCAGTTCACCGGCCTGTCCTCGATGCGGACGAGGTTGCGGCCCCGCATGGTGTACAGCCGGCCGCGGTGGTCGGCGTTGATGTGCGGGCCGCTGTACCAGCCGCCGTTGATCCCGGCCACCACGGTGGTCACGGCGAAGGTCTTGGGGTCGAAGCGGAAGAGGGTGGTGTCGGAGACGCCGTAGACGCTCCCGCGGCTGGTGACCATGGCGGCGAAGCCGGGGCAGAGGGCCCGGTGGTCGGCGGTGTGGATCACCCGGCGGATCCTGAGGTCGACGACGAAGAAGCCGCCCTTCCTGGTGAGCCCGTACAGGTGCCGGCCGCGCACCGCGAGCGCGGCGACGCCCGTGGTCAGGGAGGCGGGGAGGTCCAGGCGCCACAGCTCGCGCCCGGCGACCGGGTCGAAGGCGACGAGGGTGCCGGGGGTCCCCTGGGTGGTGGGGTTGTCTCCGCCGAGGTAGGCGACGCCGTCCCGGGTGGCGACCGCCCGCACCATCTGGGTCGCGTCGACCGGATTGATGTGGACGGTCTTCCTCCCCGTCCTCGGGGCGTACGTCCACAGGGAGCCGCCGCCCTCGGTGTCCGACTGGACGCCGACCACGAGGAGTTCGTTGACGGGGTCGTAGCAGACGTCGAGCGGACGGTTCTGCTCGCTGGGGAAGGCGGCCAACTGACGCGGCTGTCCGCCCTTCGCGGGGTCGTACGTCCACATGCCCTGCGAGCTGTACTGACCGGTGTAGAGCACGCCGTTCAGCACTTCGGCGTCCTTGGCCTCCCCGGGGGCCCTCAGGTTGAGCACCTTGCCCGTGCGCAGGTCGTGGCGGGCGATGCCGTTGTTGCCGCCGACGTAGGCGTACCGGTGGTCGGCGGCGATGCCCATCGTGGTCTGCGGGGTGACGGGCGCGCCCGCCTGCCCGAGGTCGGTGACGACGGCCCGGCCGGAGGCCAGGTCGATCTCGCCGACGAAGCCGTAGCCGGAGACGACGGTCAGGGTGCCGCCGACGTGGTCGAGGCCCCAGATCTCGCCGAGGTCGCCGTCGAACGGGACGGGGCTGATGACCTCGGTCGCCGTCGAGTAGGAGTACAGGCCCGCGTCGGTGGCGAAGTGGAGCGTGTCGCCGTTCGCGGTCAGGTTCTTGACGACCTTGCCGGTGGTGGGCGCCACGGTGTACGAGGAGAGGTCGGCGAGGTCCATCACGGCCAGCTTGGCCGGCTCGGTCGACGCCGCGGTACCGAGGACGAGCCGGCCGCCCGCGATGACGAGGTCGCGCAGGCTGGGGTCCTTCTCCATCTCCGGCGGCGTGATGTCGCTGAAGGTGCCGGTGGCCCGGTCGTACGCGTACAGCGAGGCCCTGCTCGCGCCGTCTCCGCCGGCCAGGGTGCTGCCGGCGCCGAAGAAGACGGTCGTGTCCGTGGCAGCGACGGCCCTCGCCAGGGTGGCCTTCGGGTCGGGGACGCCGAGCTTGGTCACCTTGCCGGTGGCGGGGTCGTACATCCAGAGCGCGGGCGCCTTCCCGGGGATCCCGCCGACCGCGTAGACGGTGCCGTCGGGGGCGACGGCGAGGTCGCGGATGTCGCGGTCCTCGGTCCGGCCGACGCCCTCGGCGGGCTTGTCCGGGGTGGTGAGGTCCCAGCGGAAGAGGTTCGGCCTGCCCTCGTCGCCCTTGGTCAGGATGCCCGCGTACAGGTACCTGCCGGTGGGGTCGGCGGCGAGCGCCTGGATGGAGTGGCCGGTGCCGAGGACGGTCTGCGCCACCACCTTGCGGGTGGGCAGGTGGAAGGCGATCACCTGGGTCGGTTCGAGGTTGCGGGAGCCGACGTAGACGGTGTCGCCGACCTGGAGGGCGCTCATGAGCGCGAACTGCTCGATGCCGGGCCCGAGATCGGTGATGCGGGTGCGGGGCTTGCGGGCGGTGGTGGGGGTGGTGGCCTGTGCCGGGGCGGTGAGCAGCGGGGCCGCCGCGGTGGCGAGCCCGAGGGCGCCGCCTGCCGCGAGCAACTGGCGCCTGCCGAGCGGTCGGGTGTGCTGCATGGGGGGAACTCCTTTGTTCGTCGTGCGGGGACACGGAGAGGGGAGGAGCGGAGGCCGTGGCGGGGAGGGCACGGCGGGGACCGGCCGGGTCCCGGATCGGCGTCGTCCGGGACCGGCCGGAGCGGTCAGGCCGAGGTGGCGAGGGCCGCGTGGTGGACGGCGTGCGCGAACGGTTCTCCGGTGCAGTAGCGCTCGATCTCGTCGAGGGCGCCGGCGGTGATCCGTTGGAGTTCGCCGCCGAGCGAGCCGGCGATGTGCGGAGTGAGGAGGACGTTGGGGAGGGAGTAGAGCGGTGAGCCGGCGGGGAGCACCTCGGGTTCGGTGACGTCGATGACCGCGCGGATGCGGCCGCTCAGGGCTTCGGTGGTGAGGGCCTCGGTGTCGACGAGGGAGCCTCGGGCGGTGTTGACGAGGGTGGCTCCGTCCCGCATCAGCGCGAGCCGGCGCGCGTCCATGAAGTGATGGGTCTCGGGCAGCGCGGGGGCGTGCAGGGAGACGACGTCGGAGGCGCTGACGAGCTCGTCCGGTTCCACCTTGCGCACGCCCAGGGCCGCCGCGCGCAGGGTGCTGACGTGCGGGTCGGCGAGGAGGACGTCGAGGTCGTACGGGCGCAGCAGTTCGATCACCTTGCGTCCGACCAGCGAGGCTCCGACCACACCGACGGTGCGGCGGTAGTTGCCGAAGCCGGGGAAGTGCCGGGACCAGTCCAGGGGGGCGCGGTGGTCGCGGTAGAGGGCGCCGATGTCGAGGACGCGCTTGTTGGCGAAGAGGATCGCGGCGACGGTGTACTCGGCGACGGGGACGGCGTTGGCCGCGGCGGCCGAGGAGACCGCGAGGCCGCGGTCCCAGCATGCCTGGGTCACGTGGTGCTTGACGCTGCCCGCCGCGTGGACGATCGCCTTCAGCGCGGGTGCCCTGGCGAGCACGTCCTCGTCGAGGACGGGGCAGCCCCAGGAGGTGATCAGGATCTCGGCGTCCTCCAGGGCGGGTTCCTCGGTGAGGTTTTCGGCGACGTGTGCGGGGTCGATGTCGACGTACGCGCTCAGGCGCCGTACCGCGGGCGGCGGGAACATGGCGTCCCGGTGGCGGCGGCCCATGGCGAAGAGGGCGCGGGGGCGGGTGGTCGGGCGCGGGTGCATGGACGGACTCCTCATGGTGGCGGCCTACTTGACGGCGCCGGCGGTCATGCCGGACTTCCAGAACCGCTGGAGCATCAGGAAGACGGCGATCAGCGGGGCCACGGCGACGAGGGAGCCGACGACGGCGAGCAGGTAGTCCTCGGGATGACCTTGCGTGAGGGCGGAGGAGTACCAGACGTAGAGCCCGAGGTTGACCGGGTAGAGGTCCTGGTCGGAGAGCATCACGAGGGGCAGGAAGAAGCTGTTCCAGATCTGGGTGAACTGGAAGAGGAAGATGGTCACGAAGCCGGGCGCGATCATCGGGAACGCGATGCGGCAGAAGGTCCTGAACTCGCCGGCTCCGTCCATCCGCGCCGCCTCCAGCACCTCGTCCGGCACGTAGGAGGCGCTGAACACCCGTGCCAGATAGACACCGAAGGGGAAGACGAGGCCGGGGATGAACACGCCCCAGAAGGTGTTCACGAGGCCGACCTTGGCGGCGAGCAGGTAGAGCGGGATCGCCATGGCGGTGCCGGGCACCATGACGCCGAGGAGCACGAGCGAGAACAGCCGCTCCTTGCCCGGGAAGGCGAGCTTGTCGAAGGCGTAGCCGGCGGCGACGCTGAAGACCGCCGCCAGGAGGGCTCCCACACCGGCGTACAGCACCGTGTTGACCAGCCAGCGCGCGTACACGCCGCCGTCGGCGGTGAAGAGGTGGCTCAGGTTGTCGGCGAGGTGGATCTCGTCGCCGAGCGCGAAGCCGTTCGTGCCGAACAGGTCCTCGCGGCTCTTGGTGGAGGACATCAGCAGCCAGGTCAGCGGCAGCAGGGTGTAGAGCGTGGCGAGGGCCAGCATCGCCGTGACCCCGGCCCTGGACAGCAGGGCGGACGGTGACTTCACGGGTCGCCTGCGGGTACGGGGCGCCGGCCGGCGGCCCGTCGACGGCGGCGTCAGGGGCGCGGGGGCCGGCGCGTCGAGGGTGGAGGACTTGGTCACGGCTTGCTCCCGCGGCGTGAGATACGGGTGACGGCGAAGGACAGCACGGCGGCGAACAGGGCGATCAGCAGGGACGCGGCCGCGGCGAGGCCGAAGTCGTTGTTCTGGAAGGCGGCGGTCTGGACGTACATGTTGGGGGTCCAGCTGCTGCCGATCGCGCTGGAGGCGTTGTAGATGACCTTCGGTTCCGTGAAGAGCTGGATGGAGCCGATGACGGTGAAGAGGACGGCGAGGGCCACCGCGGGATAGATCATCGGGACCTTGACGGACAGCGCGGTCCGCACGGCCCCGGCGCCGTCGACCTTCGCCGCGTCGAGCGTCTCGCGGGGCACCGCCTGGAGGGCCGCGTAGAAGATGACCATGTTGTAGCCCGTCCACTCCCAGACCGCGATGTTGGCCGCGGAGAACACGGCACTGTCGACCGACAGGAAATTGACGTCGAATCCGCCGGCCTCCAGGAGGTCGATGACCGGGCTGAGGCCGGGGGTGTACAGGTACACCCAGATCAGCGCGGCGATCAGGCCGGGCACCGCGTGCGGCAGGAAGAGCGCCAGCTGGAAGAAGGACCTGGCCTTGGCGAGACCCGAGTCGAGCAGCAGGGCCAGGACGAGCGATCCGCCGATCATGACGGGGATGTAGATCGCGCAGTACGCGGCGATGACGAGGAACCCGTCGCGGAACGCCTCGTCGGACAGGGCGCGGGTGTAGTTGGCGAGCCCGGTGAAGACGTTCTCCGTGCCGCCGAACCCGAGGCCGGAGGTGCGGGTGGTGAAGAGACTCAGCCATGCGGCGTAGAGCAGCGGGGCGAGGGTGACGGCCGCGAACAGGCCGAGGAACGGGGTGAGGAGCAGGGTGGCGGTCCGACGCTGTCCTCGGGCGGATGGGCTTGCCATACCGGCCTTCCTTGGGTGGGGCGGGTGCGGAAGGGAGCCGGGGGCCGACCCGCCGCGCGGGCGGGGGGCGGCCGCCGGGCCGGGGTTCCTTGCGGGATCCGGGGCGCGGGGTCTCCTCCGGGCGGGATCCGGGAGTTCCGGGCGGGATCGTGGGAGGGGCCGGGCGGGGTCCGCGGGTACGGGTCTCGGCCGTGGGCTCCGGGGAGCGGGGAGTTCTTACGGGGCGGAGGCCGACAGGCCGCGCTGCTTCATCTGCCCGACCGTGACCTGCTCGGCGGTGGACAGGACGTCGGGGAGGTTCACCGTGCCGTCGGCGACCTTGGGGAGCTGGTCCACGATGGCGGTGTTGGTGGCGCCCATGACCGGGCCCCACGTCCAGCCGGGCCGGATGGCGTCGTAGGAGCGCGACATCAGGGTGTAGATGTCCTGGCCGCCGAAGTAGTCCGTCCCGAAGGCCGCCTTCGTGACGGGCACGAGCTTCGGGTCCGCGGGGAACATGCTGCTGGTGCCGGACGACACCCAGGCCTTCATGCCCTCGGGGTCGGTGGTGATCCACTTGATGAACTCGGCCGCGGCGCCGCTGTTGTCGGCCCCCTTCGGGATGACGAAGGACGAGCCGCCGTACATGCCGGAGGCCGGCTCGCCGTCCCAGGTGGGAACGGGCGCGACGGCCCACTTGCCCTTCTGGTCGGGCACGGTTGCCTGGTGGGCTCCGGCGCACCAGCTGGCGCACACGTAGGCGACGGTCTGGCCCTTCTGAACGCTGGTCCAGAAGGGGTCCAGCTGGCTGAGCGAGCGGACGAGGTCCTTGCGGGCGAGGTCGCCCCAGTAGGAGGCGACCTTCTTCGACGGCGCGTCGTCGACGGTGACCTTCCAGGAGTCCTGCTCGGTCGAGAACCACCGCCCGCCGGCCTGCCAGGAGAGCGCCTCCAGGAGCCCGGGGTTGTCGGTGTACAGGACCCCGCCGCGCGCGGCGGGGTCGGCCTTCTTCACCTGCTCGGTCATGTTCCGGTAGGCGTCCCACGTGGTGGGCACGTCGATCTTGTGCCGGGTGAAGAAGTCCTTGCGGTACATCATCATCAGCGGCGCCGCGTCCCGGGGCACGCCCCAGGTCCTGCCGCCGAGGTCGACCAGCTGCCGCGCCGCCTCGGGGAACCGTTCCTTCACCACCGGGCCGAGGATGCCGCTCAGGTCCTCGACCTTGCCCTGCGCGGCGAACTCCGGCAGGTGCGGGTACTCGACCACCGCGACGTCCGGGGCGGTGCCCGCCTTCACGGCGTTGGTGAGCTTGGAGTAGTACTCCTGTCCCGACGGGACGGTCTCGAAGGTGACCTTGATGTCCGGGTGGCTGCGGTTGAACGCCTCGGCCACCTTGTCGGAGCCCTTGACGAAGGACCAGAAGGTGACCTCTCCGGTCTTCCCGGCGGTCGGGGACGCCCCCTGGTCCGTGCCGCCGCCGCAGGCGGTGGCGAGCAGGGCGAGGGCCGTGACGGAACAGGCCAGGGCGGCCGAGGTTCTGCGAAGCATGGTGTGCACCGATCGTTTGCGGGGGCGTTGACCGGAATCATTCGCCAGGAAACGTGGCCGAGTCAATGCTTAGGCTTCATTCGATTCCCAACGAAAGCAAGTGATGCGACACGGAGCCGTCTCCGCTCGACGCCCGGCGCCTCCTCCGCCCCCGCGCCCTTCCGCGCCCTACCGTTCCTTAGGCGCGAGGCTCCGCCGCGAGGGGGACCCCGCTCGACTCCCGCACGCGCAGTTCCGGGCGGAGCAGCAGTTCGGCCAGGGGCGCGGCCGGCTCGGCGAGCCGCCGCCGCAGGAGGTCGACCGCCCACTCCCCCACGGCCCGCTTGGGCGGCGCCACGGCGGTGAGCGGCACGTCGCTCAACTCCGCGACCTCGTCGTCGTACGTCACGATGGCGAGGTCCTGGGGGACGCGCAGCCCGCGTGCCTGGAGGAGGCCGACCAGGGCGACGGCGTCGAGATCGTTGTGGACCAGGGCGGCCCGGACCTCACCCGCCGCGACCGCGTCCACGAGCGCTTCGAAGCTCCGCGCGGACGCCGGTCCGTCGGTCGCGGCGATGGCGTACTCCGAGCCCGCCTCCACTCCGAGGGCCCGGCAGGCCGTCGCGTATCCCTCGCGTATGAAGGGCGTGTGGGGGCTCTCCGCCCGGCCGACCAGGGCGATCCGCTCGTGCCCCGCGTCGGCGAGGTGCCGGACCGCCAGGCGGGCGCCATGGGCGTGATCGGACGCGACCTGTTCCAGCCGCCCCGCCCGGACGCCGGCCCTCCGGTCCATGAGGACGACCGGCACGTCGAGCCCGGCCAGCCACTCCTCGGCCCGCTCCGTGGGTTCGAGTCCGGCGCGCGGCATCAGCAGCAGACCGTCGACGCCGGCCGCGATCAGCCGCCGCACCTGCTCCTGATTGTCCGTCAAGGTCGCGCCGGAGAAGGCGAGCACGATACGGACGCCCAGCGCGCGAGCCGCGTCCTGGGCTCCTCGGATGACCTCGGGGTAGTAGTAGGCCCCCGGCGGAACGACCAGCCCGAACGAGTCCCCCCGCCGCACGGGGCGCCGAGGGGCGGCCGTGCCGGGCGCGTCGGCCGTCCGCGCCGCGCCCGCCGACATGGCTCCTCCGTGCACCCGCACGACCAGCCCCCGGCCCGCCAGCTCCCGGACGTCCTGGCGGACGGTGACGGCGGAGACCCCCATCTCCTCCGCCACGTCCTTCACCTTGACCGATCCCCGCCGCTCGACCAGGCGCAGGAGCACCTCTCGCCGCTCTTCAGCCAGCACGCACGGCCCCCTCTCCACATGAGCGAAGCCATTTGCTTTCACTCGACAAGTGAAAGGTATCAATCAGGCCGGGAGCGCAACCGGTGCGTCGTGGGGCGGCCGTCGATCAGCGCGGTCCGCACCACCGCTGTCCGGCCGAAGGCCCGCCCGGCGGATCCCCCGGCCGGACAGCCGTGACACGAGCCCGCCCGGACCCGTTGGGCACCACGGAACGGATCACGGCGGCGCGCGCTTCCCCCTCGCGTGCCGTCGCGGACTGGATCACCATCTGCCCCACGCCCCTCCTCCTGACATCCCTCACCCCCCTCGACACGCACGCCGCCGATCGGAGCACCCACGATGACGAGCACCGCTGATCAGCCACCCCCGGCGACGCCGACCGACGAGCAGTACGGGGCGCTGCGCGCGTCCGCGGCCGTGTGGGCCGGGACCTCCGTGCTGATCACGAACGAGCGGGGGCAGGTCCTGGTCCAGAAGGTCGGCTACCGGCCCCACCGTCTCCTGCCCGGCGGCGCCGTGGACAAGGGTGAGACCGCCGCCCGGGCCGCCGTCCGGGAAGTGGAGGAGGAACTCGGCGTCACCCTCACCGTCCGGCGCGGCCTCGCCGTCGACTGGGTCTCGGCCGCGGCCGCCCGGGCGCCCGAGGAGATGCGCTTTCCCGGCGAGATCCTGCACGTCTTCGACGGAGGCGTCTGGAGCGACCAGCAGATCGCCGCGATCCGCCTGGCGGCGGACGAGATCCAGGCGGTCGAGCTGGTCGAGCCCGCGGACCTGCCCGCCCTGATGTCCCCGGGCGACGCCCGCCGTGCGCTGTCCGCCCTTCGCGCGCGGGTCGACGACGCCGGTGTCGTCCTCCTGGAGGACGGTGTGCCGATCGCGCCGAGCGTCCTGGACCGGGTCGGCATCCTGCGTACGCCCCGGGCGCGGCTCCACCACCCCTTCCACCCGCACCCCGTCCCCGGCGGTCTCCCGCTCCGGCAGGTCCGGTGCTGGGCCTTCGCGCCGGACGGCCGGGTGCTCGTGCTCCTCGACCCCGTCACCGGTGCGGCCCGTCTGCCGGGCGGCACCCCGGAGCCCGAGGACCGGAAGGACCCCGCGGCCACGCTCGTCCGCGCAGCCGGTGAAAGGGCCGCGGCCGAGCTGGCGGGCCCGGTGTACCTCGGGTACCTGTCCGATCCGGACGAACCGTGTGCGCGCGTGCGCTACGCCGCGGGGCTCACCCGCGTCGGCGTGCCGCCCATCGATCCGGCCACCGGCCGTACGTACGTCCGCGTCCTGGCCACTCCCGAGCAGGCTCTCTGCCTCTTCGACTGGGGTCCGGCCGCGACGGACCAGCTCGCGGCCGTCCACCGGGCCCGCGCCGGCCTCGGCATCCCCCGGGCGCTGCGCCGGTCCGTCACCGAACTCCCCCCGCAGTACACCTGGTAGCCGCGACCGGAGCTAGATGCGCGACTTCCGCACCGAGTGCCAGGCCGCACCCGCCAGCGCGCGCGCCGACTTCGGGAGCGAGAGGTGTTCGTGCTCGCGGTACAGGGCCCAGTTCGCCGGGACCAGGGCCAGCTTGTTGGAGCTCAGGGAACCCGCCCGGCCGGCGCGGTAGACCGCGAGCGGTTCCCTGACCGCCTGGGCGTCGATGCCGTCCCTCATGATCGACAGCCACAGGGCGTAGTCCTGCCGGCGGGGCATGTCCGGCATGAGCCGCGTCCCGAGGACCTTGCGGTCGTACATCGCGGTCAGGGCCCCGATGTGGTCGTGCACCAGCATCGCCCGGTAGTCGACCCGGGCGGGGGCCCAGACCACCCGTCCGTTCGGGACGAAGTCGACCGCTTCGCCCTCGTGCTCGGCGTCCATCTTGTAGTAGGAGGTGAACGTCAGCGGCGTCCCGGCCGTCGCGGCGAAGGCGAGCTGCTTCTCCAGCTTCTGCGGGAGCCACCAGTCGTCGCTGTCGAGGAGGGCCACGTAGTCGCCCTTGGCCCGTGCCATGGCCAGATTGCGGGCCTTGGCCGCGCCCCCCTGCTCCGGCGCCGCGACCGGCAGGACCCGCTCGTCCTGCCGGGCCAGCTCGCGCAGCAGGTCCATCGACTCGTCCGTGGAGGCGTCGTCGGTGATCAGGAGCTCAAGGTCGGTATGGGTCTGCGCCAGCACCGACCGGACCGAGGACCCGAGTGTGACCGCCGAGTTGTGTACCGGCATCACCACAGAAACCAGGGCCACTGCACTGCTCCTTCTCGCCATGAGGGGGGACACCCTCGCCATGAGGGGATGTCGCGGATTGTCCGTCGCGGGCCAAGGCTACGCGGTGGCGCGCGGGGCTGATCACCACCGGCCCGGAGACCGGGTCCGCACCTGCCCCGGAGCCGGGGCCTCAGACGAGGTCGCGGTGGCGGCCCACCCCGGTGGAGAAGAGGTAGACCGGGGGCAGGAGAGCGGCGGCGCAGACGATCCACAGGGCGGTGTGGGCGCCGGCGTACGTGGCGAGGAGACCGGCGGTGAGCGCGCCGAGCGGCAGCGCGCCCCAGGAGACGAAGCGGACCGTGGCCATCACGCGGGACAGCAGCTCCGGGGGCGACTGGGTCTGCCGGTAGGTGCGGGTGGAGATCGAGCCGATGACGGTGCCGAAGGCGAAGCCCGCGTTGCCCAGGGCGAACCAGTACGCGTCCCCCGCGGACGTGGTCAGCGGGGCGAGCAGGAGCAGCGCGCCGCCGGTCAGGTCGGCCAGGATGATGCCCCGCGCGGTGCCGAGGCGGGTGGTCACCCGGACCGCGACGGCGGCGCCGGCGAGCGCGCCGACCCCGTCCATGGCGAGGACGAGCCCCAGCTGCACGGCGTCGAGCCCGGCCTCGCGGACCAGATAGAGGGGCGTGAGGGCGAGGAGGGCGGCGTTGACGAAGTTGGCGGCGGTCGCCCAGATCATGCAGGGCCTCATGACCGGGTGCCGGGTGACGTACCTCCAGCCCTCGCGCATCAGCCGGTACGCGCTCTCGCCGGTCCGGGGCGCGGGGCGGCTCTCGGGGAGGTTGCGCAGGAGCACGGCGGAGGCCAGGTAGCTGGCGGCGTCCACGACGAGCGCGCCGACCGGGCCCGTGACGCCGATCAGGATTCCGCCGAGGGAGGGGCCGCCGGTGTCGGTGACAGCGTGCGTGCCGGACATGACGCTGTTCCGGGCGGCCAGCTGCCGGGCGGGGACGACGGCGGGCAGGAAGGTCGAGTTGCCGATGTCGAACAGCACCGTCGCCGCTCCGGTGACGAGCGCGGCGAGGAGCAGATGCGGGTACGTGAGGGTGCCGAGCCACCAGGCGAGCGGCAGCGAACCGAGCGCCGCGAACCGTACGAGGTCGAGCGTGACCTGGAGCCGGCGCAGCGGTACGCGCTGCGCGACGACGCCCGCGGGGAGGCTGAGCAGCAGCCAGGAGACCTACCCCGCCGCGGCGAGCAGGGCGACCTCGAAGGCGGTGGCGTCGAGGACGGTGAGGGCGACGAGCGGCAGGGCGAGGGCGGTGACCGCGGTGCCCGCGCCGCTGACGGTGGCGGCCGCCCAGAAGCGCCAGAAGACGCCCGGCGGCGAGGTCTCCCGTTCCCCGTCGCGCTGCTCGTTCCTCGGGATCGCTCGTGCCACGGCCATACGGCGCCCACCCCCCTGGGTCTCGTCAGTCTCTTTCGGGAACTCACTCGTTCCAGGTGAGTTTCTATCCGGAACCGACTCCATGGCGCAAGATGGTTCCGAGGAGAGCGCCGCCGTGCGCGCAGGAGTGGAGACGCAGTGATGAGGTCGGTGCCCGAGCGGGACGCGGCCTGCGCGATCGCGCAGGCGGCGGCGGTGGTCGGCGACTGGTGGAGCCTGCTCCTGATCCGGGAGACCGCGCGAGGCCACCATCGCTTCGACGCGCTCTAGGAGGAGCTGGGCATCTCCCGGAAGGTGCTCACCGAACGCCTGGCCCATCTGGTGGGGACGGGCGTCCTGGAGAAGGTCCCGTACCAGGACAGGCCGGTGCGGCACGAGTACCGGCTCACGGAGAGCGGCCGGGGGCTGCTGCCGGTGCTGCTGTCGATGCAGGACTGGGCCGACCGCTGGGTCTTCGGCGACGGCTCGCTCACCGGCACCGCCGACGAGGGGGGCACGGAGGCACGGCGCGTCGCGGACCTGACCGGCGAGCGGCTGCCGCACCTGGAGCTGCCGGGCCACCGGGACGGCGGCCCGGTGGACCCGGTGGCCGGCGGCGCGGCCACCGTCCTGTTCTGCTATCCGGCGACCGGGGCCCCCAGCCCCTTGCCGGACAACTGGTCGGACATCCCGGGAACGATCGGCTGCACGCTGGAGAACCGGCTCTTCAGGGAGGCGTACGAGGACTTCCGCGCGGCAGGTGCGGAGGTGTACGGCGTCAGCACCCAACGCACGGACGAACAGCGGGTGTTCGCGGCCCAGGAGGACCTCCCCTTCACCCTCCTCTCGGACGTCGACCTGCACCTCGCGGCCGCCCTGCGGCTGCCCACCTTCCGGGCCGGGCAGCTGCTGCGGCTGAAGCGGGCCGTGCTCGTGGTGGACCGCGACCGCGTGGTGCGGCACGCGCGCTTCCCCGTGACGGACGTCCCGGCGGCGGTGGCCGAGGCGCTGGCGCGGGTCCGGCGCCTGGCGGAGGGGGACTGAGGGGCGAGGAGACCTCCTCCGGTCGCCGGGGAGGCACCCGGCGGGGTCAGCGCACGGTGCCGTCCCACCGCCACTCCGTGCGGCGGGGCAGGCCGGGGAGCTGGATGCGGCCCGTGCACCACAGCAGGGTGTCGGACGGGCCGTGCCCGTGCGGGGCTTCGGGGAAGAGACGGTCGAGGACGGCGGCGGCGAGGTGGTCGGGCGGAGTCCGGCTGACCCCGAGGGCGCGGGTGATGTCGTAGGTGTGGACGAGCAGTTCGGTGATCCCCATCGCGGCGAAACCGGCGGCGTCGGAGTGACCCCAGGGGTGCCAGGCACGGACGTCGGGAGGCGTGTCGCGGACGGTGGAGGCGAGCAGCGACGCGGCGATCCGCAGGCCGTCCAGACAGGCGGGGACGGAAGCCTGGGGGTCGAGCGAGGCGAAGAGGGTGATGTACCGGTCTTCGGGGCGGGCGACGAGCAGACCGGTGTAGCCGGTCAGACCGAGGGCGAGATGGTCGAGCGTCGCACGGCAGCTCCAGTCCAGCCGGTGCGCGGGGAGCGACCAGTCCCGGTCGGCCCCCTCCAGGAGGGCGGCCAGGCAGTCGTCGGTGGCGGCGGCCAGGAGCTCCGTCCACGGGGTGGCGTCGACGGGGACCGCCGGGTCCGTCGGGACCGTCGGGTCCGACCACGAGCCGGCGCCGACAGGGACCGTCGGGTCCGGCGCGGGGCCGGTGAGACGGTTGGGGAGGGTGGGGCGGATGGGGCGGGAGGGGCGGGCTGTCGGTGTCACGGTCACTTGTCGTTCCCCGGGTTCTTCAGGACCTCGATCACGCTCGCGTAGCTGTCGGAGCCGTGACCCGCCGCCCTGGCGCGTTCCATGGCGGACTTGAGGAGTTCGGGCAGGGCGTTGTCGATACCGCGGGCCGAGGCCGCGTGGATGAGGTGGTCGACGGCCGCGATCTGCACGTCGACGGTGGCGTCGTCGCCCGGGTAGCGGCCGGCGTCGACCTGGGGCGCGTACGTGGTCATGAAGCCGGCGACGGCGGTCAGCCAGCGGATCGCGACGGGGGTGAAGGCCGTGGCCGGCGTCTTCTCCGCGCCGACCAGCGCGGTGCCGTGCAGCCAGCCGGTCAGCGTGGACCACATCAGACCGAGCAGGGCCGCGTCGTAGAGGGAGGCCAGGCCCGGCTCGGTGCCCATGAACAGCGGGTCGCCCAGGGACGCCAAGGTCGGACGGTGGGCTTCGAAGGCGGCCCGGGAGCCGCTGTAGAGGAACATCATCTCGGCGCTGCCGACCCCCGGCGGGGTGGTCATGATCGCGCCGTCGAGGTAGTCGGCGGCGTGCGACCGGGCCCACGCGGCGGCCTCGCCGGCCTGCTCGGGGGAACCGGTCGTGAGGTTGACCAGGACCTTCCCCGCGAGGGAGCCCGCCACCGGGTCGAGGACGGCGTGCAGCGCCTCGTGGTCCAGCACGCAGGCGATGACCACGGAGCTGGCGGCGATCGCCTCCTCGGGTGTCGCGGCCAGGCGGGCCCCTCGGTCGACGAGCGGCCCCGCCTTGTCCGCCGAGCGGTTCCACACGGTGGTCTCGTGCCCCCGCTCCAGCAGGACGGCGGCCAGCGCCGCGCCCATCGCACCCAGTCCGACGACGGTCACCGACGGTAGGTCAGCACGCATGTCACCACTCCTTGTTCGGCCGCGCGTGGCGGCTGGTCACGTAGGACCAAGATCGCAGCGCGCGGGGGTGCCGGACAGTGACGCCGGCGACGCCGACCACCAAATTCCTGCCGTACGCTTCGAGGCATGAGCCCTGGTTCCGTCGCCCTGGTCGTGCCCGAGGACATCGGCTTCCCCTCATGGGACCTGTACGAGCTGAGCATCCCCTGCACGGTCTTCGGGAAGCCCCAGCCCGACCTGGCCGACCCCTGGTACGACCTGCGGCTGTGCGGCGCGGGCCGACAGGACGGCTCGCAGGCCGAGACCGGGCTGTCGCTGCGGACCCGCTACGGACTCGACGACCTCGCCGGAGCCGACACGGTCATCGTGCCCTCCGTGCCGGACGCCTGTGTCGAGGAGGGCGAACCGCTGCCGCGGGAACTGATCACGGCCCTGCGCCGCGCCCACGACGCGGGCGCCCGCATGGTCTCCCTGTGCACCGGCGCCTTCGCCCTCGCCGAAGCGGGTCTGCTCGACGGGCGGCGTGCCACCGCCCACTGGATGCACACGGCCCAACTCGCCGAGCGCTACCCGAAGGTGGACGTCGACGACTCGGTGCTCTACGTGGACGACGGCGACGTGCTCACCAGCGCCGGACTGACCGCGGGACTCGACCTCTGCCTCCATCTGGTCCGCCGCGACCTGGGCGCGCACGTCGCCAACCAGCTGGCCCGCCGGATGGTGGTGCCCGCCCACCGCCCCGGCGGCCAGGCCCAGTTCATCGACCTGTCCGTGCCCGCCACCGACGACCGGAGCCTGTCGCCCGTGCTCGACTGGGCCCGCACCCGCCTGGACCAGCCCCTGACCGTCGAGGACCTGGCGCGGCGCGCGGCGATGAGCACCCGTACCCTCCACCGGCGACTCCAGGCGGCCACCGGGACGACGCCGCTCCAGTGGATCCTCAACCAGCGCCTGGCGCGGGCCCAGAGCCTCCTGGAGTCCACGGACCTTCCCATCGAGAAGGTCGGGGAACTGAGCGGGCTCGGCACCGCCAACAACCTCCGCCACCACTTCCTCAAGCAGATCGGCGTCTCACCGAGCACCTACCGGCGGGCCTTCCCCCGGACGGCACCCGAGCCCTCCTCCTCGGCGGCGGGCTAGGGCCTGTCTGACAATTGGCGTCGGATCAGGCCGGGTCGTTCGGTGCGTGCGATCGGCGTGCGGCCGGGGCGCCCTTGTAGCGGAGCTACTCGGGCGTTTCGGCCGTGCGGCGAGCGTGCGTGCCGGGCGGGCCGGACCCGACGGGAATTGTCAGACAGGCCCTAGGGCCTGTCGTCAACTCCCCCACTGGTCCTTCGTCCCTCAGCCGAGCCGGACCCGGACCCGCTGCGGCGCCCCGGCGGCCTGGTCCAGGCCGCCGAAGGTGAGACTCAGCGCCGCACCGGTGGTCGCGGCGGTCACGGTGGGCGGCTGGGAGATGACGGACGACACCCGCCTGTTCCAGGTGATCCGCAGGGAGGTCGCCCGGCGGGCCGGGTCGGAGACCACGACGGTCGCCGTACCGTCCCGGTGCTCGCGGACCAGGACCGACGCGGGCGCGTCGGCGGAGAGCCGCCCGGCGGTTCCCCGGCCGCGGCCCCCGACGGCGCCGGCGGTCCAGAAGTTGACCGCCGTGAGACCGAGGCGGGGTACCCGGACGCCCTGCTGCGAGCCGGTGTTGGCGAGGATGTGCAGCCACCCCGGGTCGGCGGCTCGCCGGGCCGTCGTACGGAGGCTCGCGCCGGGCATCAGCACGTAGGCGTAGTCCCCGTCCGTCGGGTCGGTGCCGTGGTCGGTGTAGAGGGTGAGGTAGCGGCGGGTGAGCGGGTCGGCGGGGCCGCCGGTGTTGATGTCCCGCCAGGCTCCGGTGCGTTCCTCGCGTACGGTGCCGAGCCTCAGCCCCCGGGGGAAGACGTAGCCGGCGTGGCCCGCGATGTGCGCCCAGCCGGCGTTCTCGAAGGTCCGCCGCACGCCCTGTCCGTCGGGCTGCGTCCGCCCGTCGACGGTGAGCGCCGGAACGGCCGACGCGCCGAGGGCGCGGTTGTCCACGGTGGTCTCCACGGCGTGGCCGTCGGTGGAGGAGATGCCGGCGCCCAGGCAGACGACGGAGTCGTCCAGCCAGAACCACGACTTCCTCGCGTTCATCGTGGAGGACAGGCCCACGAGGTGCTGCCCGGTGGCGCCGAACTCCCCGTCGGTCGTACCGCCCACCCAGGCCGCGGCCGGCATGGGCTGGCCCCAGTTGCCGCCCTCGCCGTCGGCCAGCGGCTTGCGGGAGGCGGTGATGCCGGGGAGCCGGTAGGGGTCGACCGTCGGCCAGTACGCGTCCGAGTACTGCTCCAGGCCGAAGTCGTCGCCCCACCAGGAGAGCCAGCCGGCGCCGGTGTGATAGCCGCGCGCGTGCTCGCCGTTGCCGAACTCGTAGTGGGCGATGCGCTCCGAGGCCATGGAGACCGAGGCGCACCATCCGCGGCGCCGGTGGGTGACCCGGTCCATGTGGTGGAACAGCCGGTGCTGGACGGGCTCCGGCGCCGGCGCGACCGAGGTGTCGTCCAGCAGGGACCGCAGCAGGGCGGCGCGCGCCAGGCTCAGCTTCGGATTGCTGAGCGGCGGGGCGTAGTGGTCGCGCCGCATCCAGCCCTTGACCATGGCGCGCCAGCGGGCGTTCTCGGCCTCGCTCGCGCCCTGTCCGATGAGCACGATCGTGGCGAGCAGCGCGTGCGCCCTGGTGTGGTCGGAGGTTCCGGCGCGGCTGATGCCCCGCGAGGACACGTTGTCCATGATCAGTCCGTTGTGGACGAAGGGCGCGATGGCGTTGTCGACCGTGTCCAGGAAGAGCTGCGCGTCCGGGGAGGCCACCGGCCACGGCGAGGCGCTCAGCAGCGCCATGAGACGCCCGACGCCGTCGTGGAGGACGGAGCCGTACCCGCCGATGTAGGGGACGTTCCGGTGCTGGATGAACGAACCGTCGGCGTAGAAGCCGTCGCCGGCGGTCACGTACGGGAACACGGGGTCGAGAGCGGCGATCGCGCGGGCGATCCGGTCGCCGTCCTCGCCCACGATCGAGCGCAGGATCACGCTGCGGCACAGGTCGACGCGGTTGGCCCCGGTGGAGGTACCGGTGTACGAGTCGAAGACCGAGTCGGGTACGAAGTGGTCGACGGCCCGGCAGTAGGCGGCGATCCGCTCCGCCGTCAGGTGCTCGTGGACGAGGACGCAGGTGTCCATCAGCGCCTGAGGGGCCCCGATCTGCCAGTTCCACCAGTTGCCGTAGCGGACGGTCGTCTCGTTGTAGATCCGGGCGTGGAGATGTTCGAGGCCGTCGAGGACCGCGCGCAGCACGGCGGGGTCCCCGGTCAGGCCGGTGCCGGGCTGAGCCCACGCCTGGGCGAGCGTGCCGATCCTGTTGTAGCTCTCGTTCATCTTGGCCGAGAAGGCGTACGACTCCGCGTCGGTGTCCGGCTCCGGGTCCCGCCACACCGCGTCCGGCCACAGCGAACCGTCGGCGGGGGCCATGGTGGCCAGATGCGCCCGCGCGGTCCTGCCGAGTTCGGCGAGAAGGCTCCTGAAGGGCTCGGCGGTGGGGCTGAAGCCGGTGCCGAGGACGAGTTCGCGCCATCGGGAGCGCAGGACGGCGAAGTGCTGGGGGTCGGCGACGACCGTGGAGGCTGCCGCGGCGGTGGCCGGTGCGGCTCGGGCGACACCCGCGTGGGCGCCGAGACCGAGGATCAGCGCGGTACCGCCGGTCGCCTGGAGAAGGGAACGGCGGCGCGGGGATGAGGACATGGCGGACCAGCCTTTGCGGGGAGGTGGGGCGGGGCTTGGTGCTTGGTGCTTGGTGCTTGGTGCTTGATGCTTGGTGCTTGGTGCTTGGTGCTTGGTGCTTGGTGCTTGCACGGCAGCCTCGGCAAGCGCTTTCTCCCCGTCAAGGGACGATGACGACTCGGGCAGTATTCGGTCAGTCAGAGGGCACGCGATCAGCCCGACCCCGTCGCCGGGACCGGACCGGCCTCAGCGCCCACGCCCTTCGAGCGGGGTGTGCTCCTCGGGCGAACGCCCGGCTCCGCAGGAGTCCCGGATCACCAGCCGCGGCAGCCACTCGACCGCGGAGTGCGCGGCATCCGGGTCCTCCAGCCGGCGTACCAGCAACCGGACCGCCGCCTCGCCGACGGCGAAGGTCGCCGGGCTCACGGAGGTCAGCGGCACGTCCGCGAGCGCGGCCAGCTCGTCGTTGTGGCACACGAGCGCGAAGTCCTCCGGCACGCGCACGCCGTGGGCGCGGAGCCGGTGGAGGAGGTTGACCGCGTCGATGTCGGTGTGGACGAGTCCGGCGCGCACCTCCCCGGCGGCGACGAGTTCGAGCAGACGGTCCCCGCCGATGTCGTCGAGGCGGCCCCCGGGGCCGTGCGCGGCCGGTGAGAGGTCGTCGTCGGGAAGGCCGAGCGCGCGGACCGCCGACCGATAGCCCTCCCGGACCGCGGCCCTGGTGTGGGTGTGCCGGGCCAGCAGCGCGACGCGCCGGTGCCCGAGCTGTGCCAGATGCCGCACGGCGAGCGCCGCTCCACCGGCATGGTCCGACACCACCCGGTCCAGGTGGGAGCCGGGCACGCCGAGGGGGATCCGCCGCTCGACGAGCACGGCGGGGACCGGGGGCTCGGCGAAGGGCGCCGCCTCTGCCGCGTCGGGACCGTCGAGCGCCCAGCTCGGGGCGAGCAGCAGGCCGTCGACACCCGCGTCGAGCAGCGTGGCGACGTGCTGGAGGTCCCGTGCCGAGGTGTAGTCGGTGACGCCGACGAGCAGGCGGACCCCCGCGTCGGCGGCGGCCCTGCGTGCTCCCTGGATGACCGACCGGAAGTAATAGTCGGACACGGGCACGACCATGCCCAGCGTCAGGCCGTCCGGCGCGCCGGGGCGGGTACGACCGGCGAGGCGGGCGTCGCGGGCGTTCAGCGGCGCGGTCGGCCAGCTGACGGTCCCGTGGAGCCGCCGCACGCGCCCCACGGCGGCCAGCGCGGCCACGTCGCGCCGGGCGGTCTCCACGGAGACCCCGAGAGCGGCCGCGAGTTCGCTGACGCGCACGCTCTCCCGCTCCCGGACGAGCCGCAGGATCCGGCCGTGCCGGTGCTCCACGCTCTCTCGCAAACGCTCCCGCCTCCTCGTTCCGCTCGGTCGCGGGGCAGTCCGGCGCCCCCGTCGCGACCAGGATCCGAACGGATCCGGTTCCACCCGACGGGACCACGGAGGCGCAGGCCGGTGGGACCGGCACGATGTCGGGGGCGCGCGCCATCGTACGCGGCGGTCGTCGACGCTTCGGATCCTGACCACCGGCCCCGGACACGGGGCGGCCGCATCCACCTGCCCCCCCGGAACTTGTCTCGCGTCGCGACGAGGATGCCGCCGCGTCGGCGAGGCCCTTCCTTGAATCGCCCCACCTCGTAGCACTTCGCGAGGGTCCTGGAGGACGACGGCGATATCGAGGCGGCGGATCGGCGCGTACCGGCAAGCAGAACGGCGCTCCGGGAAGCACCGCTACGGTGAGTCCGGGGGGCGGATGCGGGGGCCGGGTTCAGCGCACCGGCATGCCGATGCCCGGCAGCCAGAGGTGGCCGCGGTCGTTGACGGTCGGTTCCCAGGCGACCAGTTCGTCCGGGCAGACCGAACCTCGGGCGCGGACGTCCGCGACCAGCAGCCGGGCCGCGGACCGCGCCGCCGAGGGGTCCTCGTCCGGAAACTCCGCGCGCCACCACCCGCCGTCGCACACCTGCCAGCCCCGCTCCCTCATCGTCTCCTCCAGGCCCGGTTCCCCGGCCGTCGTCCGGTGGTCCACCATCAGTGACAGTCGCCCGGGGTCCTGGCTGTACCCCACCCGCAGGTGACGCGGCCAGTCGCGCGCGCACCCCACCACGAAGGACGCCCACTCGCCCGGCGCCTGCACCGGCAGCTGCTCCATCCACGAGTCCAGGAGCAGTTCGAGCGAGGACTCCAGGTGCTCCCAGGACGCGGCCGTGTGATGGCCGTCCCAGCGGAAGGCCGGCCAGCCGCGCTCCGGTCCCCGGTGCAGCAGCCACAGGTAGGGCAGCGCGTCGAAGCCGTGCGGACCTTCCGCCCGCCAGCCGACCGAGCCCGACTCGACGGTGGAGTACTCGCGTCCGTGAAGGTCCGACGCCGTGTGCACCGTGAGCGTGGCACCCTGCGGACCGCCCGCCAGCAGCACCACGTGCGCACCGGTGTGCCAGCGCGCACTGGGCCCGGCGGCCGACCCGCCGTACAGCGTGGGTTCGCCCAGCTCCGCCACCAGCGCCTCGTACACCGGCCGCAGCGCCTCCCGCCGGCCCGCGCGCCCGAGCCCCGGCGCGTACGGGGCGACGAGCTCGGCGGGCGCGTCCGAGCAGGCGTCGGGGCGGTCGTACAGGGAACGCGCTCGGGCGGCGGCGTGTGCGGCCGCGCCCGTGTCCGCGGGACCGGGAAGGGAGGGGGACGTGCCGATGACCATGCCGTCATCGTGCCAGGCGGGGCGGGCGTGCCCGGCCGGTGCCCGCGGGCCGGGCCGCGTCGCCGTCAGCGAAGGCTGACGCTGGCGGCGACGGGAAGGTGGTCGCTGGGGGTCGCGGGGAGGGTCCAGGCCGCGGTGGCCCGTACGCCTCCGAGGAGGATCTGGTCGATCCGTACGACCGGGAAGGTAGCCGGCCAGGTGAAGCCGAAGCCCGCGCCGGCCGTGGACTGGGCCGAGGTCAGGCGGGTGGTCAGGGGGCGGAAGGCCCGGTCGTCGGTGGAGCCGTTGAAGTCGCCCATGACCACGACGCGCGGGGAGCGTTCGGCGCGGAGGACATCCTCCAGGACGGAGATGACGTCGTCACGGGCGCCCGAGGTGAAGCCGGAGGGCCCGACACGGACGGACGGCAGGTGGACGACGTGGATCGCGAGCGGACCCCGGTCGGTCTCGACCGTGGCGCGCATGGCACGGGTCCACGGCATGATCGGGACGGCGCGGGCGTCGCGCAGGGGACGGGTGCTCCAGAGGCCGACCGTCCCCTGCTGGAAGTGGTGCGGATACGCGTCGGCCAGGGCGGCGGCGTAGGCGGGCGCGGTCTCCGGGCTCAGCTCCTGGAGCGCGACGACGTCCGCGCGGGACGCGAGGAGGGTCCGTACGGTGCCCTGCGGGTCGGGGTTGTCCTGGTTGACGTTGTGGCTGACCAGGGTGAGGTCCCCGCCGGCGGAGGACTTGTCGGTGAGGGTGCCGCCGAAGACGGCCGTCCAGGCGACCACCGGCAGGACCAGCGCCACCGCCGCCGTCCGCGGCCGGAGCGACAGCGCCACGGCGGCGAGCACGAGAACCGCCAGGGCGGACCAGGGCACCAGGGTCTCGGCCAGACTGCTGAGGTGCCCGGGGAGGGCGGGGAGCCGGCTGTGGCCGACCAGGGTCAGGGCGAGGACCGCGCAGCAGAGCGCCACGGCCACGCTTCGGCGGCGTGTGTCGCCCGGCCGGGGGCGGCGGGGCACGTCGTCCGGGGGCACGTCGTCCGGGAGGGGTCCGGTTGCCGCCTGATCCGGGGTGGCGCCGTGTCCGTACGTCGTCATCGCGGTTCAGCCCTCCGCCCGTGCCAGCCGGTCGCGCAGCCCGGTGATCAGGCGGCGGCTGCTGTCGACGGCGGCGTGGAGGCCCTCGACGGGCGTGGTGTTCGCCCGCTGGTGGAGGACGGCGCCGACGAGCAGGCGGGGAGTGCCGCCGACGCGGACCTCGCAGGCCCACAGGAGGTTGCCGCCGGCCGGCGTGCTGGAGCCGGTCTTGATGCCGACGACGCCCGGGACGTCCAGCAGGGGGTTGGTGTTGGTGATCGTGCCGACTCCCGGAACGGTGACGGCCCGGGTGGCCACGATGTCCCGGAAGACGGGGTGCCGCATCGCCGCCTGGGCCAGGACGAGCTGGTCGGTGGCGGTGCTGGTGGTGGTGGGTTCGATGCCGCTCGCGCCGGTGTACGTGGTCCGGTCCATGCCCAGTCGGGCGGCCGCGCGCCGCATCTTCGCCGTGAACGCCTCCTGGCTTCCGGAGTCCCAGCGGGCCAGCAGACGGGCGACGTTGTTCCCGGAGGGAATCAACAGCAGTTCGAGGAGCTGGCGTTGGGAGTAGCGTCGGCCCGCCTGAAGCGGCACCGTCGACTCACCGCCGACGCCCGCCTCGTGCGCGGCCTGCTGGTCCACCGTGATCAGGGGGCCCGATTCCCCCGGCCGCAGCGGGTGTTCCTGGAGGATGACGTGAGCGGTCATCACCTTGGCGAGGCTCGCGACGGGGACGGGGGTCCCGTCGCCCCGCGTCCCGACCGGGCCCGAGCCCTCCAGTGCGACGGCTGTCTGTCCGTCCTGGGGCCACGGGACCCCGCCGCCGTCGACGGACACGGTTCCAGGCGCGGCGGGCGCCGCGGGGCGGCCCTCCGTCCCCGCTCCGGAGACGGCGACGCCCAGCGCCGTCACGAGGACCAGGGCCAGCGCGCCGCCCGCGACGCGTTTGCGGTGGGCGGGTGAAAGGGACGCGGGGGAAAGGGACACGGAGCCACCTCCGGATGCTGCCGTTCGGGACGAGTACGCCGGCAAGGCTGCGGGAGCGGCGTGTCCGGACGGCCGAGACGAAGGCTCCGGCAAGGCTCGGCAACCCATCGATCGTGTATCGACGTCGGCGCGTCGAGCCGGAAGGCGGGGCCCGCGCGAGGCGGCGGGCGCGAGAGGCCTAGCCCGCGCGGCGCGTCGGGCCGAAAGGCGGGACCCGCGCGAGGCGGCGGGCCCGGAGAACTAGCCCGTCGGCGCGTCGGGCCCGCAGGCGGGCCCCGCGCGAGACGGGCGGGCGCCGGAGCCTGGCCCGCGCGGCGGTCAGGGGCCGAGGGGGCCGGGCCGCTCGGCCGGCAGGTGCAGTGTCGCCACCGCTCCCCCGTCCTCGGCGTGGTTGGCGAGTTCCAGCACCGCGCCGATCACCTTGGCCTGGCCCGACGCGATGGTGAGGCCCAGGCCGTGCCCGCGCCCCCGCTCGTCCGCGCCCGTCCGGAAGCGCTGGGGACCGTGGGCGAGGAGGTCCGCGGGGAAGCCGGGGCCGTGGTCGCGTACCGTGATCGTCCCCGGGGCGACCGTGATCTCGACGGGACCGGCGCCGTGGCGGTGCGCGTTGACGACGAGGTTGGTGACGATCCGGTCCAGGCGCCGGGGATCCGTCCGGGCCTCCGCCGCCTCGTCGGCGGTCACCCGCGCGTCGAGTCCGCTCCGCGCCGCCGATTCCCGTACGAGCTCCGCCAGGGCCACCGGACGCCACTGCGGCTGTTCGGCGCCCGCGTCGAGACGGGAGATCTCCAGAAGGTCCTCGACGAGATCGCGCAGGACCCCGACCCGGTCCCTGACCATGTCGGTGGCCTCGCCCTCGGGCAGCAGGCCGGCCGAGGTGACCAGACCCATGAGCGGTGTGCGGAGTTCGTGCGCGACGTCGGCGGTGAAGCGCTGCTCGCCCGCGATGCGGCGCTGAAGGCTGTCCGCCATCGAGTCGACGACGGCCGCGATCTCCCCGATCTCGTCACCGCCGCCACGGCTGCGCCTGTCCGTGGGCTCGTCCCCTCCCGCGTTTCCATCCCCTCGCTTCGTCCGGGTCGCGTCACCGGCGCGACGGCCGGTCCCCGTGCGGGCGTCGAGGTCGCCGGCCGTGATGCGGCGCGCCGTGCGGGCCACGCGGCGGAGCCGCCGCGCGGGCAGCTCGGTGGCGAGGGCGGTGACGGGGACGACGATGCCCAGGGTGAGCAGGGAGTACTTCCACATGTGCCGGTCCAGGGCCTGGCGGGTGAGCAGGTCGCCGGTCATGTCGATCTCGACCGCGTAGAGCCGTCCGCCCTCCTGCCGAGCCGCCCAGAAGACCGGTGCCGGGGGCCGGTTCACGTACAGGGTCCCGCTGCCCTCGCGCTCGACCCGGCTCAGCAGGGCGTCGGGGAGTTCGCCCGGGGAGACGAGGGGCGCTTGCCCGCCGGACTCCCGGGCCTCGCTCAGAGCGCGGTCGAGGGCGTCCACCGCCTTTCCCGCGCCCTCGTGCATGGACCGGTTCAGGGTCGACTCGTGGACGAGTACGCCGACCGTCAGGGCCATGGCGGTACAGGCCAGTCCCATCAGCAGAACGATCTTCCAGCGCAGCGAGCGGGGGTTGAGCAGCGCGCGTACGAAGGGCATCCGGAGCTCCCCTTTCAGCGTCGCAGCTTGTAGCCGAAGCCCCGGACCGTCTCGATGCGCTCGGCTCCGATCTTCTTGCGCAGGCGCTGCACGCACAGGTCGACGACGCGGGTGTCGCCGTCCCAGCCGTAGTCCCAGACGTTGCGCAACAGGCTCTGGCGGTCCAGCACGATCCCGGGGTGGGCGGAGAACTCCAGCAGCAGCCGCAGTTCGGTCGGCGCCAGCGCGATCTCCTCGCCGGCCCTGCGCACCTCGAGGGCGGCCGGGTCGATGCTGAGGTCGCCGAAGACGAGCGGTGCGTCCGCCGTGTCCGCGGGGCCGGACGGCCCGGTGCCCTGGGGCACGAACGCGGCCCGGCGGAGCAGGGAGCGGATCCGCGCCACCAGGACCGCGGTGTCCACCGGCTTGACCACGTAGTCGTCGGCCCCGGCCTCAAGCCCGGAGACGACGTCGAGGGCGTCACCGCGCGCGGACATCATGAGGATCGGCGCCGTGCTGGACTCCCTGATCCTTCGGCACAGCCCGATGCCGTCCAGGGCCGGCAGCATCACGTCGAGCAGCAGCAGGTCGTGCCGCCCGTCCCGGAACAGTTCGAGCCCGGTGAGTCCGTCGCCCGCGACGGTCACCCGGTACCCGTACCGCTCCAGCGCCATCGCGACGGACCTGCGGATCACCTCGTCGTCCTCGACGAGCAGAATCGTCACAGGAGCCGGCTCAGACATGACGTGTACATCCATCGAACGTGGGGACGGTGAGTCGTCCATCATGCCCCACGGCACGGAGGCGCCCTCCACGGGCCGGACGCGGACACCCCGACAGCGGCCGGGCTCCGGACGGCCTCGGTGCGTCACGCGACGCGGTGGACGTCGGGCCCTCCGGCTCGCCGGCGGTGCCCGGCATCCGATCGTCGCTCCCGTGATCTCCGGGGTGCGCGTGTCAGGTGAGGACGGCGCTCTCGCGTCCTCACCCGTGTGACCACCGCTCTCGAAACCCCTCCCCCTCCCGCCTCCGGCGTCTCCACCCGCCAGGTCTGGCGGGCGCTCTACACGCATTTCCGGCCCCATCGGCCCGCCGTCGCGTTCGGGGCGGTCCTCGCCCTGATCGGGGCGGCGAGCGGGCTCGCCCAGCCGCTCGCCGCGAAGGCGCTGGTGGACCGGCTCGGTCACGACGAACCGATCGCGTCGATCCTGCTGGTCCTGACGGCGCTCGTGGTCTTCGGCACGGCCGTCGAGGCCCTCGGCTCGTACGTCCTGGAGCGGACCGCCGAGTCGGTGGTGCTCGCGGCCCGGCGCTCGCTGATCGGGAGGCTGCTGCGGCTGCGGCTTCCGGAGGTCGAGAAGACGCAGCCCGGTGATCTGATGTCGCGGATCACCTCCGACACCACCCTGCTGCGGGCGGTCACCACGCAGTCCGTCGTGTCGGCGGCGACCGGCGGGCTCTCGTTCGTGGCGACGCTGGTGCTGATGGGGTTCATGGACCCGGTGCTGCTGGGCGTGACGGTGGGCGTCATCGTGCTCATCGGCGGGGCCGTCGCCGTGCTCATGCCGCGGATCGCGGCGGCGACCCGGCGCTCGCAGGAGGCGGTCGGCCGGATCTCCACCGTACTGGAGCGCGCCTTCGGCGCCTTCCGGACGATCAAGGCGTCGGGCGCGGAGGCCCGGGAGACGGCGGTCGTGGACGAGGCGGCCCGGGACGCCTGGCGGCACGGCGTGAAGTCGGCCAAGTGGCAGTCGCTCGCGGGCTCCTCGATCGGGCTCGCCGTACAGGTGTCGTTCCTGGCCGTCCTCGGCATCGGTGGTGCCCGGGTCGCGTCCGGGGCGACGTCGATCTCGTCCCTCATCGCCTTCCTGCTCTTCCTCTTCTACCTGATCGAGCCGATCTCGAAGCTGGTGGAGGCGGCGACGCAGTTCCAGGTGGGGTCGGCCGCCGTGTCGCGGATCCTGGAGGCCGAGGCGCTGGAGGTCGAGGAGACCGACGCCGGACCGGCCGGACCGGCCGCTCCGGCGGGAGGCGGCGGTCCGGCCTCCGTGGTGTTCGACGACGTGTCGTTCCGGTACCGGGAGGACCTGCCGGCCGTGCACCGGGGCGTGTCCTTCGAGGTGCCGGGGCGGGGCATGACGGCCTTCGTCGGGCCGTCGGGGGCGGGGAAGACGACCTTGTTCGGGCTGATCGAGCGCTTCTACGAGGCGACCGGGGGCCGGGTCCTGGTGGACGGCCGGGACGTACGCGAGTGGCCGCTCGCCGAGCTGCGGGCGTCGATCGGCTACGTGGAGCAGGACGCGCCCGTCCTGTCCGGCACCCTGCGGGAGAACCTCACCTTCGCCGCGCCCGACGCGGACGAGGAGGAGATCGGCCGGGTGCTCGTACGGTCCCGGCTCGACGCGCTCGTGGCACGGCTCCCGGAGGGCCTGGAGACGGTGGTCGGTCACCGCGGCTCCAAGCTGTCGGGCGGCGAGCGGCAGCGGGTCGCCATCGCGCGGGCGCTGCTGCGCAGGCCGCGGCTGCTGCTGCTCGACGAGGCCACCTCGCAGCTGGACGCGGTCAACGAACTGGCGCTGCGGGACGTCGTGGCGGAGGTGGCGCGGGAGACGACGGTCCTCGTCGTGGCGCACCGGCTGTCCACGGTGACGCTGGCGGACCGGATCGTCGTCATGGAATCGGGCCGCGTGCGCGCGGTGGGCACGCACGCGGAGCTGGTCGAGGGCGACGAGCTGTACGGGGAACTGGCGGCGACACAGTTCCTGGCGACGGCGTGAACCGCGCCCGCCCCCGCCGGTCCCGGCCGCGCCGCCGGTGCGGCCGGGACCGGCGGCGGAACGGTGGGGGGGCCGTTCTCCGGCCGATCGGGTGCTCCGGCCCGCCCACGCACGGGTGAGAAAGCGGCCTCGTACGGGATGCCCGCGCCATGATCCGGCTGTCCGGCCTCCGCCCCGCGGGAGGCCCTGGTGGAAGGCCGTCCGGTGATCCGTCGTCGCGCGTCCGTGGCAGTCATGGGCGCTGCCGCACTGTTGTCCCTCAGCCTCTCCGGCCTGCCGGTCCTGCCCGCCGAGGGCGCCGAGGCCGCCACGGAGGCACGTGGGTACATCGTCGTCCTCAAGGACTCCGTACGCAGCCCTTCGGCCGCCGCCGGCCGGCAGACCCGGCGGGTCGGCGGCGAGCGGACCGCCGTGTACACCCACGCCATCAAGGGGTACGCCGCGTCCCTGACGTCCGACCAGGCGGCCGCTCTGGCGAAGGATCCGGAGGTGCGCTTCGTCTCCCCGCAGCGCACCTATCGGGCCGGCCCGCCTCGCCCGACGACGAAGACGACGAAGACGCCGGCGACGGGGACGGCGACGGCCACAGCCACGGCCACGGACTGCGAGACGGCGCCCACCGACCGGCAGTGCCGGCCCTTGTACGTCGACCGGCTCCGCGCGGACCGGTCCTCCACCCGGTCCGGGGACGGCCGGGGATCGGTCGACGTGAAGGTGGCCGTACTGGACAGCGGCATCGCCGGTGACGTGCCGGACCTCAACGTCCGGGGCGGGGTGGACTGCCTCAGCGGCAGCCCCGTCGTCCCGGGGCTCAGCCTGCAGGACCCGAGCATCCACGGCACCCCCGCCGCCGGGATCATCGGCGCCCGGGACGACGGCCAGGGCCTGGTCGGCATCGCCCCCGGCACCCCGCTGTGGTCCGTCAAGATCGCCGATGACACGGGCGGCCTCATCACCGACGCCTCCTACATGTGCGCCATGGACTGGCTGGTCGCCACGCGCACGGACGCCGACCCGTCCAACGACATCGCGATCGCCAACATGAGCTTCATCTCCGACCCCGTCGTCCCTCCCGGTGACGTCGACGACGGCCGGTGCGGGACCGTCAGCCAGGACGCCGCACACCTGGCCCTCTGCAACGTCGTCGCCCAAGGCATCACGCCCGTGGCCGCGGCCGGCAACGTCCGTGTGGACATCGCCCGTGTCACGCCCGCCGGGTGGAACGAGGTGATCACGGCGACCGCCATGGCCGACTACGACGGCAAGCCGGGCGGCAGGAAGAAGCCCGCCGTCTGCTACGGCGTGGACGAGGGGTTCTTCGGCGAGGCGGACGACCTCGCCGCGCTGGAGTTCAGCAACTTCGCCCGCTCCGCCGCCGACCGGCGTCACACCGTCGCCGCTCCCGGCGTGTGCATGGAGGCGAGCACACCGCTCCCCCTCCACCACTCCGTCGTGGTCGGCACGAGCTTCGCGGCGCCCGCCACCTCCGGCGTCCTCGCCCTGTGCATCCACTCCGGCCGCTGCGGAGACTCGGACCCCGCCCGGAACCTCAAGACCCTCGTCGCCGACGCGCGGGCCTACAACGAGAAGCAGCCGCACTACGGCTTCTTCGGCGACCCTCACCACCCCGTTCCCGGCCGCCACTACGGACCCCTCGTCGCCGCCGACCGCTACTGAGCGGAAGCCGGGGGGACGTACTGGGCCGCAAGGGCCACGCGTCCCCGGCCGTGCGCGCAGAATGGGCGGGTGCAGAGTTGGGTGCCGCCGGAGCGCGGGGCGTTCGTGGGACGTACGAGGGAAGTCGCCGAGCTGGTGGGGCGGTTGGGGCGGCACCGGCTGGTGACGGTGGTGGGTGCGGGCGGGGTGGGCAAGTCACGGCTCGCGGCGCGGGTCGCGGGCGGTGCGGCGCCGGACGGCGTCGAGAGCGTGCACTGGGCACCGCTGTGGTCTCTGGACGGTGGTGCCCTGCTGACGGCTCTGGTGGCCGACGCCTGCGGTCTGTCGGACCATTCGACGCGTGAGCCGGCCGACGCGCTCGCCGCGTGGATCGGGGAGCGCCGCCTGCTGCTGGTCCTGGACTCCTGTGAGCACCTGGTCCCCGAGTGCGCCGCGCTGGTCGAGACGCTCCTCGCGCGCTGCCGGGGCCTTGTGGTGCTCGCGACGAGCCGGGAGGCGCTGGGGACGGCCGGGGAATCGGTGTTCGTCCTCGATCCGCTCCCGCCGGACTCCGACGCGGTGGAGCTCTTCGCCCGGCGGGCGGCAGACGCGGGTGTGCGCTGGCAGAGCCCGGCCGAGCACGTGGCGGCGGCCGAGGTCTGCCGCCGGCTCGAAGGGATTCCGCTGGCGCTGGAACTGGCCGCCGCCCAGCTCCCCGACCGGCCGGTCCTGATCATGGCCCGGCTGCTGCGCGACCGGCTCGCGCTGGAGCGGCCCGGTGACGGTGCGGTCCGGCCGGCCCGTCACCGCGCGCTCCGGACCACGATCGGCTGGAGCCACGAACTCTGCGACCCCTGGGAGCGGTTGCTGTGGGCGCGCCTTTCCGTGTTCCGGTCGGACGCCACCGTGGACGACGTCACGCGGGTGTGTGCCGGCGGGCCGCTGACCGAGGGCGCGCTGGTGCGGGCGCTCGACGGGCTGCGGCGCAAGAGCGTCGTCACGCTCCACGGCGGGCGGCTGCGGATGCTCGACACGGTGCGCGAGTACGGGCGGATGTGGCTGGCGGAGCTCGGCGAGTCGCGGGCGACGGCCGACCGGCACGCGCGGCACTTCCACGATCTGGTCGTCGCCGCCGAGGCCGTCTGGTGGGGGCCTGGGCAGGCCGAGGAGTACGAGCGGCTCGCCGCCTGCTTCGGCGATCTCCGTGCCGCTCTCGAGCATCTGCTGGCGGTGGATCCTGCGCGGGCTGCGGCGATGGCCGGGGGGCTCGGCTTCTTCTGGGCGTGCTGCGGCCGGCTTCACGAGGCCGGGCACTATCTGGAGGAGTGCGTGCAGCTGGTCCCGGGGCCCCCGGAGGTGCTGGCGAAGGTGTGCTGGGCACTCGGTGTGGTGCGCTGCCTGCGCGGCGAGTACGCGTCGGCGGCGCGGCTGGGTGACCGGGCCCGGGAGGAGGCCGCTCTCGCCGGGGACGCGCGGCTGCTCGTGGACGCCGCCTATGTGCAGGGGCTCGTGCTGCTGCTCCGCGGGCGTCCCCGGGACGCGCTGGCCACGGCGGACCGGGCGCTGGCGCTTCCCCACGACTCCGCGGCGGCGCGGGCCCGTTGCCGGCTGGTGCGGGTGTTCGCCCTGACGGCCTGCGGTCTCCTGGAGGCGGCCCGTGCCGAGGCGGAGGCCCTTCGGTCGGACGCCGTCGCCGCGGGTGAGCACTGGACCCGGTCGTACACCGAGTACCAGCTGGCGGTGATGGCGCTGTACGAGCGGCGGTCCGCCGACGCCGCCGCGCACGCCCGGGCGATGCTGCGGGACAAGCGGACGATCGGCGACGCCTTCGGGCTCGGTCTGGGACTCGATCTGCTGGCCGCCGCCCTGGCGGCGCTGGGGCGCGCGGACGAGTCGGCCGCCGCGTACGGGGCCGGGCAGGCGTTCTGGGACATGGTGGGGCATCCGCAGCGCGGCACGCCGGAGCTGGGCCCCGTGCGGGAACAGTCCGAGCGGGCGGCACGCCGGCAGCTCGGCGACGACGCGTACGACACCGTCTTCACCCTGGCCACGCTGACGGACCCGTACACGACGCTGGAAGCGATGCTCGGGGCCGAGTGAGAGGGCCTGCCCGGTGTTGCCGAGCGAGAGCCTGCCCGTACATGGCCACGCGCCGAGGGTGAGCCGGCAGTGGTCGGCGGTCCTCACCCTGGCGATGTGGACGGTCCGTCTGATCCTGGCCACGGACACCGCGCTCGGCGCCGCCGCCACCACGGTCACGGCCTCCGTCCTGGCCGCCGCCGCCACGGTCACGGCCCCGCTCTTGGCCGCCCCGGCCCGGCTGCGCCCTCGCTGATCGGCGGCCGGGCGGGGCGCGGTGCCGGTTGTCGGGGCGGTGCGGGAACTCGGCGTCCCTCCCGTACGACTTCTCCACCGCACGGCACGGCAGCGGGGAGAGGCAGGGGATGGGCGGACTGGACGTACGCATGCGCGACGTCGCCTGTCGGCACGGACGCAACGAAGCCGTGGCGGGGGTGGATCTGGAGATCGCCGCGGGCGAGCGGGTCGCGCTGACCGGGACCAACGGGTCCGGGAAGACGACGCTGCTGCGCGCGGTCCTCGGGCTGCACCGGCACACGAGCGGCACCATCGAGGTCGGTGGGCGCGATGCGCGCTCGGCCGCCGAGTGGGCGTGGCGGCGCCGGTCGTGCGCCTGGATCCCGCAGAAGCCCGCCGCCGGGCGGTTCCCGCTGCGGGGCGACGAGCTGCTCGCGAGCAGCGGGGCTCCCGCGCAGGCCGCGGCGGCCGCGGAGGGGCTGGGGGTGGGCGGTCTGGTCGCACGGTCCGTGGACACCTTGTCCGGCGGGCAGTTGCAGCGGATGTACCTGGCGCGGGCGATCGGCTGTGTCGCGGCGGGCGCCCAGGTGCTCCTCGCCGACGAGCCGACAGCCGCCCTCGACTTCGAGGGGCAGGAGGAGGCGGCCGACGTGCTGACCTCGCTGCCGGTCACGCTCGTCGTCGTCACGCACGACCGGTCGCTGGCCGCCCGGTGCGACCGGATCCTGGAGATGGCGGCCGGGCGATTGCGGGAGGTGCGGTGAACACGGCGGTGAACACGCTCGCGGGTGCCGATCTCGGCGCGCTGCTCCAGCTCGTGCCCGTCCAGCGGGCGGCGGTGGCGCTGCTCCTCGCGGCCGTCGGGCTGCCGGTGATCGGGGTGGTGATCGTCGGGCTCGACATCATGCCGGTGCGGTTCGCGATGATGCACGTGGCGCTGTTCGGCATCGCCGTCGGCCTGCTGACGGGGCTCGATCCGATGGTGTGCGCCCTCGTCGCGTGCGCCCTGTCGGGGGCGGGCGTCGCCCCGCTGGCCCGGACGCCCGCCGGCCTGTCGGGGGCGATGGGCCTGCTGATGAGCCTGGCCGTCGCCGCCGCGCTCCTCCTCCTCGCCGTCTCCGGCGTCAACGCCTCGGGCGCCTTCGCTCTCCTCTGGGGATCGATCCTCTCGGTCGGCACCGCCGACCTCGTGGTGCTCGGGGCGCTCGCCGTGGCCGTACCGGCCCTGCTGTGGTGGCGGCGGCGCGACGTGGCGCTGCTGCTGCACGACCGGGAGCTCGCCCAGTGCTCGGGGGTGCCCGTACGGCTCCTCACGACAGTGCTCCTCGTCCTCGTCGCCGTTTCGGTGGCCGGGGCCATCAAGCTGACCGGCGCGCTCCTCGTCGACGCCCTGACCCTGCTGCCGGCCCTGGCCGCCCGCCGCCTCGGCCGCTCGCTGTGGTCCATCACCGTGTGGGCGGTCGGCATCGGCGTCGTCGTCAACACGGCGGGATTCCTCCTGGCCCTGTGGCTGGACTGGCCTCCGGGCCCGGTCCTCGTCCTGACGGCGGGGACCGTGGTCCTCGCCGCGCATCTCATCCCCGAACGGAGAACCAGCTCATGGCGCGCACCCGCGTCCCCCACACCCGCATCGCTTCCCTCGTCGCACTGAGTGCGGCCCTGCCGCTGCTCACCGGGTGCGGCGGCGAGGACGCCGCCTCCTCCACGTCCAACGGGTCCACGAGCGGCAAGCCGGTGGTGGTCGTGACGACCACCTGGGAGGGCGCCCTCGCCAAGGCCGCCGGGGCCGAGGACATCACGGTGATCGTGCCGCAGTCGGTGCACCACGCGCCCGACTACGACCCGAAGCCGTCGGACCTGGCCGCCGTCGCGAAGGCCGACTTCGTGCTGTACGCCCCCTTCGAGCCGTACGCGGCGAAGATCAAGGAGGCGGCCGGTTCGAAGGCGAAGCTGGTCGAGGTGAACCTCGACAACGACCCGGCCAAGGCCGGTGCCGAAGTCGTGCGGCTCGGCGGTCTGTTCGGGACGGAGGCCGCCGCGACGCAGTGGAAGACCCGTCTCGACGGCGAGGTCACGAAGCTCAACGGCGAGCTCAGGGCCGCCTGGCCCGGCGGGAAGAGCCCGGCTGTCGTCACACAGGTCTTCACCGCCTGGGCGGCGGGCCTCGCGGGCGCCACGACGGTCGGCACGTACGGCCCCGAGCCGGTCACGCCCGCCCAGCTCGCCTCGCTCTCGGCGAAGAAGCCCGCGTTCGTCCTCGACAACGCCCACATGTCGACGGGCACGGTGCTGCCCGACGCGGGCGCCGAGCAGGTCGCGATCGTCAACTACCCGGGCGAGGACCTGGATCTCCTCGCGGTGTACCGCGACGCGGCGGCCGAGTGGAAGAAGGCCATGGGCTGAGCCCTGACCGTGCGCGGGAGGGGGAGGGCGGCCTCGGCCGCCCTCCCCCTCCCGCATGCCGTCATGCCTGGACGAGTGCCCTGCCCCGCTCGGCGACCAGACGCCGCAGCGCGGCCCGGTCGGGCTTCCCGGCGGCGGTGAGCGGGAGTTCGGGCAGGACGAGCAGGTGCTCGGGGTGGCTGTGCCGGGCGAGTCCGCGCTCGGTCAGGTACGTGCCGAGTTCCGACAGCGTCGGGGCCTTCGCGCCCCTGCCGACCAGGCAGGCGGCGAGCCGCTCCCCCATCAGCGGGTCCGGCACCCCGACGCAGACGACGTCCCGCACCCCGGGGTGGGAGACGAGCGCGCGCTCGACCTCGGCGGGGCTGATGTTGGCGCCGCCGCGGATGACGATGTCCTTCAGCCGCCCGACGACGTGGAGGACCCCCTCGTCGTCGAGGAAACCGAGATCGCCGGTGCGGACCCAGCCGTCCGGGGTGCGGTAGCGGGCGTCGAGCTCCGGGGCGGCCACGTAGCGGAGGGGGGTCATGGGTCCGCGCGAGACGATCTCCCCGATCCGTCCGTCGGGCAGCCGCTCGTGCGTGTCGGGGTCGGCGATGCGGATCTCGGCGACGCGCGGGTCGGGACGGCCGGCGACGACTCCGGAGCGGTCGGTGGGCGGCACGGTGTGTCCCAGTCCCGTATGGCAGTTGACGCCGTCGGCCGAGCCGTAGAGGTTCACGACCGGGCAGCCGAACGCCTCGGCCGCCGCGCCGGCGGTGGCCTCGTCGAGGGGCGCGCCGCCCAGGACCAGCGCGGTGGGGGTGGGCCGCGGGCCGTCCGTCCCCTCCGTGGCCTCCATGGCCTCCATGGCCTCCATGGCCTCCATGGCCTCCAGCATCATCCGGATCATGGTGGGCACGCCGAGGATGTGGGTGGGCCGGTGCTCCCGTACGGCGGCGAGCGCGGCCTCGGGCGTGAAGTGGTCGAGCAGGACGAGGGTGCCGCCGTGCCGGGCGAGCGTGACGGCCGTGCCGTTCGACCCGAAGGCCGAGGCGAGCGGGACGAGGAAGAGGCAGCGGGGTGGGGTCGCGTCGGGCATGAGGGAGGCGAGGAAGTTGCCGCGCCCGCCGGCCAGGGCGTTGTGGGAGTACGCCACCATCTTCGGCTCGGCCTCCGACCCGGAGGAGACGAGGATCCGGGCGGCGCTGTCGGGATCGGGGCGGGCCGGGACGAAGCCGGTGGGGTCGGTCCGCAGCAGCCGGGACAGCTGAATCGTTCCTTCAGGTGCGGCGCCCCGGCCCGCGGCGATCACGTGGCGCAGTGCGGGCAGCGCCGGGGCGAGGGCTCGGAGGTCGGCGGCGTGGTGCTGCCCGCGGTGTTCGATCGCCGCGACGACCGCCACGGCCTCGGAGCGGCGCAGCAGGCTCTCGGCCTCCGCGGCGCCGCGCCCGACCGGAAAGGGGAGGCCGACGGCACCCAGCGCGGCGAGGGCGAGATCCGCGATGACGGCGTTGCGGTCGTTGGGGAGCTGGACGGCGACGACGTCACCGGGGCCGACGCCGAGCCCGCGCAGGCCTTCGGCGAGACATCGGACCTTGCGGTCGAGGGCCGTGTAGCAGAGCTTGCCCTTGGCGTCGATGACGGCGGTGCGGTGCAGGTCGGCGATCTGTCTGGCCCGGTAGAGGCTGTAGAGGTCGAGGTCCGGGCAGGTGCCGTCCATCACCCAGGAGCGGCGGAGGGCGGCGGGCAGCAGGTCGGTGAGGGGGACGGTCACGCGAGGCTCCAGGGGTCGGGAACGGCGGGGGCACCGTGCGCGTCCCGGCCGATCGGGCCGGAGAGGCGCGGGTCTTGCTGGAGGGCGGACAGGTCGGTGGTGACGGCGGTCGCGGTGAGACCGTGTCCGCGCAATTGGTCCAGGGCGTCCTCGGTGCACATGCCCGAGACGTCGTACGCCGCCGCGGCGCCCGCGCTGCCGTCGCCGGGGGCGATCCAGCCGTCGGAGGTGCGGAGCGGGTGCCGGAATCCGGCGGGGCGCCGGGGGTCCGCGCCGGCCGCGGCCTGCCGCAGTGCGGGGGCGAGGAGGGTGTCGGCCGCGCCGAGCAGCGAGGAGTCGACCCGTACGCCGTGGCCCGTGCGCTCGCGCAGGAGCAGGCCCGCGAGGATCGCCTCGGTGCCGTGCAGGCCGCCGAGGACGTCGAGGAGGGTCATGAGGGACGGTGCGGGCGCCTCGCCGGCCGGGTGGACGGCCTCCCCGGCACCGGTGCGGGCCTGCGCCATGAAGTCGGTGCCCATGGGGGCGTCGGCGATCCGGTCGGCCCAGCCGCCGGTGTAGGCGTACACGAGGGACGGGTTCACGGCGGCGAGGTGCCCGGTGTCGAGTTCCAGCGCGGCGGCCTTGCCCGGGGCCCAGTTGTGGACGAACACGTCGGCCTCGGCGACGAGTTCGCGCAGACGGCTCCGGTCCGGCGGGGACTTGATGTCGATCTCCACCGCGTCCTTGCCCCGGTTGAGCGCCAGCCAGCGGGCGGAGATCCCGTCGCAGGCGGGCGGCATGCCGCGGAGGGGGTCGCCGCCCGGCGGCTCGATCCGGATCACCCGGGCCCCGAGGAGACCCAGCAGGTGCGCGGCGAGCGGCGCCTGTATGCGCCGTCCCGCCTCCAGGACGGTCAGTCCGGCCAGCGGCCGTTCCGTCGTGGCGGCCTCGGCGCTCGTCAGGCCACCGGGGCCGAGCGAGCGCAGGGCCCACGGGTCCGCGCCGTCGGCCTCTCCCGCGCGCTCCGCGAGCGTGCGCAGCCGGCACACCTCGGCTCCGGAGAGCGCGGCGGCCTGCCGGATCCGTGCCCAGGCGTGCCGCCGCGTCACCTCGTGCAGGCCGGCGGGGAAGGGCGCGCAGGCCGTGGCGTACCGGAACTGGAAGGGCCGCCAGCCCGCCCGTACCGCGTCGGAGGGGGCTTCCAGGGAGCGCCAGAACTCCGCCCAGGCTCCTGGATCCAGGGTCTCCAGCTCGAAGAGGACGCCGTCGGCGGAGGTGAACGGAGGCCCGCCCGGGGCGGGTTCGACGGCTTCGGGCTCGTCGGCGCCCGCGGCGGCGAGGTACTGGGAGACGGCGAGGAGCCCGGCCCGGTCGGCCGTCGTCGTGCGGACGCCGGCCGGTGGTCCGCCCCGGGCCTGTCCGACGAGTCCGGCGAGCAGCCCCTGGACGGTGAGCACCCCGGTGGCGGTGGCGAGGTAGTCGACGCCGAGTCCGCGCGGGGTGCCGTGGCGGCGGCCGTGGACGGCCATCACACCGGTGGCGGCCTGGGCGGTGGCCTCGTCCTCGATCCCCGAGCCGGCCGCACCCCAGTCGGTGCGGGCCGTGGCGGGCGCGAATCCGGCGCCGCCGAGCACGATGTCCCCCGGACCGTCGTCCCGCACCGTCGCCCCGAGCCGTCTCAGGTGGTCGGAGACGACGCGGGTCAGCGCCTCGGGGCCACCGGCCTCGCACCGCAGTGCGTGGAGCGGGCGGGCTGTGTCGAGCGGACGGCCGACCGCGGTGCGCGCGGTCGCTGGTGACGCCATGGCTCTCCTCTCCTGGCGCGAGGGCGATCACCGTCGCGCGGGGACTTCACGGTCTCGGGGAACCGGTGGGCCGGTGGGCCCGACCACTTCCACGGGCAGGAAGTCGGACGCGCGTTCTGCCGAGTTCCCGAGATGGAGGAATACGGTGACGGATCATGACGTAACGGAGCGCGGCACGGCGGCAGTCGAGCCGCTGCGGACGGAGGTCCGCGCGTTCGTGCGTGAGCGCGTCTTCCCCGCCGAGCCGCTTCTCGACGCCGGTGGTCCGGCCGCCGGGGAGCTGCGCGAGCGGCTGCGGGCGGAAGCCCGCGCCGCCGGACTGTGGGCCCTGCCCCTGCCGGCCGGGCTGGGCGGCGGCGGGCTTCCCCTGAGCGCGTACGCGGCGATCGCCGAGGTCGAGGGCGCCAGCGACCACGGCCCCGCGGCCCTGGGATCGGCTTCCCTCCTCGACGTGACCATGCTGTCCCGGCACGGATCCCCTCGGGTGGCCACGGAGTACCTGCCGCGTCTGGTCTCCGGCGAGCTCCGCACCTGCTACGCGATGACGGAGCCGGACACGCCAGGGACCGAGCCCGCGCTCACGGCCACCCGTGCCGAACGCCGGCCCGGTGGTGGCTGGCGCGTCACCGGCCGGAAGTGGTTCGTGTCGCAGGCGGGCGACGCGGACCTCGTGACCGTGCTCGCCCGGACGAGCGGACGGGCCGGGGACCGCACCGGCCTCTCGCTGCTCCTCGTGCCCACCGGCTCCCCCGGCTTCCGGGTGGTGCGCGAGCTGCCGGTCCTGGGTGCGTCCGGGCAGTACGAGATCGGGTTCGACGGTGTGGAGGTCGACGCCGACCATCTCGTCGGCGACGTCGGCCAGGCCCTCTCCGTCGCGGGCGAGCGCCTCCGACTGGGGCGCACTTTGCGGGCGTTGCGGTGGCTCGGCCAGGCGCAGCGGGCCTTTGACCTGCTCTGCGACCGCGCGACGGCTCGGCAGGGCGCGCGGGGGCCGCTCGCGGACCGGCAGCTCGTCCAGCAGCACGTCTTCGAGGGCCTGTTGGCGCTGCGGACGACTCGGCCGCTGGTCCACGAGGCGATGGCTCTGGTCGCGGAGGGACGCGACGCCCATGTGGAGGTCGGTCTGGCGAAGACCGCGGCGGCCCGGACCCTCCAGGAGGTCGCGGACCGGGCCGTCCAGGTCTTCGGCGCGGCCGGACTCGGCCCGGACACGCCCCTGCCGACGCTGTTCCGTACGGGGCGGGCGGCCCGGATCCTCGACGGGCCGGACGAGCAGCACGTGTCCGCCGTGGCCCGGCGCGTCCTGCGGAGCCGTCAGGGCCCCGCCGTCACACCCGCCTGAGGTCGGCGCGGCCGAGGAGCGCGGCCAGGCCGAGGGCGAGGAAGAAGTCTCCCCAGACGAGTTCGTGCCGGACGGCGGTGCCGCTGCCCGCGTCGTAGCAGCCGTCGAGGAGCATGCCCGCCGGGCGTGTCCCGCCCGCCCGGGTGAGGTGGGCGTGCGCGAGCCGGTGCAGGACGGCTTCGGCGCGTGACGCGCACGCTTCCGGCCGCGCCGCCCCGGGGACGAGGGCCAGCTTAAGGAGGGCGACCGCGGTGATGGCGGCGGCGGAGGTGTCGCGAGGCCCGTCGGCACGGTGGGCGTCCGCCGGGGGGACCAGGGGACCGGTGAGCATCGCGCCGTCCGCGAGGAGGAGTTCGGCCGCCCGGGCCAGCCGCTCCGTGCGCCAGAACGGGTCGTCCGCGAGCAGCAGGGCGTCCGCGACGGCCAGGAGGAGCCATGCCTCGCCCCGGGCCCAGCCGGGTGCCGGGTCGGCTTCGGCCGTCCAGCCGCGCGCCCCGTCCCGGCACCACGCCGGACGGAGCCGCCCGGCGCCGTCGCGCGGCAGGCACAGGTCCAGGTGGGCGTGCAGGTGAGCGGCGGCCGCCGCCCGCCCTTCGGGTCCGGCCGAGGCCAGCAGGGGGACGAGCCCGGGGACGCCGTCCGTACGGGCGCGCAGCCGCGCTCCGCCGAGGGCGGCGCCCCACGGGACGAGGCCGAGTTCCGGGTCGAAGGCGCCGAGGGCGGCCTGCGCCGCGCGGTCCCGCAGGGTGCCGGCCGCCGCGTCCCCGGCGGCCGGGGCGGTTCCGTACCAGAGGATGAGGCCGCGGGTCGCGGTGTCCGCCTCGGCCCAGGGTGCGAGCCGTGCGGTGACGGTCGCGGCCGTCGTACGGTCGCCGTCGCTCCCGGAGCGGCCGGCTCCGAGCCACAGAAGTCCCGCCCAGAAGCCGCCCGTCCACGATCCTCGTGCCGTGGTCGTCCACCGGCCGTCGGCCGGCTCGGCGTACAGGGGGAAGCGGTCGCCCACCTGCTCCGCGGTCTGCGCCGCCCGGCGGAGCACCAGGTCGAGGGCTTCCTCCGCCCAGCCCGCGGCGGTCACCGTGGACCGTCCGGGCGGGTACGCCGGTCCCGTACCGCCCACGCCAGCGCGACGGCTCCCGCGACGGCGAACTCCCCCGCGACGAGCAGCCAGCCCTCCCCGTACCGCCCGCGCTCCGCCAGCAGTCCGAACAGCGGCGGCCCGACGGCGAATCCGGCGAAGAAGCCGGCGGCGACGAGGGCGGAGTCCTGTCCGGCGCGGCCCGGGGCGGAGCGCTGCATCACCAGGACCATCGACACGGCGTTGCCGGACACGGCGAACACGCCGACCGCCACGGCGGCCACCCACACCAGGGGGTCGACGCGGTCCGCGGCGGCCAGGAGCAGGGCCGCGCCCACCGCTCCCCCGGCGAGCAGGCCGGGCAGCCACGGGGCCCGGCCGGGTGTGGCGGCCCGGGACCAGCCGATACGGCCGGCGATCCCCGCGACGCCGAGGACGGCGATCAGGGCGCCCGCCGTGGTGGGCCCCATGTCGAGGCTTCGGGCACCGAAGAGCGCGAGGTAGGTGTTGACGGAGGCGATGCCCGCGCCGAGGAAGAGCGAGAAGGCGGCCAGCCAGGGCACGGGGCCGTGCGGGCGGGACGGCTTTGGGCCGTTAGCGGCGTCCTTCAAGGGCCGCGGCGCGTCGGCCGGCAGCGCGCGCCAGGCCCACAGGGCGGCGAGGAGGGCCGCTCCGGCGGCCACCCAGACGGCTCCGCGCCAGCCGATCGCGCCCGCGGCCACGGCGAGGGGCAGTCCCGCAGCGAAGGCCCCCAGCTGGACGCCGGACTGCTTGGCGCCGGTGACCGCGCCCCGTCTCTGCGGCGGTACGGACGCCAGGATCGCCTTGTTCGTGGCCGGGTTGGCGAGCGCCTGGGGCAGGCCGCCGACCGCGACGGCCGCGAGCAGCAGGCCGGAACCGGGCGCGGCGCCGATCAGCCCGAGCGCCACGGCCGAGACGGCGAGCAGGGCCACGAGGGAACGGCGGGGGCCGACGCGGTCGACGATCCGGCCGCCGACGGGCGAGAGGACGGCCGCCGTCCCGAAGCCGACCGTGGTGGTCAGGCCGAGGACGGTCTCCGAGACGCCGAGCCGGTCGACGAGGCGTGGGCCCAGGGCTCCGAGCAGGAAGAGCTGGAGCATCGAGAAGGCCATGGCCGTCGTCAGGAGCGCCGTCAGTCCGGAGGTTCGTGCCTCCCCGCTCCCGGCCGGCGCCCGCGCCTCGGTCCCCACGCCGCTCACCGCGTCTCCCCTTCCCCCGTCCGGCCGTCGGGCCGGACGCGTCGCGCTGGAGGAGTCGTGGCGACCGTGCCGGAAGTTCCCGAGGCGGTCTTGTGGGACGCGTCACAGTCGCGTACTCATGTCCCGACAGGTCGAGGGAGCGGCCGCGTGACGGCCGTACCCGCCCTCATACCTCCCGGGAGTGGTGCAAGGATGAACGCGCCATGACGCCAGGCCGATGTTCGCGAGGGGTCCGGGCCGCGATGTTCGCGGCCGTCTGTGTGCTGCTCGCCGCCACCGGCCACATCCTGATGTCCGGGCAGGGAGTGCCCGTCGGGGCGCTCTCGCTCTCCTTCGCCGCCACCGTGGCGGTCACCTGGGTCCTCGCGGGCCGCGAGCGCGGCCTCCTGGCCGTGACCACGGCGAGCGTGGCGGTGCAGAGCGCGCTCCACACGGCCTTCTCCTGGTCCCAGCCGGCGAGCCCGGTCTCCACACCGATGCCGATGCCGAGGCCGGCGGGTGAGGCGCACGCGGAGCACGCGCACCTGGCCCACGCGGCCATGGGACACGCGGACACGGGCCACGCGGCCATGGGCCACGGGGACTTGAGCCCGTCCGCCGGCGCGCTGTCCGAGGCGGCCGCCGGGCACGACATGACAGACATGTCGTCGTCCTTGGGCATGGTGGCGGCGCACCTTCTGGCGGCGCTCCTGAGCGGGCTGTGGATGGCCTACGGCGAGCAGGCGGCGTTCCGGCTGCTGCGCGCCGCGTCCCTGCGGCTCTTCCGTCCCCTGTGCCCGCTGCTCGCGTCGCTCGCCCCCGTCGTGCCGGACCGGCTGCGCTTCCGGCCCGCGCGGGCCGGGGACGAGCGCGCTCCTCGGCGGCTCCTCCTCGCCCATTCGCTCGTCTCCCGGGGTCCACCGCGGGCACTCGCTGTCCTCTGACAGCCGGCTCCCCGAGGTCGACGGCTCCGTTCCGTCCCTCGGGCATCGGTCGTGCCGCTTCCGCCCGGTCGCGGCAGGCCGTACCCGTCACCGGCCCGGCGCCGCCCTCGTCCGCGCCCGGCCGGATCCCTTTGCCTCCTAAGGACCTGTGGCGATGACTGCTGCCCGTGACACCCTTCCGCACACCCCTGCCGGGAGCCCGGCGCGCCCCTCCCGTTCGGCGTACGCGCCGGACGCCGACACCGACGCGGCGACGACCCTGCTCGCGCTGGCGGCCCGGGACGGCGATCCGGCCAAGGCCGACCTGTTCGTACGCGCCCTGCACCGTGACGTCCGGCGCTATGTGACCTATCTGAGCGCGGACCGTCAGGCGGCCGACGACCTCACCCAGGAGGTCTTCCTCCGCGCGCTCGCCGCGCTGCCCCGCTTCCAGGGAAGGTCCTCCGCCCGCACGTGGCTCCTGTCGATAGCCCGCCGGACGGTGGTCGACAGCCTGCGGCACGCGGCGGCCCGCCCGCGCCTGTCCGACCGCGACGACTGGCAGGCGGAGGCCGAACACACCCAGCCCCGGGGGCTTCCCGGCTTCGAGGACGGCGTCGCGCTCTCCGAGCTCCTGGCCGCCATCCCGGCCGAGCGGAAGGACGCGTTCGTCCTCACCCAGCTCCTCGGCCTGCCGTACGCCGAGGCCGCCGAGGCCATCGGCTGTCCCGTCGGCACGGTCCGCTCACGTGTCGCGCGGGCGCGGACCTCCCTGGTCGCGCTGGTGCGCGGCGACGAGGAGGCGGTCGCGCCCGTACCGGACGGGCCGGTCCCTGCGCGGAGGAGGTTCACCCGGGCGCCGGCGCTCGCCTGACCTCTCGTCACCTCCGGGAAGCGAGAAGCGGGGAGGGACGACGGCGCCGGACCGTCGTCCCTCCCCCGGGAACCCGACCGCCCGTCCGTCCGACTCCTCCTCCGGAAGGACGGCCCGATCGCTCCGGTGCCGCACGACACGCTCGGGAGGGCCCCCGATGGACGGACCGCGAGAATCCTCGTCCCCCGCGAAGGCGACGGGGCGGTTCAGATCACCGCCGGTCGTCATCGGAGGCTTCCTCCTGCTGCTGGCCCTGGTCTTCCTGGGGTCGTACGCGCTCGGGGCGGCCGTGGGCCCGGTCGGCCCCCTCCCGGACGCGCCGTCCGCGACGAGCCCGGCGCCCGCGCCGGAGCACTCGGGCCACGAGGGCCACACCGGGTGAGCGGGGCGGTCGGGCGCGGCCGTCCGCCGGGAGCCGTCAGCTCCCGGCTCCGGTCCACTTCTCCTCGCGGGTGCCGCGGGGCAGGGTGACGGCCAGCATGTCGCCGGGGGCGTCCAGTGCGAGGCGGTGCCATCGGCCGCGCGGGACGATGACGGCGGCTCCCGGGCCCAGTGCGATCACCTCCTCGTCCTCTTCCGGCCGGTCCGGACGGAGGATGACGCGGATGCCGCCGGTGAGGCAGGCGACGAACTCGTCCGCCTCGGTGTGGATCTCCCAGTGGTCGCCGTGGACGTCGTCGCCGGTCGCCACGTGCGCGGCCATGAAGAGCCAGCCGTCGCGCTCCAGTTCGGTGTCCGCGGTGGGCTCCTCGACGTGCATCCGGCCGCTCGGGTCGAGGTGGAGCAGGGATCCGAAGAGGTCGATCCGGGGGACGGGGACAGTCATGCGGGAACGTCCTTCCTGAGTGTCACGGTGTCGTTCGTCGGGCTCGGGCCGATCGCGTGGGGTCGTACCGCGTGGAGGCTTGGTGGCCTCGGCGGGTGGTGACGGGCCGTCATCCGTACATCGCCAGGCGGTGGAAGGCCGCGAGCGCGTCGTCGATGGGGTGGGGCAGCGGTGTACCGGAGGGGTCGAGGGTGTTCCACCGCTGGAGGTTCACCGCGACGGCCATCCGTCGCCGGCCGTCGGCGCGGATCATGGCCAGTGTTCCGGCGCCCCACACCGTGCCGCCGTGGCCCCAGAACCGGTCCTTGCCGGGCTCCTCCATCGGGTAGAGGCCGAGGCCGTAGTCGCCCCTCTTCCCCTCCTGGGTGATGACCGGGACGGTGTGCTGCATCCGTGCCAGGGACGCGAGGCTGACGATCTCTCCGGCGAGCAGCAGGCCGAAGAAGCGGTTGAGGTCGGCGACGGTCGAGACGAGGGCGGCGGCCGGTCCGACCCAGGACATGTCGAAGACGCTGTAGTCGCGCGGCGGGTCGATCATGCCGAACCACGCCTCGTAGTGCAGCGAGTGCGGTCCTTCGATGTGCGGTCCGGAGGGGAATCCGGTGTCCGTGAGCCCGGCGCGCTCGATGACGTTCCGGGTGATGTACCGGTCGGCGGTGGTACCGGTCACCTCTTCCAGGAGCCGGGTGAGCAGCAGGTAGTTGGTGTTGGAGTACACCCCCGGAGCGCCGCCCGGGGTGCCGGCGGCGGGCGCGGCGAGGCCCATCCCGATGAGTGCGGCGTGGTCGAAGCGGGTGAACCGGTGGTCGTCGAGACTCTCGGGCCGGGTCTCCGCGAGGGCGGGAAACGCCTTGAGGGAGGGATAGGCGTACGGGAGGTACTCGGCGAGGCCGCTGGTGTGGTTGACCAGCATCCGCACCGTGATCGCGCGGCCCCGCTCCCCCGGGACCAGCTCGGGGAGGTAGTGCCCGATCGGCGTGTCGAGGCCGATCCGGCCGGCCTCGGCCTGCTGGAGGACCGCGGCGGCGGTGAAGGTCTTGGTGATGCTGCCGACCCGGTGCCGCATGTCGGCGGTGACCGGGCGGCCGGTGGCGGTGTCGGCCACCCCCGCGGCGCCGCGCCAGACCTCGTCGCCGTCGCGCACCTCGGCGAACAGGCCCGGCATTCCGGCGTGGTGGACAGCTTCGAGGGCGGCGTCCAGCGCCGCGGGATCCAGTAAGTCGCTCACGACATGCGTCCTTTCGCACTGCCTGGACAAGCTCGTGCACCCATTATGCACGCGGTGCGTGCAACGCCAAGTGCATAGGCGAGCGCAGCAACACGCGCAGCGGTGGCGCATGGGCTAGAATCGGCCCGACGAGAGGGGCGACATGGCAGGTCGCAAGCGTTGGTCGACCGAGGAGATCCTTGATGCGGCAGCGGAGTTGCTGCGGACGAGCGACGCGGAGTCGTTCAGCGTGCGCAAGCTCGCCGCGACCCTCGGGACCGACTCCTCCAGCCTCTACCGGCACTTCCGCAGCAAGACGGAGCTGCTGCGCGCGGTCGCCGACCGCGTCCTCGTGGCCTCCATGGACGGCTATCGCCCCGAGGGCGACTGGAAGCAGCGCGTCACCGCCCTGGCCCTGCGCGTGAGGGAGGCGTTCGGGCAGCAGCCGCAGCTCGCGGCGGCCTGGGGCCGGTACGCCTCGGGCGGAGCCGGCTCCCGGCTGGTCATGGAGGAGGTGCTCCAGGCCCTGCGCGTGGCGGGGGTGCCCGACGAGGAGATCCCGGCGCGCTACCACCGGCTCGCCGTCCTCATCACCGCGCTGATCTCCTCCGAGGCCGGGGTCGGCACCCTTACGGCCGAGGAGTACGAGCAGGGCATGGAGCTGTTCCGCGTCGCGGTGCTCGGCGCCGACCCCGGGCAGTTCCCCGCCGTGGCCCACTTCGCCCGCGAGATCCGGCCCCTCGGGGCGGACCGCGGCGCCGCGTTCGAGGAGATCCTCGCCGCCCACCTCGCCGACATCGAGGCGACGCTCCGCCCGGGCTAGGGCGGGCGGAGCGCGCTCGGCGGTTCGGTTCTCAGCGAGCGGGGGTCACCGGGAGACCGGGGTCGCCCAGGGGCGGCGGCCCGGGCCGGTCGGATGGGTTCCGGTGACGCCCGTGACGACCGAGTAGAGGCTGGTCTCGGCGGTGATGAAGAGGCGGTTGCGCTTGGCGCCGCCCCAGGAGATGTTGGCGACCGTCTCGGGGACGTTCAGGCGGCCGATCAGGGTGCCGTCGGGGTCGTAGCAGTGCACGCCGTCGTCCATGGCGGCGACCCAGAGCCGGCCGCCGTCGTCGAAGCGGAGGTTGTCGAAGCGGGCCTCGCCGCGGGACCCGGCCTCGGCGAAGACCGTGCCGTCGGACAGGGTGCCGTCGTCGCGCACGTCGAAGACCCGGATGAGGCCCGCGCGGGTGTCGGAGACCAGCAGTTGCCGCTCGTCGGGCGAGAAGACCAGTCCGTTCGGCGCACCGAAGCAGTCCGCGACGAGCCGGACCTCGCCGGTGGCCGGGTCGATCCGGTAGACGTTGTTCGAGCCGATCTCGCTCTCGGCCCGGTACCCCTCGTAGTCGCTGGTGATGCCGAAGTCCGGGTCGGAGAACCAGACCGAGCCGTCGGACTTCACGGTCGCGTCGTTCGGGCTGTTCAGGCGCCTGCCCCGCCAGCGGTCGGCCAGCACGGTGACGGTGCCGTCGTGTTCGGTCCGCGTCACCCGGCGGTTGCCCTGCTCACAGGTGATCAGCCGGCCCTCGCGGTCGAGGGTGTTGCCGTTGGTGTGCCCCGCGGAGCGGCGGAAGACGCCGACCGCCCCGGTCTCCTCGTCCCACCGCAGCATCCGGTCGTTGGGGATGTCGCTCCAGACCACCTGGCGCCAGGCCGGCACGTAGAGGGGGCCTTCGGCCCAACGGCAGCCCGCGTACAGGACCTCCAGCGCCTCGTCGCCGTTCGTGCACCGGCCCGTACGGAACCGGTCGTCCAGCGACTCGTACAGCCCCGCGCGCTCGCCGCTCACAGGATCCCCTCCTCATCAAGACCAACCATGCGCCGAATCAGATTCGGCATGAGGCGATGATTGCAGGATGAGATATGTTCTCGACAAGGAATTTTCGAACGGAGAGTTGTGGATCACATCGATCGCGCCCTGCTGGCCCTCCTTCAGGAGGACGCCACCCAGCCCTACGCCGCCCTCGGACAGGCCGTCGGCCTGTCCGCCGGCGCCGCGCACGAGCGGGTACGGAAGCTGCGCGAGCGCGGCGTCATCCGGCGTACGGGCGTCGAGGTCGACCCCGCCGCCGTGGGCAGTGGCGTCCTGGCGTACGTGATGGTCGACTCCACGTCCTGGATGGGCGATTCGGCGCGGGACTTCGCCGCGCTCCCCGAGGTCATGGAGGCGCACGTCATCGCCGGAAGCGCCTCGGTCCTCGTGAAGGTCAGGACCGCGACCACCGAGCAGCTCCAGGACGTGCTGCGCCGGATCTACGCCATCGACGGAGTCAGCGGCACCCGGGCGACGGTGGTCCTGGAGACCTTCTTCGAGCGGCCGCTCTCTCCCCTGAGGGAGGATCAGGACTGACTCGGGCATGTGCGGAGGAGGCGCGGGCGTCGCGGTCGGAGTCGGCGAGGTCGCTCTAGTGGTACTTCTGGAGAGTCCCGGAACTCGTCCAGCCCCCCATGGAGTTGTCGATGGCCGTTCGCCGTGTCGTACCCCATGTCCAGTCGTCCGCCCCGGAGGAGAGCCGGGAGTTCTACGGCCTGCTCGGGTTCGAGGAGGTCATGAACCACGGCTGGATCATGACGCTGGCCTCACCCTCGAACCCGACGGCTCAGATCAGTTTCATGGAGCGCGACAGGACCGCCCCGGTCACGCCCGACATGAGTGTCGAGGTGGAGGACGTGGACGCCGTGTACGAGGTCGTGCGTGCGAGCGGCGCGGAGATCGTGCACCCCCTGCGGGACGAGGAGTGGGGGGTGCGGCGGTTCTTCGTCCGTGACCCCAGTGGCCGGGTGGTGAACGTCCTGGGCCACCGCTGACGGTGGTCCGGGGCTCGTGTCGGCGCGGGTCTCGGTGCTCAGGCGTCCGCCGCCGTCCAGCCGTAGACGAACCGCAGCAGCGCGGTGGCCCCGCGGGCGCGGTCCAGGGCCTCTCGGGGGGTGGCACCGGTGGCGAGGACACGGCCGGAGCGGTCGAAGTTCTGGCGCACCGTGGGCTGCGGGCTGCCCGGCTTCCTCAGCAGGGTCACCGCGTGGACGCCGGGCAGGGCGCGGGCTTCGTCGACGCCCCGCACCTCCAGGAGCGTGTGCGTCGGCGGGCCCGAGGGAGCCGCGTACCAGGCGGCCGCGCTGCGTTCGTGGACGATCCGTGCGGGGAGCAGGGCGCCGAGGTCCTCACCGATGCTCTGACGGGCGATCAGGTCGTACATGTCGACGCCGGTGGAGAGGCGGACGAGGTCCATGATGGCGTCGCCGCCGATCCGGTTGTGCATCTCGATGATGCGCGGCCCGCGCCCGGTGAGCATCACCTCGGTGTGCGAGGGGCAGTCGTGGAAACCGAAGGCGTCGAGGACCCGGGTGACGTAGGCGGTCACCTCGGCGTGCTCCTCGGGTGCGAGGGGCGCCGGCACCACGTGCCCGCGCGAGACGAAGGTCTCGGGGTCCGTGAACTTGCGGGTGACGGCGACGATACGGTGGCGGCCGTCGTAGGACAGCGCTTCGACGCTGTACTCCGTGCCGTCGAGGAACTCCTCGACCACGACGCCCCGTTCGATGTGATGGGTCCCCACACGGCGCAGCGCCGTCTCGACGTCACCCTCGGCGTCGATGCGGGAGACGCCGACGCTGGCCTCGGTGTCGACGGGTTTGACGATGCAGGGCAGGCCGATCGCCTCGATGGCCTTGAGGACGTCCCGGCGGCCGCGGGCGAAGGCGTGGCCGCAGCTGGGGAGTGCGTGTTCGTCGAGGATCTCGCGCATCCGGGCCTTGTCGACCACCCGGTGGAAGAGGTCGACGTCGACGGTGGTGGGGAGGGAGAGCCGTTCGCTGACGGCCCGCACCACGGGGTAGGTGTGTTCGTTGTACGCGGCGACCGCGTCGAACGGCGACCGCCGGTGCAGGGTCTCGGCGATGCCGGCCCAGGTCTCGGTGTCCGTGTCGTCGTCGAGGATCACCACGTGCCGGTACGGCCCGATCGCGTCCTCCCGCAGGGCTCTTCCCCGGGGGACGAAGAGCACCAGTTCGTGCCCCTGGTCGCGGAGCCGTTCGTGGCACACGCGGTTGGTGCCGATGACGAGGACGCGCACGGTTCCTCCGTGACTCGATGGGGTACGCCGGGCTGCCGCGCGGCGTCACGACACAGCGGTGCCCCCGCCGCTCCCGGAGGCCCTCACCCGCCGTCCGGCCGCGCCGTGGCCGTCGCCGCGGCCGGCAGGGGCACGGAGTCGACGCGGACGAGGTCGCGTGCCGCCTCGGCCCTGGCGACGGCGTCCGATGTGCTGTCGCCGGCACAGAGCACGTATCCCTGGCGGGAGTCGGAGGAGAGCAGGGGGCCGAGGTCCTGTCCGGGCCGCAGGGTGCACACGGACCGGACGACACCGGGGGCGCGGGCGGCGTCGGCGAGGCCGTCCACGTGGCGCACCCGCGCGTTCTCCCGGGCGAAGAAGCGGATGGCGGCCGCGCGCGCCCGGGGGACGCGCGGGGGGTCCGGCCTGCCCAGCAGGGCGGACATCGTCTCGGTGATCTGGTCGACGCCGCTGACCATCTCGCACAGCTCCCAGATCTGGTCGCCGCCCACGCGGGTCTGGGCCTCGATGAGGCGGGGGCCGTCCGGGGTGAGGCGCAGTTCGCTGTGGACGGGGCCGGTCCGCTGGCCGATGACCTCCAGGAACTCCAGGACGAGCTTCTCGATCGCCTCCAGGGCTCCGGCGTCGAGGCGGGCGGGCACCTGATGGCCGAGTTCGACGAAGCCGGGCAGCCCGGTGGTGAGCTTCTCGGTGACCATGACGACCTCGTGCACGCCGTGCCGGGAGATCGACTCGACGCTGTACTCGGGCCCGGTCAGGTACTCCTCGGCGAGCACGGGTTCACGGCCGGCGACGGCCGCGGTCCAGGCCCAGCGTTCGGGGAGCTGCTGGGCCGACTCGACGGCGTACACCCCTTCGCTGAGCCCTCCGGAGGGGGGTTTGAGCACGAGGGGCCGGCCGCCGAGCTCGGAGAGGAAGGCGGCCGCTTCGGCCCGGGTGGCGCAGATCCGGTGCCGTACCGGGCTGAGGCCGTGGCGGTCGAGCAGGGCGCGGGTCCTGGTCTTGTCGCGGGTGGCGAGGACGGCGGAGAGGTTCTCGCCGGGCACGCCGAGGTCGATCGCGACCCGGGAGGCCGGCTCCAGGCCGTACTCGGTGAAGGAGAGGACGGCGTCGAAGGGGTCGGCCTCGTGCCAGTCGCGGGCCAGCGGCAGGAGCGTCTCCAGGTCGCGGTAGTCCTGGACGGCGTACCGCGCGGCGGCCGCCGCGTGTTCCTCGTCCGCCCGCTCCGGGATCTGGACCATGGAGTGGCGCACGCCCAGCGCCGCCGCCTTGGGCAGTTCGTGGCCCCGGCCGCCGACCAGCAGGAGGTGCTGTTGCCTCATGGGTTCTTTGTACCTCACCGGCGGGACCTCACTGCCGCAGGCGGGACAGGTCGATGTCCATGCGGTCGGCCAGGGACCGGGCCCGGGCGACGACGACGTCGAAGAGCTCCGAGTGGGTGACGCGCAGTTCGTCGGGGTTGAGGGCGAGCGCCAGGAGTTCGCCGATCCGCTGGCGGACGTGGGCGCGGAGGCGGGACTCGTCCAGGCACTTGCGGCCCAGCCCGATGGAGTCCCCGAGGAGCTCGATGCGGTGGAACCACAGCGCGGGCAGGTACAGCACGTCCCCGGGGCGCAGCACGAAGCGCTTGAGCAGGGTGTCCGGTGAGCCGCACAGCGCGTCGAGCCGCGGTTCGCCTCCGGGGCCGGGCAGGAGCTCGGCGTCGGGGCCCATGACGTACCAGAGCTTCTCGCCGACGATCTGCGCGTGCATGACGTCGACGGAGTACGCGTCCTGGTGCAGTCGGGTGACGGCGCCGCGCTGGCCGATCCAGAGCTGGTGGTTGACCGAGGCGGCCTCGCCGTACAGGTCGCGCCGGAAGTCGTACTGGGCGATGTCGAGTTCGGGCATGTCCTCGGCGAGCTCGGGTGCGGTCGTCCGGTAGTACCACTCCTGGAGGTACAGAGGGTCCGCGCCGCTGCCGGCGCTCTTCTCCAGGCGGGTGACGAACTCTCCGAAGGTGGTCCTCGTGGCGGCCTCGCTGCTGTAGCTGTCGACCACGACGGGTACGTCGGAGCAGCGCTCGGCGAGGGAGCGGAAGGTCCAGCGCCGGACGGAGGGCCAGTCGGCCGCGTATCCCTCGAGCACCACAGGCCGGCCCCGGAACCGGTACTCCCGCTCGAACTCCTCGGGGGTCAGGTCGGCGCGGCGCTCCAGCTCCGGTGCGGAAGCGAGCAGTTCGGCGAGCGGGCCGGTCCGGAAGGCGGCCTCGACCGTCCGCAGCGCGTGGATGTCGCGTCGTTTCAGCAGGTTCCGTTCGGTCTGCACGGGCATGGCGGTGCGCCTCCTGTGATGCGGCGGGGTCGGGTACGAGGCGGTCGTGGCCGGGCGTGCCGGTGCGAGGCCGGGCGGCCGGCGGGCGGGGGTCACGGAGCGAGGAGCCTCAGGACGGCACGGACGGCCTCGTCGCGGAGGGCTTCCCGCTGGGGCAGCCAGCGGTGGACGAAGTGGTCGCAGCCGTCGAGCCAGACGACCTCGGCGGACCGGGCGCGGGGGGCGCTCGCGAGGTATCCCTCGACGACCTCGGGCGGGCAGACCTGGTCCTGGCGGGCGCCGAAGATCAGCAGATCGCCGCGGAAGTCGCGGAGCGCCGCGTACGCGGGTGAGTCGGGGTGGCGGCCGGGGCGCACCAGGCTGCCGTCGAAGGGCAGGTCGGTGGCGTGCGCGGGGTAGGTGGCCGGGCAGAACAGCACCAGGGCCCGCGGGCGCAGTTCCGGTACGGTCCACGCGGCGAGGTGGGCGCCCAGGCTGGTGCCCATGACGACGGGCGGTGTGGAGGAGTCCAGCCACTGCGCCGCGGCCAGGGTCTCGGCCCGGCGCCGGCGCAGGGTGGAGCGGGCCAGTTCCCCGGTGCTGTCGCCGTTGCCGGAGAAGTCGAACGTGAGGGAGCCGTGGCCGTGGCCGGCCCACGCGTCGAGCAGATAGCGGGCGCGGTGGCGGGAGGCCGTGGCGCCCAGCCCGTGCAGGGACAGGATCGCCGGGCCCGCGCCGCCGGGCCCGGTGGTCGTGGTGGCCGCGAGGCGCTGTCCCGCGGCTTCGATGACGAAGTCGTGCTGCATCGTGTGCTCTCACCCCCGGTGGACGTGAAGCGCTCGTGACGGAAGGCGGCGGCCGGTCCGCTCAGGACCCCCCGGCGCGGGTCCCCGCGCCGGTCTCCTCGAAGCGCTCCTTGCGCACGGCCGGCCATGCGTCGCGCAGGATGCTGTAGTAGACGACGTCGCGGCGGCGTCCTCCGGGCATGACGTTGAAGCTGCGCAGGACGCCCTCCTCGGAGGCTCCGATCCCGGCCAGTCCCGCGCGGGCCGCGGTGTTGAGGACGTCGGTCTTGAACTCGACGCGCTCGCAGTCGAGTGTGCCGAAGGCGTGATCGAGCAGGGCCAGCTTGACGGCGCGGTTGACGCCGGTCCGGCGGGCGCGGGCGCAGAGCCAGGACCAGCCGATCTCCAGTCGGCGGTCGGCCGGGGCGAGGTTGCCGTAGGCGGTGCTGCCGACGATCTCGCCGGAGGCGTTGTCGGTGATCGCGAGCACGACGCGGGTGCCGTTCAGGGTGTCGCGGATCGCGGTCTCGATGAAGGTGTGCAGGTCGCCGGGGGTCTCGATGCGCTGGACGAAGTGGCGCCAGATCTCGGGTTCGTAGACGATCCGCTCGAAGGCGGCCGTGTCGGCGACGCCGACCCGTCGCAGGGTCACCCGGTCGTTGGCCAGTGCGAGGCGGGCCAGTTCGTTCCAGTGCGCGTTCAAGGGTTCTGCTCCTCCGTCCGACCGCCGTGCGGCGGTGTTCCCGTCGTGCCCGCGAGGGCGGCGCCCACCCATACCGGCGTGTCGCCGATCGTGCCGTCGTTGTAGACGCGGTGCTCCTTGTAGGCCCGCTCCAGGTCGTCGGCGTGGAGCGTGGCGATCTGCTTGCGCATCAGCTTGTACTGGGCGTTCAGGAGGCCGTTGTCGACGGAGAACGGCTCCTGGCGGACGACGGCGGCGTACACGCGCTGCTCATAGCGGAGTTCCTCGTTCAGTTCGGCCAGGGACCGGGCCAGCTCCTCGTGGTCGAGACCGGAGGCGGACGGCGAGACCACCGCGGAGAGGTACGGCCTGCCGTCGCCGAAGACGGCGCAGTCGTGCACGCCGGGCAGTTCGCGGACGCGTTCCTCGACCAGGGGCACGAGGATGTTGAGCGCGCCGCTCAACGTGACGATGTCGTCGACGCGCCCGTCGATGTAGAGGAAGCCGTCCTCGTCGACGTGCCCGACGTCGTGTGTCCTGACCTCGCCGGTGGGGAGGAAGGTCTTCTCGCCGGCCCCCGGGGCGCTCCAGGTGTAGCGGGTGTTGACGGGGTGGCTGCCGCCGACGATGAGGATGCCGTCCGCGTCGAAGCGGATGCGCTTGTGGGGCAGGACGCGACCGACGCTGCCGAGCCGGAAGGCGCCGGGGTGGTTCTTGGAGACGATGCACGTCTCGTTGAGGCCGTATCCCTCGTAGAGGCGGACGCCGGCGTCGTCGAAGAAGCGGAGGACCTGGCGGCCGGCCGGAGCGGAACCGGTCCACAGGTAGCGGATGCGGCCGCCCAGTGTCCGCTGGATCGCCGCGCGCCTCCCCTCGGGGTCGTCCGGGATCCCTTCGGACAGGAGCCGGGCCCTGAGCTGCTCGTAGAAGCCCGGCACCCCCATGATCACGGTCGGCGAGACCGTCCGGGCCGTCTCCACGGCGGTGACCCGGTCGGCCAGGGTGACGTCGTGGCCGTGGACGAGGGCCGAGTAGATCCAGTAGCGCTGCTGGAGGAACCGTACGGGCAGGAAAACCAGCAGGTTGTCGCCGTCACGGTGGTCGAACATCTCCTGGACGGCGGCGATCGAGGCGTTGACGCTGGCGGTGGTGACCTCGATGCCCTTGGGCGGGCCGGTGCTGCCGGAGGTCTGTTTGATCGCGCAGATGTCGGCGGGGTCGTAGCCCGGGTGCGTCGGCAGGCCGGTGCCGGTCCGCTCCTCTGAGGCGGGGGCGAAGGCCCAGGAGCGGACCCGCGCGATGTCCCGCACGGCGGTGGGGCCGGCGTCTCCGCCCGCCGTGTCCCGACCCGTCTCCCCGGGGTCGGCCCGGTGGTGCGTGAGGTCGTCGGTGAAGAGCAGCTTGAGCCCGAACTCGGTCAGCACGGCCGGTGGTGCGTACCGGCCGGGTTCGATCCCGGCGGTGACGGCACCCAGCTTGAGTACGGCCAGGTCGAGCAGCACCCACTCGATCCGGTTGGACGCCATGACGCCCACGCGGTCCCGGGCGCGGACGCCGAGTGCGTGGAGGCGCGCGGCCACGCGCAGGGCGCCCGCGTCGAGTTCGGCGAGGCTGACGGAGCGGACCCGGTCGCCGTCGTGGAAGTGGATGCGGTGACGGGTGTCCCGGCATCCGGTCCGGGCGACCGTGCCGATGACGTCGGCGACCGGCGGGGAGTCCTCAGCGTTCACCCTCGCCCCGCCTTCCTGTGGGTTACGTCCTCCGGGCCCGCGGGCGCGGTCCCCGGCCGGGGTCCGGTCGCGAGGAGGTAGGCGTCCAGCCGCTCCCAGCCCCGGGCCGCGTACCAGTCGCGGTCGAAGCCGCCGATCGGCCGTACGGGCAGGGTGCCGTACTGGACGCCGTCCGCCAGCGTGCGCCACACCTCGTCGACCAGGGAGCAGTGCCGCACGGCCTCGCGCAGCTCGCGCAGCGTGAAGGCGGGCCCGTCCATGCGTACCAGCCGGATGTCGTAGCAGCCCCGGAAGCCGTGGCCGAAGACGCTGAACGGGGGGTGCCACACCTGGGCGCCCGGGGCGCGGAGGGAGTAGCGCACCCGTGAGGCCACGTGCCCGCCGTGGTGGTGGTCGGCGTGCTCGGCGATGTCGGGGACCTGCGGCGGGAAGAAGTAGTGGCGCTTGTGGGGGATGTCCTCGCGGTCGAACTCTCCGGGGGCGAAGTGCCAGCGGTTGTACATCATGCGCTGGGCTGCTCGCCACAGGATGGGGCCGGTGTCCTCGCCGGTCCCGGCCATGCGGACGGGGTGGGGCAGACAGCAGCAGACGAAGTCGGCCTTCTTCAGCTCCAGGACCCCGTCGGGGCCACCGGGCCGTGCCCCGCGGAGCCGCGTGAGATCGCGTACCGAGCTGCTCATGCCGTAGTCGGAATCGGTGGACAGGACGGCGGAGAGCACGATCGCGGCGAGGAGCTCCCCGACGGCCCCGTGGGGGACACGGTGGGCATCGTCGCCGGCCTGCCCGGCGGAGGGGAGCGCGCCGGCGGCGTCCGTGTCCGTCTGTGCGTCCAGGAGCGCGGCGGCCACGGTGAGGGCGCGCATGTCCTCGCGTGCCTTCCCGGTGGGTTCGACGCCGAGGCGGAGCCGTCCGTGACGCGCGACCGGCTCGGGCAGGACGTGCGGGTCGCGGGGGTGCGGGAAGTCGTCCAGGCCCTCGCTCTTGACGAAGGTCAGGCCGTTGATGCGGCGGTAGCGCATGCGGGACGCGTGGCGGTCGACCTCTTCCTGGAGCACGCGGACCTCCGCCGCCAGCTCCGGCAGCGGCATGCCGTGGGGAAGGCCCGGGGGCCGGCCGATCGCGGCGCAGTAGTTCGCGTGGCGGTCCAGCAGGTAGCGGCGGAGTCCCGTGGCCGAGAGCTGCATTCCGTTGAATTCCTCGAAACGGACCGAACGGCCACTGGCGAAAAGGCAGTGGGCGAGGACGACGAACAATCGGTCGGCCGAACTCCAGTTTCCGACGGGACGGTCGCGGAGACCTGAGATCCGGCCGTCCCGTGTGAGGGTATTGCTGCCGGCGTCGGATTTCGAGAACACCTCGCGTCCGATGAACAAGTAGACCGTCTCGACCCGCTCGACCCAGTCGGCGAGCTGTGCCAGCCGGTGGTCGAGTTCCCCGCCGCTCTCCCACCCCCGGAGTATCCCGTCGACCTCGTCGGCCGCGGCGGCCTCCCGCGCCAGGGCCGACCGCGCCTCCTCGTCGGCCGTGTCGAGAACCTCGGCGGGCACACGCAGCCACGCGATCGGCCGGTCACGCGATTCCCGCAGCTCCCCCGGCCTCCAGAAGGAGACTCCGAAGAGCGCGGAACGGGTCACCGGTACGAGCCCGGCCGCGCCGCAGGACGCGGTGGGCTGCTCCACGACGACGTCGACGTCCTCACGGCCGAGCACGTGCTGGAGGAGCGCCGACTCCCATTCCGTCAGCCGCCGGCAGGCCAGACCGAACGGAATGCGCCCCTGGCTCGTCAATTCACGCAGCAGCCAGCCGGAAGCCTCCTGGCCCCGCAGGACGGAACTGCCCGGCCCTGCTCCCGAATCCGGTCCTGAAAATGGCATGGGCGTCCCCCGCGGTTCGACAATGAAACGGATCGACCGATTCCCTGGAACTCTGCGCTTTCAGACGGAACACCAGCCATGGTGACGACACCCGACTCCACCGGACACCTGGTTTTCGGCCGTTCCCCCGGGAGTACAGGCCGAGAACACGCCGGACACGCCATCGGCCTCCCCCGCCCCGGAGGGTGAGGGAGGCCGATGGCACGGCACGGGTGCCGCGGTGCGCGCGGGGCGGTCGCCCGGGACTACGCCGGGACGTCGGCGGCCTGGCGGGACGGGCCGCTGGTGCCGTTGCCGTCGGCGTCGCCGGCTTCCTCGGCGAGGCGCTGCATGCCGCTGGTGGTCTTCAGCGGCTTCTCCTTGACGAAGAGGACGCAGAGCAGCGCGAGCGCGGCGAAGGGGGTCGCGATGAGGAAGAGTTCGCCGGTGGCGACGCCGTAGGCGTGCTCGACGATCTCGCGGATCGGGGCCGGGAGGGCCGCCATGTCCGGCATGGCGCCGCCGTGCCCGGCCGCGCCTCCGCCGGCGGGTGCGCCGGCGTCCGCGAGGCCCTTGCTCATCTCCGAGGCGACGCGGTTGGCGAGGATGGCGCCGAGCACGCTGGTGCCGATGGTGCCGCCGAGGCTGCGGAAGAAGGACAGGACGGAGGTGGCGGCACCGAGTTCGGTGGCCGGCACGTCGTTCTGCGCGGCCAGGACCAGGTTCTGCATCAGCATGCCGACACCGATGCCCATGACGGCCATGTAGAGGCTGGTCAGGCCGAAGTGGGTGTCGGAGTCGATCGTGGAGAGGAGCCCGAGGCCGGCCGTCATCGTGAGGCCGCCGGCCACCAGGTACGCCTTCCAGCGACCGGTCTTGCTGATGATCTGTCCGGCGACCGTGGAGGAGACCAGGAGGCCGAGGATCATCGGCAGGCTCATGAGGCCCGCGACCGTCGGGGACTTCCCGAGGGAGATCTGGAAGTACTGCGAGAGGAAGACGGTGCCGCCGAACATGGCCAGGCCGACGAAGAGGCTGGCGACGGTGGTGAGCGACACGGTGCGGTTGCGGAAGATGCCGAGCGGGATGATCGGCTCCGGGACCCGGGACTCGACGAGCACCGCCGCGGCGAGCAGCACCAGGCCGCCGCCCGTGAGGGCCGCGGTCTGCCAGGAGGCCCAGTCGAAGCTGTTCCCGGCCAGCGACACCCAGATGAGGAGCGCGCTGACGCCGGCGACGATCAGGAAGGCGCCCAGGTAGTCGATCTTGGCCTCGCGGCGCAGGTCGGGCAGCTTCAGGGTCCGCTGGAGCAGCACGATGGCGAGGAGGGCGAAGGGGACGCCGATGAAGAAGCACCAGCGCCAGCCCAGCCAGGAGGTGTCCACCAGGACGCCGCCGATGAGCGGTCCGGCGACGGTGCCGACGGCGAAGACGGCTCCGAAGATGCCGGCGTACTTGCCGAGCCTGCGCGGCGGGATGATCGCCGCCATCACGACCTGCGCGAGGGCGGTCAGGCCGCCGGCGCCGATGCCCTGGGCGACACGGCTGAAGATGAGCAGTCCGACTTCCTGGGAGAAGCCGGCCAGCAGCGAGCCGACCACGAAGAGGCCCAGGGAGATCTGGAGGAGGAGCTTCTGGTTGTAGAGGTCGGCGAGCTTGCCCCACAGCGGCACCGTGGCCGTCATGGCGAGCAGTTCGGCGGTGACGACCCAGGTGTAGGCGGACTGGGTGGCCTGGAGGTCCGCCATGATCCGGGGCAGCGCGTTGGCGACCACCGTGCCGGCGAGGATGGAGACGAACATGCCCGCCATCAGGCCGGACATGGCCTGGAGTATCTGCCGGTCCGACATCGCGGTGGCCGGGGACGCCTCGGCCGGCGCCGTGGCTGGTGATTTCACAGCTTCTCTTCTCAGTGTTTCGTGGATCGCGGGGGTTCGTGGGCGCGCGCCCGGGCGGGCACAGGGCCGGGCGCGGGCGGGCCGGGCAGGGGGCAGGGCGGGGGGGCAGGGCAGAGACGAGCGACGGGACGGACAGGGCAAGGACACGGGACCGCGCCGGAGACCTGCGGGAGCCGGTCGCGCCGGCTCCGCGCGGGAGCCCCCTGCCCCTCAGCCGCCGTCGGCGGGTGCGGGGGGCGGCTGCGGAAGCGGAAGGCCCGCGGCGAGGTGCTCGAACGTCTCCCGGAACACGTCCGCGAAGGCGGTCTCCCCCTGCCGGACGGACCAGTGCTCGACCGCGACGCGCACGGCCGTGCCGCCGACGGCGGCCAGGAGGCGCGGATACAGCCCCAGGGCGCGCCGCCGTTCCTCCTCCTCCGGTGACGCGAAGTCCGGGCGTCCTTCGGTGAAGAGCGGGGAACCGGCCCCCATGCGCTCCGCGAGGGTCTCGGCGAGGCCGAGTTCGTCGGCCATGTGGGCGCCGATCCTGCGGGCGAGGAGCTGGGGCGCCTTGCGGAGGACCTCCGCGTGCAGGCACCACAGTTCCTGCTGCTGCTCGACCTCCTCCAGCTCCGCCGCCAGGGCGTCGCGGAGCGCCTCCAGCGGGGAGAGTCCGGCCGGGGCCGCGAGGACGGCCCGGCGGACCCGGTCGCCCGCGTCGGCGCCGACCATGACGAAGACCTCGTCACGGGAGTCGAAGTAGTTGAAGAACGTACGCGTGGAGACCCCCGCCGCCGCGCTGATGGCGTCCACGGTGACGTTCTCGACCCCGCGCTCCACCGCCAGCCGTACGGCCGCCTCGACGAGCGCGGCCCGTGTCGCCCGCTTCTTGCGCTCTCTGAGCCCGCTCTCGGCAGGCGTCCCCTCCGGCATGGGTGCATGGTACGCAAAAATGCAGAGCCTGCAAAAATGCATGTCCGTGCACGCGCTGGCCGACCGCACAGGCCGACGTCGGGAAGGTCGGGAAGATCGGGAATACGGCGCACCGCACCGTCGTTCCCCCCTGCACGCAGGTGCCGTCCACGCCCAGGTGGTCGAGAGCCATGATCCGTGCACGCCGCATCACCGTCGCCGCGACCGCCCTCCTCGCGCTGCTCGTCGCGCTCCTGGGCGGGTGCGCCGCCGCCCCCGACACCGGCGCCCGGGCGCCCATGGACGCCGCCCCGCCGAAACCCGCGCCCGCCACCAGCGCGCCCTCGCCCTCCCGTACGGCCGAGCCACCGGAACCCGTGGCCGCGACGCCCACCCCGCGCCCGCGCCCCGCCGAGCTGGACATCCCGTCGATCGGGGTGACGGACCTGCGCGTCGTCCCGTACGAGGGGAAGACCGACGACCGGGCGGGCACCCGCATCCAGGACCGGGGCGTGGCGGCCAGCCCGTACGGGGAGGAGGGCGGCGTCGGCCCCGGCGACATCGGCAACTACCAGGTGACCGCGCACCGCCTCTCGGCGGGCGCGCCGCTCCTCGATCTGCCCGACGTCGAGATCGGCGACCTGGTGCGGGTCACCGCCGGCGACACCACGTACACGTACCGGATCACCGAGACCCGTACGACCTCCTTCCGCTCGGAGCGCTCCCTCGCCGAACAGCGGGCCGCGGTCCCCGGCGAGCCCGGCGAACGCCCCACCCGCGCCATGATCACGCTCTCCACCTGCGCCACCCCGGAGGACAACGCGGCGGGCAACTACTGGCGGGACGCGCAGGGCAACCCCGAGCACCGCATCGACAAGATCGGCGTCCTCACGAAGACGGCCCCCGCCCGGGGCTAGCGCGGGGGCCGGAGTCGACACGTACGGACGGGAGGTCGCCTCCCCCTCACGCCCGTCCGGGAGCGCGGTGGATCGCGGAGGCCGTCAGGAGGCGGCGGGCGGCGCCGGCAGGGCCAGCAGGCGCTCGCGGACCGCGGCGAGGACCTGCGCGCGGGTGCGCGGGCCGTCGTCGGCCGCGATGAGGTGGTCACCGATGCGCAGGGAGAAGGTGATCAGACAGCGGGCCTCGACATCGCCCTCGTCGGGGCAGAAGGCTCCGTAGAGCACGCGCAGATAGTCCATGCGCCGGTTGTCGGCCCGGCGGAGCCGCTCCGCGACGGCTTCGTCGCGGCGGGCCCAGTCGCGTACGGCGAGCTCGACCCCGGCGCTGATCACGGGCGTCCCGGCAGCCCCCACGACGTCGAAGAGCCGCCCGAGCCGCTCGCGGGCGTCGCCCCCGTCGCGCTCGATCCGCGCGATGACGTCCTCGGTGACCCCGCGCTCCCAGGTGTCGAGCATCTCGTCGAGGAGGGCGGCGCGATTGCGGAAGTAGCCGTAGAAGCCGCCCTTGCTGACGCCGAGGGCCTGCGCCAGGACCTCGACCCGGACCGCCTCGGGTCCGCCGGCGGCGAGCGCCCTCAGCCCCTCCTCGATCCACCTGGCCCGCGGCGTTCGGATCGCGCCCATGCCGCCCTTCCCCTCGCGTGATGACGACCCGAGTATACGGCGCCGTACAGATGAGGGTTATGCTCGATCTATACGCCACCGTATAGACAGGGGTCCGTCATGAACGCTCTGCGCCTGCCTCCGACCGACTACACCTCCCGCCCCCTGCGGATCCACGAGATCGCCGGCGACTTCCGGCTGGAGGACCTGTGGGCCCTGCCGACACCGGGCGGCCCGGACGACCTGCACCATCTGGTCGAGCAGATGGCGGGGGGCACGGAGGGGCCGGACGGCGGCAACCCCGTGGGCCGGTTCCTCTTCGCGGTGCGCTGGAAGCTCGGCAGGCTCCTCGGCTGGGACGGGCCCGAATCGGGCATCGGAGGCCGGGTGGCGACGCTGCGTGACCGACTGCCGGACGACCTGCGCGAGGGGCCGCGCGGCCCCGACCTCGGTACGGCCCCCTTCACGTCGGTCTTCCAGACGCACGACGAATGGGCCGCCGAATGCGCCAACAAGACGATGCACGGCGTGATGCACATCGCCTGGGTCCCCGACGGCGAGGGCGGCCACCGGGGCCAGATGGCCGTCCTGGTCAAGCCCAACGGCCGCCTCGGTTCCCTCTACATGCTCGGCATCAAGCCGTTCCGGTACCTGGGCGTCTACCCCGCCCTGCTGCGTTCGATCGGCCGGGAGTGGCAGGCGAACACCGCTCGCCGCACCTCGGCCTGACGCTCCCTCGGGCGCCGGGCGGGTGATCGCACACGCGTGCCTGGGGGTCGTCTCCCCTGGTCGCGACGGCGGCGACCATGATGGAGTGGACGGAACGGCACACTCCGGAATGGCCGGCCGCCGTCGGACGACGAGAGGAGAACGGCATGCCGCTCGAAGGAATCTACGAGCCCAGTCCGTCGCAGTGGGTACGGGACCAGGTGGAGCTGTACGAGTCGTCGGGCGGGACCGAGGGAACGACGATGCGCGGCCTGCCCGTGGTGCTCGTGACCACGGTCGGCGCGAAGAGCGGCAAGCTCCGCAAGACCCCGCTCATGCGGGTCGAGCACGAGGGCGCGTACGCGCTCGTCGCCTCCAACGGCGGAGCCGTGAAGCACCCGGTCTGGTACCACAACCTGATCGCCTCCCCTCAGATCGAGCTGCGCGACGAGACGCGGCAGTGGGACATGCGGGTGCGCGTCGTGACCGGCGAGGAGCGGCGCGCGTGGTGGGAGAGGGCCGTCGCGGCCTTCCCGGACTACGCCGACTACCAGGTCAAGACCGACCGGGAGATCCCCGTCTTCGTCGCCGAGCCGGTGGCCTGACGAGTCCCGTCGCCGAGCCGGTGGGCTGACGAGTCCCGTCGCGGAGCCGGTCGCCTGACGAGCCCCGTCGCCGAGCCGGTGGCCGGGGCGCGCGGTGTTTGACGGATTCCCCGGGGGGCAGCCGCCCCCCGGGGCGGCACGGCCGGACGGTACGGAGCCGCCCTCCTGAATCCCGCGACCCAGGAGGAGACGATGGGCCACCACGAACGCCGCCACACCCGGTCCGCGGACCGGCCGCCCCGGACCACCCCCTCCGAAGCCGTCGGCGAGAGCGGCGACGAGGAGGCGCGCCGGGAGGCCGAGGAGGCGGAACGGAGCCGCCGTGGCGACTCCGGCGAGGAACACGGCATGGGCGCGAAGCGCCAGTCCCCCGGACCGGGCCGTGAGGAGCAACGCCGGCCGTTCGGGCGGCGGGGCGACACCGGGGACGGCGACCGGACGTAGTCGAAGCCCCGCCCCACCGCCCGAGCTCGCCGGTGGCGGCACCGCGACCACGCCGTCGTACGGTCGCCCCGGGGGTCCTCCGGGACCCTTCGCGGCCGGTCCGGAGGCGGAGCCTAAGATCCACGGCATGGCAACGCGACTCGTGCAGATCAACATGAAGGCCCAGGACGACGCCGCTCTCGGACGGTTCTGGGCGGCGGCGCTCGGCTGGGGCATGGACAGCGAGGGACCCGGTGTCACCAACCTCGAACCCGTGGGCTTCTCCTACCCGGACCCGGTGGCCGTCTGCGTCGACATCATCGCCCGCCCGGAACCGAAGACCGTGAAGAACCGGGTGCATCTCGATCTGGCCACCACCTCGGCCGCCCACCAGGCGGAGCTGGTCGCGCGACTGGAGGAGCTCGGGGCCACGCGTGCCGACATCGGTCAGGGTGACGTCCCCTGGACGGTCATGGCCGACCCGGAGGGCAACGAGTTCTGCGTGCTGGAGCCCCGCCCGGTCTACGGGGACACCGGGCCGGTCGCCGCGGTGGTGGTCGACTGCGCCGACCCGCACGAGATGGCCCGGTTCTGGGGCCGGGCGACGGACTGGAAGACGCACGAGGTCACCGACGGCCAGGCGACCCTGCGCTCCGCCCAAGGCGTCGGCCCCTACCTGGAGTTCGTCCGCAACCCCGACCCCAAGACGGTCTGGAACCGCGTCCACCTCGATGTCCGCCCCTACCCCGAGGACGACCGGGCGACGGAGGAGGCCCGCCTGGTCGCCCTGGGCGCCACCGTCCCCGACTTCGACCGGTCCGCGATCTCCTGGACGATCCTGGCCGACCCGGAGGGCAACGAGTTCTGCCTCCTCAGCCCGGGCTGACGCTCGTCCGGCCGCCGTCGCGCGAGAGGATCGCGGCATGTCCAGCGAACGTCTCATCCGCATCCACAGCGACGAGTTCCAGGCCATGGCCGAGCGGGTCCTGCGGGTCACCGAGCTCACCTCCCGCCTGAACGTGCTGCCTTTCGAGGACGAAAGGGGGAAGGCGGAGCTGTTCGAGCGGATCCTCGGCAGGCCGCTGCCGCCGCGGGTCACGATCTACCCGCCGTTCTTCACCGACCACGGCCTGAACCTCGACATCGCCGAGCGCGTCTTCATCAACCAGAACTGCACGTTCCTGGACTACGCCGGCATCCGGCTCGGCGAGCGGGTGATGATCGGGCCGAAGGTCACGTTCATCACCAGCGGGCACCCGGTCGATCCCGAGGAGCGGCGGCTGTACCTCACCGGCGCGCCCATCGACGTGGCGGAGAACGTGTGGATCGGTGCCGGTGCCACGATCCTGCCGGGCGTCAGTATCGGCCGTGACGCCGTGATCGCCGCCGGCGCGGTGGTGGCCGACGACGTGCCGGCGGCGAGCCTCGTGACCGGCGGCAAGGCGACCGTACGCAGGACGTGGTGAGGACGGGCGTCCGCCGAACCACTCCGGACTCCGTCAGGAACGACCGGCGTCCGTGGTGATGCGGGCGCAGGCGCGGACCACCTCGCCGAGTTCCATGCCTTCCTCACGAAGGGCGCGCTGGCGGCGGGCGCCGCCGCCTCGGGTGAGGAGGTCCTTGAGGGTGGCGCGGGCCCTGTCCAGGTCGCCGGTGTCACGCAGGGCGGCCTCGGTGTGGGCGAGGAGCGCGTCCAGGGCGGCGGCCGGCGGGACGGGGCGCAGGGTCCGGGGGTCGAGGAGGGGGCCCTCGGTGCCGGAGCGCGCGGCCTGCCAGGCGGCGAGCCTGAGGAGGTCGAGCGGGACCCGGGGGACGACCACCCCCGCGCGCCAGGCCCGTGCCTCGGTCTCCACCAGGCCACGGATGAGGGCGGCGACCAGCACCGTGGTGTCGGGTTCGAGACAGACGTCGGCGACGCGGACCTCGACGGTGGGGAAGTTGTGGGAGAGACGGGCGTCGAAGTAGATCATGCCCTGGTCGCGCAGGACTCCGGTGTCCAGCATGTCGCGCACGCGCGCGTGGTAACCGGCGGCGTCGCCGAACGGCTCGTACGGGCCCGCCGAGGGGAGGCGGTACCAGACGCGGCTGCGGTAGCTCGCGTATCCGGTGTCCTCGCCCTGCCAGTACGGAGAGTTGGCGCTGATCGCGGTCAGGAGCGGGAGCCACGTGCGGATGCGGTCGAGGACCGCGACGCCTTCGTCGTCCGACTCGACCGAGACGTGGACATGGCATCCGCCGGTGAGCTGCTCGTCCGCCGTCAGGGCGAACCGTTCGGCCAGCCAGCGGTAGCGGCGGCCGAGGTTCCGGGAGGGGCGTACGGGGAGCGGCGAGGTCGCCAGCGCGGCGACCTGGCCACCGACTCCTTCCGCATGACGGCCGGCCTCGCCGCGCCACCGGACGATCTCGTCGCGGAGGGCGCCGAGGTCGGCGACGGGGCGGGTGGCGAACTCCAGCTGCTCCTGGTGGAGCTCCTTCTCGAAGACGTCCCCCGCCTCCTCGCCGGCGGCCGAGGCCAGGACGGCGGAGGAGAGGGCGAGCGGTTCTCCGGTCCGGGAACTGACGAGGAGCAGCTCCTCCTCCACGCCTACCGTGCGGGTCCTGTGACGGGGCTGGGCCACGCTGGTGTTCCTTCCGGTGGGGCTGTGCCGGTCTTCGCGATGCCGCTCCCGGGCGTCTACCCCGGATCGGCCGCGTCAGGCCCCGCTCCGCGGGCCCCTCTCCCCTCCCCCGTGCGCCCGGCGTCGTGCGGCCTCCACGCGGGCCTCCTCCTGGAGGCGGCGGCCCTCCGCCCGGCGTACGGGATCCTGGAGGGCCTTGCCGTCGGACTCCCGCATCGCGCCTCGGAACCGCTTGAACAGGGTGCTCACCTTGGTCATGTCGCCTCGTCCTCCGCCGTCGGGTCATTCCCTGTCTGTGGTTCCCGTGCCCGTACCCCTTTCGCACAAAACGTCCCACTTGCCCCCTTTCGCTAGAGGTGGTCGGGCCCGGCGAGAGCGGGAGGGGCGGTCACGGGGTGGCCGGGGGCGGGGGCGGTACCCGGCGCGCCGCCCACGGCTAGAGTCGGGAGCCCTCACCCCCCGCACAGAACCCGGAACCGTCATGACCGCCGGACAGGACCGTCCCGCCCCCCCCTCACCGTCCGTCCAGCGGGCCCGGAGGACCTCGACGCCCTCCAGGCACTGGCGCGGCGCACGATCGACGCCCGCTACCGCGCCTTCCTCGGTGACGAGGCGGTGGACTGGTTCGTCGGCAGCGGCGCCTCGGACGCCCATGTGAGGAACCACCTGGAGCGCGGTGGCGTGCACTGCCTCCGCCGGGGCGACCGGATCGTCGGCCTCTCCATTCTCGACGGGCCCACGGTCGACCTCATGATGGTCGACCCGGAGCACCACGGCAGCGGACTGGGCCGCTTCCTGCTCCGCCACGCGGAGGAGACCCTCCTCGCCCGGTACGCGACCGTCCGCCTGGAGACCTTCACCGCCAACACGACGGCCGTGGCCTTCTACGAGGCGTGCGGCTGGCACCGCGGGGAGCCGCTGGAGGGCGAGGGGCCGGACCGGGTGGAGTACACCAGGAGCCGCACGGAGGGCTGAGGACCGACAGGGTCCGCACCCTGTCCCCAGCCGGGTCCCACCGACCTCCGGTCGCGGAGGCGCCCTGGTCAGGAAGGGGGCGCCGGTGGTCTCTCGGCGGGAGTGGAGGGCGGCCATCGGACGGTGAGGGGGGTGTCGGGGTCTCGGTGGGGCCAGGCCTCGGCGAGGCGGGCGATGCGGTGGGGGGCGGCGATGCCGCGCACGGTGGCGATCCTTCCTCCCGCGAGGTCGAACGTGGCGACGCCGAGGACCCGGTCACCGATGACGAAGACGAGGGCGGGGGCCCGGTTGGCGAGCGCGTAGTGGACGGTGGGGACGCCGCCGACGAGGCGGCGCTTCGCGGGGGTGGGCTTGAAGCCGGCCCGTACGACGGCGGCCACCTTCCGCGGGGTGGTGAAGTGCAGCAGCCTCTTGGCCAGACCCGCGCCGTCGGAGACCGCGGTCACGTCGTCGGTGAGGAGTTCCACCAGCCGTTCGGTACGGCCCGAGGCCGCGGCGGCCAGGAACTCCTCGACGACCCTGCGGGCGGCGGCCGGGTCGGCCTCGCCGCCGCGCCGCGCGGTGGTGACGCGGCGGCGGGCCCGGTGGAGGTGCTGCTGGCTGGCGGACTCGGCGATGTCCAGGAGTTCGGCGATCTCGGCGTGGCCGTACGAGAACGCCTCCCGCAGGACGTAGACGGCCCGTTCGACGGGAGAGAGGCGCTCCATGAGCGTCAGGACGGCCAGGGAGACGGATTCGCGCTGTTCGAAGGTGTCGGCGGGGCCGAGCATGGGGTCGCCGTCGAGGAGGGGTTCGGGCACCCAGGTGCCGACGGCGCGTTCCCTGCGGGCGTGGGCCGAGCGGAGCCGGTCGAGGCACAGGTTGGTCACGACCTTGGTCAGCCACGCCTCCGGCACCCGGATGCGCTGCCGGTCGGCGGCCTGCCACTGGAGGAACGCGTCCTGGACGGCGTCCTCGGCGTCGGACGCGGAGCCCAGCATGCGGTAGGCCAGCGAGGCCAGCCGGTTCCGGTCGGACTCGAACCGGCTCGTGTCGAAGCGGTCGGTGGTCGCCGTGTTCGTCATGATCGCCTCGGGGTGGTCACACGGCCGCCTTGCCGGCGGGCGTCCGCGGCCCGCGCGCCGGCGCCTCCGCCTCCGCCTGCGGTACGGCGACGAGTCGGCGCTTGCGCACGGGCAGGCCGAAGGTGGGGTGCGAGCCGGCCCACAGCGCCGTCCCGAGGATGGCCGCCTTGATCCGCGCCGCGTTCGCTCCGCCCAGGTGCTTCGGCTTCGGCCGCGCCTCGCCGTCGACCAGCTGCATGAGGGCGTCCCGGCGGCCGAGGCTGACGTGGTTGCCCACGTAGACCAGTTTCACCCGCGCGATCCTCCCGCCGGTGAGGCGGCCCAGGATCGCGGCGACGGCCTGCTGCGCGGTGAATCCGGCGGAGGCGCAGGACATCGGCAGCGGGCGGCCGTTGTCCCCGATGGCGTGCGCACTGTCGCCGACGGCGTACACGTCGGGGTGGGAGACGGACCGCATGGTGCGGTCGACGACGATCCGGCCGGCCTCGGTGACCTCCAGGCCCGACGCGGCGGCGATCGGCTGGACCGCGAAGCCGGCCGCCCACACCGTCGCGTCGGACTCCAGGACCGTGCCGTCCGCGCAGAGCACGCGCCTCGCCTCGACGGCCTCGACGGTGGCGTGCTCCACGACGGCGACGCCCAGCCGGTCGCAGGCCGCGCGGAGGTGGCGGCGGGCCCCGGCGGAGAGCGAGGACCCCAGCTCGCCGTGGGCGAGGAGGGTCACCGCCAGTCCTGGCCGGGACTCGGCGATCTCGGTGGCGGCCTCGATGCCGGTCAGGCCGTCGCCGACGACCAGGACCCTGCCGCCGCCGGGATGCCGGCCCAGGCGGTCGAGGTGCGCGCGCAGACGCAGCGCTGCCGGACGGGTCGCGACGTCGAAGGCGTGCTCGGCGACGCCGGGGACGCCGCGGTCGGCGACGTGGCTGCCCAGCGCGTAGACCAGGGTGTCGTAGCGGAGTTCGCCGCCGCCCTCGGCGTCGGCCACGGTGACGACCCGGCGCTCGGGGTCGACGGCGGTGACCCGGGCGACGCGCAGCCGGGCCGGCGTGCCCGCGAGGACGTCCGCGAGCCGCGGCGCGGCGACGTCCTGCCCGGCCGCGACCTGGTGCAGCCGCAGTCGCTGGACGAAGTCCGGATCGGCGTTGACCACGGTGATCTCGGCCTCCGCCGGGGACAACCGGCGCCCCAGCGTTCCGGCCGCGTGGACCCCGCCGTAGCCGGCGCCGAGGACGACGATGCGGTGCTTCATGGCGTGCTCCCGTCTGTTCTGTGGTGTGCGCTCTCGGCGACTTGAACGGGACAGCGCGCCGGTTCCTGACAGGAGGAGAGGGTGACCTGGGTCACACATCAAGGGGAAGGGTGATGATCCGGGCCGCGAGGGTGCGGCGGCTCACTTCCACGGCTCTCCGGGCTGCAACCCCGGCAGACCGCCCGAGCGCCTCCCCCACCTTCCGTGTCCCTCCGGTCGCCCGCCTCGTTCGTGTATGCGGCTTTCGATCGAGTGAGGACGAGGTGGGTCATGCGGGTCCGACGGGTGGCGGAGAAGGCGAGCGGGTCCGGTACGGGGACGGTGGACGGGCCGGGGAGGATGAACGCGCTCGACCGTGCCCTGGCGCTGCTGTCCGCGCGGGGCGGCACGCCGATGCTGGTGGGCCACGTCCTGGACTTCCCCGCCGGGGCGTTCACCCTCGACGAGGTGCGCGGGCGGGTGGCGGAGCGGGCGCCGGGTCTGGACGCGTTGGGTGTCGTGGCGGACGCGGGGGCGCGCTCCTGGACCCGCGTCGCGCCGCCGGAGGCGGGGGCGCACGTGCGTGAGGAGCGGGTGGACGGGCGGCTCGCCGAGGCGACCGACGCGTTTCTGGGGGCGCCGCTGCCCGCCCGTCCGGCGCCCGGCTGGGACCTGCTGATGCTGACGTGCCGGACGGAGCAGGTGCGGCGGCTGTGCTTCCGTATCGACCACGCCGTGGCGGACGGGGTCGGAACGGCCCATCTGGTGGCCGCGCTCCTGGCGGACGAGCCGGTCGCCGGGCCGTACCCCTACGTCCCGCCGGGGTCGGGACGGGCCTCACGGGCGTGGCTGCGGGCGTCGCCCTTCGAGAGGTTCCCGGAGCACGAGACGGTGCCCCCCGGGTGCGGGGCGGTTCCGAGCGGGGCGGCGGCGCTGGCGTACGCGGACGTCACTGACGGGGAGTTGCGGGCGGTGGCGTCGCGGTGGGACGCGGGCGTCAACGACGTGTACCTCACCGCCGTGGCCGGCGCGCTCGCGGCCTTCCAGCGGCGGCAGACCGGGCAGGTGCACGACCTGCGGGTGGTGATGCCGATGTCGGTACGCACCCGGGAGGCGCGGCTCGCACCGGGGAACGCGGCGCTGCCGGCGATGCTGCGGTTGCCGTGCACCGCGGCCGGTCCGCGGGAACGGCTGGAGGCCGTGGTCGCGCAGACCCGCGCGCACAAGGCGTCCGGTCTGCGGGAGGGCGGCTGGAGGACCCTCCTGCGCATGCCGCCCCGCTTCCTCCACCGGTCGACGGAACGCGCCCGCTTCCGGCTGGCCGCCAGCCACATCGGGATCCACGGCGACTACCGCGTCCTGGGCGCCTCCCCGATCGCCACGAGCGTCTTCGGCCTGAACAGCCCCGGCATGCTGGGCTACTTCTCCCTCACCCGCACGGCGACCACCGCCCGTCTCGCGGTCGTCCACGACCGGTCCCACACGGCCGCCACCGACCTGCCCGCCCTCTGGGTGAAGGCGCTCACCGAGCTCTCCGAGCACGTGGCGTAGCCGCCCGCGACCCCTCGCCCGAGCAGGGGCGGCGGTGGGCCGGGCCCACCGCCGCCTCCGGGGCCGCCCGCGTCAGCGGCTCAGGTCACGGAAACGCCTCACCGCCAGGGGGAAGAAGACCGCGACGAGGACCAGCGGCCAGGCCACCGCGAGGAGTTCCGCGTGGGTGGCGGCCCAGGAGTCGCCGTCCGCGCCCGGGTTGCCGAACAGGCCGCGTACGGCGGTGGCCGTGGCCGACATCGGGTTCCACTCCACGGCCGCGCCCAGCCACGCCGGCATCGACGCCGGGGAGGCGAGGGCGTTGGAGAGGAAGGTGACCGGCCAGACGAGGATCTGCACGGTCTGGACGAGTTCGGGCCTGCCCGCGACCATCGCCAGGTGGATGCCGATCCACAGCATCGCGAAGCGCAGCAGCAGGAGCAGCCCGACCGCGCCCGTGAAGGCGGCGAAGCCCCCGTCCCAGCGCCAGCCGATCGCGTAGCCGACCGCGATCATCACGGCCAGGCCGACGACCGACTGGAGCATGTCGGCGACGCTACGGCCGACGAGGACCGCGCCCGAGTTCATGGGCATGGAGCGGAAGCGGTCGATGACGCCCTTGCCGAGGTCCTGGGTGACCGACGTCATCGTCGCCTCCAGGCCGAAGGCCATGGTCATGGTGAGCATGCCGGGGACCAGGTAGGACGTGAAGTCGCCCTCGATGCCCCGTCCGCCGCCGATGAGGTAGCCGAACATCAGCATCATCATCACGGGGAAGACCAGGCCGACGACCACCTGCACGGGTTGGCGCGCCCAGTGGGCGAGTTCGCGCCGGGTCATCGTCCAGGAGTCGGCGACCGCCCAGGCCGCCTTCGACCGGGTGGGCCGCGTGGTGACCGCGCCGTGCGTCAGGGTGCTCATACGGCGTCCTCCTTCGTCAGGTGCATGAAGACCTCGTCGAGCGTGGGCCGGCGTACCGCGATGTCCTCCGCCTCGATCCCGGCGTCCTCCAGCGCGCGCACGGTCCCGGTCAGCGCCGCCATGCGGTCGGCGACAGGGGCGCTGATCAGCCGGCGGTCCTCGTCGACGGTGGCCTGCCCGGGGAGGAGGGCGGCGGCACGCGCCAGCTGGGACGCGTCGCGGACGACGACGTCGATGCGGTCGCCGCCGGTCCGCGACTTCAGGTCGTCGGCCGTGCCCTCCGCGATGACCCTGCCGTGGTCGATCACGGCGATCCGGTCGGCGAGCTGGTCCGCCTCCTCCAGGTACTGCGTGGTCAGCAGGACGGTCGTGCCGCCGCCGACCAGCGAGCGCACCGCGTTCCACACCTCGGTGCGGCCGCGCGGGTCGAGCCCGGTCGTGGGCTCGTCGAGGAAGAGCACCTCCGGCCGGGAGATGAGCGACGCGGCGAGGTCGAGCCGCCGCCGCATGCCGCCGCTGTACTGCTTGACGGCCTTGTGGCCGGTGTCCGCGAGTCCGAACCGCTCCAGGAGTTCGTCGGCCCGCGCTCCGGCCCGGCGGGCGCCGAGGTGGTGGAGGCGGCCGAACATCTCCAGGTTCTGCCGGCCGCCGAGCTCCTCGTCGACGGCGGCGTGCTGGCCGAGCAGCCCGATCCGCGCGCGCACCTCGTCGGGCCGGGTCCGCACGTCGGTGCCGGCCACCTCGACGCGCCCCTCGTCGGGGCGGAGCAGCGTGGACATGATGCGTACGGCCGTGGTCTTTCCGGCGCCGTTCGGGCCGAGGATCCCCTGTACGGTCCCCGCGCGGACCGTGAGGTCGAGGCCGTCGAGGGCCTGTTTGCCGGCGTACCCCTTCCGCAGACCCTCGACGACGATCGCCGGATCGTGGTCAGACAACACACCCTCCAAGAAGTCACTGATCAAACTTGACTAGAGCACGACCGTACGGCACCGTCCGCCGACTAGTCAAGCTTGATTACTGGATGCGTGACGATCCCCCGTCACGTCTGGTAGTCAAACTTGTACAGTGGGCCTGGTGAGAGCCCTCACGAAGGGACAGGAAGGAGACGCGCATGTCAGCGATCCGGCTGCTGATCCTCGGCGCCGTCCGCCAGCACGGGCGGGCCCACGGGTACCAGGTACGCAACGACCTGGAGTTCTGGGGGGCCCACGAGTGGTCCAGCGCCAAGCCCGGGTCGATCTACCACGCGCTCAAGCAGATGGCGAAGCAGGGGCTCCTGATCGCGCACGAGGTCGCGCCGAGCACCGCCGGCGGCCCGCCCCGGGTCGAGTACGAGATCAACGACAAGGGCACGGAGGAGTACTTCGCGCTGCTGCGCGAGGCCCTGACCTCCCACGAGCAGAAGGCCGACGTGCTCTCGGCCGGCATCGGCTTCATGGTGGACCTTCCCCGGGACGAGGCCGTCGCGCTGCTCCGGCGGCGGATCGCGGGGCTTGAGGAGTGGCGGGCCTCGGTCACCGAGTACTACACGCCGGAGGACGGACCCGGCCAGCTCGGGCACATCGGCGAGATCATGAACATGTGGGTGCACTCGGCCGACGCGGGCGCGCAGTGGACGCGCGGCCTGATCGAACGGATCGAGGGCGGCGCGTACACGTTCGCGGGAGAGGGCGATCCCTTCGTCGGCGTCCTCGCGGAGGACGAGCCGAACCCGTACGCGACGGGCCCGCACCCCGAGGACGACCGCTGAGGCACCCCTCCCGGGAGACGGCGGCGGGACCCGTCACCCCCGCGGCCTCGCGGGTGGCGCGCCACGCCTCCCGCACGCGTACGGCTCCGTCAGGGCCGGAAGTCGGGGGCCGTCAGGTCGATCTCGATCGCGTTGCCGAGGTTGTTGAGGAAGCGGGCGGTCATGCCGTCGAGCTCCACCCTCTCGAAGGGGTTGGAGTCACCCATCCGCACCACCCACACGAGCCTCCGGTCGGCGTCCAGGCGCGCGACGAAGCCCTCCGAGCCGTGCGCGCCGCCGCCCCCGCACACGAAGCCCGAGCCGTCGGGCAGTTCAGCCCAGCAACCCCGGTGGATGTCGTACGCGGCGAGGCCGTCGGGGTCGTCGCGCAGCAGCTCGTCCAGGTCCAGCGGGGCGCCCAGGCCGAACCCCGACAGCGCGGCCGAGTCGACATGGACCTCGCGCACCACGCCGTCCGCCCGGTAGAGGGCATCGCGGTCCGGCACCTCGCCCGACTCCCACAGATCCACGATGCTCCTCACATCAGCCCTCCTCGTTCGCGATCGAGACCCTGGGTCGACACGGCTCTTGAACGTGTTCAATAATGAGGTCGGCGGGCCCGCGCCTCGGTTGTCCGCAGGGCCCGGGACCCTCGCGCACCCGATCGCGACCAGGAAGCGAACCCATGAACCCTCCCCGCGCCGACGGCCCGTCCGAGACCCGTCGCAAGGTCCGCGTCGGCCGCCTCCTCGCGTTCGGCTACGTCGGCGTCGTCGCGGCGGCCGGACTGGCGCGCGCCTTCACGGGCGCGCGGCCCGACGGCTTCCTCGGCCTCCTGCACCTGTCGACCTTCCCGGGATCGGTGCTGGTGAGCGTCGGAGCGCTCTACCCCCTCGCCCCCCTCGGCCCGGAGACCGACCCGGACCCGGACGCCACCGGCAACCCGTTCGCCTCCGCGGCGCTCGTCACCGCCGGCGCGGCCGTGAACGCGCTGCTGGTGTACGGAGTCGTGCGCCTGGCGCGTGCACTGCGCGGCGGGAGCCGCTGACCCGGCGCGTGCGCCACACGGCTGGAGCCGCCGACCCGGCAGCGCCGCACGGCGGGAGCCGCCGACCCGGCCGTCCTACCGCGCGTGCGGAGCGGCGGCCTCGGCGGCGGTGTAGGACGACGCGAAGGTGAAGGCGCGCGGGGACGGCCCGTTCTCGCGCAGCTCCGCCAGCCGCTCCAGGGCCTCGGCGACGGTCGGGACGTGCCCGACGGGGACCCACCAGAGCACCAGGTGCGCCTCGACGTGCCGGTGGAACCAGTCACGGCGCCGCCGCATGACCTCCAGGTGCCCGCTGCGATAGGTGAAGTCCCACAGGGCCTCCCGGCTCTCCCACACGGTGAGGTTGACGATGACGTCCTCACCCGCCGGCCGCAGCCCGGTGGCGTCGCCCGTCCCCTCCTCCGCGAGCCTCCACACGAATCCGGGCGCCCCGTCGGCAGCCGTGTTGACCGGGTCGAGCATCTCGACGAACGGCGCGATGCGCGGGTCGTCGAGGGGATGGCGGAGGGTGGCCACGTTGAGCTGGGCGAGGTGGGCTGCGGGATGCGTGGACGGCGTGGATGGCGTGGTCATGGCCTCATACCAGCACGGCCTTCATTTCTATGTCAATGCTCATTACTTTTAGAAGGTTCGACCACGACACAGCACTCCCCCGGCCGGGCGTCCATCCGCGCCCGGACGGGACCGCCGACGCCGAACAGCCCTTCCAGCAGCGCGAGGTTCATGCCGCAGACGAGCGGAGGGAAGGCTTCGGCCACGGCGTGGAAGGGACAGTTGCGCATCCGGACGACGGTGGCGGTCACGGTCGCGTCCGCGGGAGCTTCGGCGTCACCACCGGCCGCTTCGAGAAAGGGTTCGTAGCCACGGGCGGCGAGGATCGCCATGGCCTCCTCCAGGCCACCGCACGGCTCCGCCGAGCCGCGCAGGGCCTCGCCCCGGCGGCGCGCGGCCGCGTCGAGCACGGCGTCCAGGCCGGCCTCCTCCGCCGCCTCGGCGAGCAGTTCGGCGGCCGTGCGGTAGTCACGGCCGGGCAGTGACACCGACCGCTCGCCCTCCGCGCGCGTGTACACCTTGGCGGGACGGCCCGCCCCGGGCCCGGTGCGCCCCGTGAGGCGCCGGCTGCCGCTCGCCAGCAGTCCGGCCTCGGCGAGCTTGTCCAGATGGTGCGCGGCCAGCGTCCGCGTCACCCCCGCGCCCTCGGCGGCCTCGTTGCGCCCGACCTCGCGCCCCTGCGCCACCACGTACCCGTAGAGACGGCGGCGCACCGGGTCCTGCAACAACGCGATCGCATCGATGTCCTTCATCCGGACATTCTATTGACCATCCACGTCGGACTTAGAAGGCCGCCGCCCGGGGCGGTCACGGGGGACCGAGGTCCGTCCCCGGGGGGGGCCGTCCGCGGGGGTCACGGTCCGTCCGTGGGGCTCAGGTCCGGGCGACGACCTTGAAGCGCATGCAGACCACGGGCGTGTCCTCCTCCACCGGCGTGCCGATGCCGGCCCAGAAACGGGAGTGGCCGGCTCGCCAGTCCTCCAGGGAGGAGTCGCCCTCGCCCTCGGCGGCGGCGTGTTCCCAGGTGACGTCGCGGTAGGGGACGACCTCGACGGCGGTGATCTCGATCGTGGCGACATGCTCCCCGTCGTCTCCGACGAGTGCCAGCCGCTCCCCCGCGAACTCGAGGCCCTCGGTCTCCTCCACGTACTCGTCCAGCAGGCCGGTGGTGGCGGTCTTCCGCCCGTCCAGCACCAGCCCGGTCAGCCACTCCCTCATCTCGCCGGGCGTGCCCAGCTCCAGCGCCCTCATGCCGTCGACCCTCGGCCACATGGTCCTACCGTCCTTCCGGGCCTTCGCCCGCTCGTTCGTGATCCCGCCCCGGACGGGGGCGGATCGGTCACTCCGTGCCGGACCACGCCTCCGCCGGCCACGACGGGTCCGTTTCCACTGGTGGCAGCATGATCGCGAACCTAGGCCACCGACTGCCGGGCGCGCAAAGGGGATTCGGAGGCCGGGAGGATGACCGGCGTCAGACCCGGGTCGTACGACTCCGGGCCTCGGGTCGAGACCGTGGGGGGACGCGGGCGCCGGCGCCGGGGCCGTAGCGTCCTCGGCATGAAGACGATGATCCGAGCGGCTGCCGCCGCCCTGCTCGCCTGCGCGGTCGCGTTACCCGCCGCCGCCACCGCCTCCGCCACCACCGCCCCCGCTCCGGCCCCCGTCGTGCAGAGCGGCGCGCCGAGCCTCGCCGACCGGCCGGCCGGCGTCGTGCGGCTTCCGGCGCCCACCGGGCCGTACGGGGTGGGGAGTTCCGTCCTGCACCTGGTGGACCGGTCCCGCACCGACCCGTGGGTGCCCGAGGCCGACGGGCGCGAACTCATGGTCACCGTGCACTACCCGGCGGCCGACAGGCGGGCGGCCGGCCGTCCCGCCGCCTACGCCACCCAGGAGGAGGCCCGGCGGCTGCTGGAGGCCGTGTCGGTCGACGACCCGGCGCTGATCCGGCAGGTGGCGAAGGCCCGTACGCACAGCAGGACGGACGTGCGCCCCGCCCCGGGCCGGCGCCCCCTGGTGGTGCTCTCGCCCGGCTTCGGCATGGCGCGGTACACCCTCACCAGCCTCGCCGTGGACCTCGCCTCGCGCGGCTACGTCGTCGCCTCGATCGACCACGCCTACGAGTCGTCCGGTACGTCGGTGCCGGGCGGGCGCACCCTGACCTGCCTGGCGTGCACCGTGATGGACGAGAGCGGCTGGAGCAAGGGCGCGCTGGTGACGGGTACCCGCGCGGCCGACACCCGCTTCGTGCTGGACCGGCTGACCGGCGCCCGGCCCGCCTGGAAGTACGCGTCCTCCATCGACCGCACGCGGATCGGCATGGCCGGCCACTCGATCGGCGGGGCGAGCGCGGCCACCGCCATGGCCTCGGACCGCCGGATCGACGCCGGACTGAACATGGACGGCTCGTTCTGGGACGAACCGCCCGCCGACGGGCTCGGCGGACGCCCCTTCCTGTTCCTGGGCACCGAGTCCCACGGGCCGGGAAGCGAGGACACCTCGTGGGACAGGACGTGGGCGGGCCTGAGCGGTTCGAAGTACTGGCTGACCGTCGCCGGCGCCGACCACCTCGGCTTCTCCGACGCGCCCGTGCTCCTCGGCCACTTCGGCCTCCCGCACGGTGACCTCCCGGCCGAGCGCGCGGTCTCCGTCACCCGGGCGTACATCGCCGCCTTCTTCGACGAGCACCTGCGGGGCGAGGAGCAGCCTCTCCTCGACGGGCCGGACTCGTCCCACCCCGAGGTCCGCTTCCACCGCCCCTGAGCCGAAGCCGACCCTGGCCGGTCCGGGCGCCGCACCTGCCCCGCGGCGCGCGGCCGGTCCGGGGCCCGGACCCATGGCGGCTGCCCGCGCCGAGAAGGCCCGGGACGGCCACGCCCCCCGGCGGCACGACCGTGCGGCGGACCCGCAGGCCGGGCCTCGGTCTGGGTGCCCGGCGCCCGTCATCCGGTCGCCGGCACCACGACCCGCCTGACCCATCCCGTCGCCGCGCCCAGCAGCCCGCCGACCAGCCAGGCCACGAGCAGCCACTCCGCCCCGAGTCCGCCTTCGCCGCCCGCGGCGGTCGCCGTCAGGGAGAAGGCCGCGTGGGCGGCCGGAAGGACGAGGGCTCCGGTCACCGCGCCCTCGACCGGGGAGGCGCTCAGCCAGGCCAGGCAGACGACGAGCCCCGCGAAGGCCCACCCCGTGGACATCGCCAGGGCCGGGATCTCTCCGAACGCCGTCCAGAGGAACACCGCGACCGGCGTGTCCGGCACCGCCTGCCGCGCCGAACCCACGGCCACCAGTCCCGCGACCACCCCGAACCCGAGCCCTGCCGTCAGGCCCCCCACCAGCATCTTCATGTCGGCAGAGTAGGCGGAGACGCGAGCTGTTGTCATGTCCGGTACCCGCGCTGCGGAGGGGCGGCCCGGTCCTGGAGAGCGGGCGGCTGCTTCGGTCGGCGCCCGCGCTCGCGGCCCGCTCCGGTCGGCGTCACGCGCCCGCGGCCGCTTCGAGGCGCGTCCGGGGTGACCGGCCGTCCGTGGTGCGGTGCGCGGGGCCCCTTCCGCCGAGGGCCGCGAGGAGGGAGGCTGTCGTCGTGTCCGTGGAACTCGCGGGCGGAGAGGCGGAGTCGGCAGTGCCGGATCACGCGGAGCGGATGGGCCTTCGGGCGGGGCAGTCGGTGCGGGAGGTGGGGTGGGACGACGACACCGATCCGGCGATCCGGGACGACGTCCGGCGAGCCACCGGTACCGAGCTGCTGGACGAGGACGTCGAGGTGAGCGTGGATGTCGTGCTGTATTGGTGGCGGCTGGGGGACGGTGACCTCGCGAGCCAGCTGGTGCACGGTGTCGGGCCGCTGACCGGCGACGGCGCCGTCTGGGTGCTCACCCCGGGGGCCGGACGTCCTGGGCACACGTCCGCCGAGGAGATCGCCGAGGCCGCCGACGACGCCGGCCGGTACCGCATGGCCGGTGCCGACCTCGGCGCCTGGGACGGGCACCTGATCGGGCGTCGGGCCGCCGAGGCGTAGGACGCCGGAAGGAACGGTGGCCGCGGCGGCCTCGGCGGTCGCCGTCGAACAGAAAGCGGACCGGGGGCGCGTCGGCGCCGAGGGCGCGGGGTCCCTCCGGTCGACAGGCACCTGATCGATCGTCACTCCGTGCGGTGGCGCGATCACCCGTGGCTAGGATCGGGCCCCTTGTCGCAACCCCGCGGCGGTCACGAGACAGGGGCACTTCATGGCCATCATCGTCAGCTTCGACTTTCCCGGCGCCGGGCAGGAGCTCTACGACACCGTCATCGAGCGGGTGACCGACGGGCGGGGCTTCACGCACTTCGCCGATCTGCCGAACACCGGTCTCCTCTCGCACGCGGCGGGGCCGGTGGACGGCGGGTTCCGGGTGACCGAGGTCTGGGAGAGCGAGGAGGCGCTGGAGCACCACGCGCGGACCTTCGGCCCGATCCTCGAGGACCTCGGTCACGCCGACGTGCGGCCCACGATCTTCCCGGCGCACAACGTCGTCGTGCGGTAGGAGGGTTCACCGTCGTCCGGGCCCTCCAGGGGCCGGGGCGGCACCCTCGTCCGGGCCCTCCAGGGGGCCGGGGCGGCACCGCCGTCCAGGACCGTTCTGGTGAACTGGCGGCATGACCTCACTGCCGCGGCGGTTCCTCGGGGCGCTCGAACGGTTCAACTCGGCTCACCCCTGGGACCACAACGCCCACTACCACCGTTGGATCATGCGGCAGTTGCCCCGGCGCTACGGCCTCGCGCTGGACGTCGGGTCCGGCAGCGGCGAGCTCGCCCGGCTGCTGGCCACGCGCGGTGCGGTCCGGGGGATCGACTCCGATCCGGTGATCACCGCGCGGGCGAGGGAGCTGACGCCGGCCGCGAGCCCGGTGACGTTCACGGTCGCGGACGGACTGAACGGGATTCCGGCCGGCCGCTACGACGTCATCACCTGTGTCGCCACGCTCCATCATCTCCCCTTGGCCGACGCCCTGGTCGTCTTCCGCCGGCACCTCGCACCTGGGGGGACCCTGATCGTCGTCGGGCTGTCCCGCGCGCAGTCCGCCGGGGACCATCTCCTCGGTGCCGTCGCCGTCCCGCTGAACGCCGCCATGGGATGGCTGAAGAACGGGGGCCGCAGGGCTGCCCGTCCGGACGCCATGACGGCCCGGACCCGGCCCGCGGAGACGGCCTTCTCCGAGATCGCCCGGGAAGCCCGCGTGGCACTGCCCGGCGCCCGGCTGCGGCGGCGGTTGTTCTGGCGCTACACCCTGGTGTGGCGGCGCCCCGACGACGGGTGAGCCGACCGTGTCAGGAGGCGAGGCCGCCGTTGCTCTTGAGCAGCTGGCCGTTGACCCACTGGCCCTGGGGCGAGCAGAGGAAGTCCACCAGGTGCGCGGTGTCCTGAGGGGTGCCCATCCGGTCGAGCGGGGTCAGGCGCAGCACGTGCTCCCGGACCGTGTCGTCCATCCAACCGGTGTCCACGGGCCCGGGGTTGATGACGTTGGCCGTGATCCCGAGGTGGGCGAGTTCGTGGGCCGCCGCCAGGGTGATGCGGTCCAGGGCGCCCTTGCTGGCCCCGTACGGGAGGTTGCCGACGGTGTGGTCGCTGGTGAGGCTGATGACGCGCCCCGTGCCCGGGGCCCCGCGGAACCGGCGGCCGTACTCGCGGATCAGCAGCCAGGGGGCGCGGGCGTTCACGGCGAAGTGGCGGTCGAAGCTTTCGAGCGTCGTGTCGAGGAGACCGGAGTCGACCGACTCGCAGTGGCACATCACCAGGGCGGTCACCCCGCCGAGACGCTTCTCGACCTCGTCGAAGACGCGCTCGGGCGCGCTCGGGTCGGCGAGGTCCGCCTCCACCGCCGCCGACTCCGCGCCCCGCTCGGCCAGGGCCCGTGCCGTGGCCTCCGCCGCGCCGGCCTGCGCGCCCCAGGGCATGCGGGCGTCGTAGGGCGTCCAGTACGTGAAGGCGATGTCCCAGCCCGACTGGGCCAGTTGGGCGGCGATCCCCGCACCGATGCCGACGGAGCGGCCGACGCCGGTCACCAGCGCGACCGGTCGGAGGGCTGATGGCACGGTCTGCTCGGCCGAATGCGTCACGGCGACATCGTGGGATCGGGACGCCGTCCGCGCAAGCGGATTTCCGCGGGGCCGGGCATGGAGAAGCCGACCGCCCGAAGCTCCGGAGTCCGACGGCGTCTGCGCCGGACGGTTAGGCCGAGGCGGCCCGGCGGATCGCACGCGGTACCTCGTCCCGGTTCTTCGCGTGCTTGATCCAGGCCGGCAGGCGGGCCACCAGCGTCATCTTCCGCCCGGTGTCGTACCAGGGTGCCCGCTCGCGCAGCGGCGCGGCGACGTATCGGCGGATCAGGTCGAGAGGGGCCCGGTCGTACGCCCACAACCAGCCGTGCCGCGTCTCGGCCCGGAACCGGAGCGGCACACCGAACCAGGGGTCCGTCGCCGGTCCGGCGCCGCCGCCGGCGAGCATGACCGGGTGGCCGCTCCGCTCCCGTGCGAGGCCACAGCCGCGGCAGATCCAGTCGGCGGCCGATGGTCCTCCGGCCGCCGGGCCCGGAGTCCGCCCCCGGCGTGGGCACGATCCGAGCGGCCTGCGCGCAGCGCGGGCAGCGCACCACGACCGAGCCGAGGAAGTCGTACGCGGTGCTGCGTGGGTCCCGGAAGCGAGCGGGGTGTGCGGCCATGCGGCGAGTACGGGTCGCCCCTTCGTCCCGGCGCACCCGCGTTCCCCGCTCGCGCGCCCGCCGGTACGCGGCGACGGGAGCCGCGGTCCCGGGAAGCCGGCGCGCGGAGGCATGGCCGACGCGGCGCCCGGGATCGTAGGGTCGGATCATGATCGAGAAGTCTCCGGCCACCGCGCCGTTCCCGCCCCTGCTGACCCGGCACGAAGAGGCCGAGACCTGTGCCGACCCGAGCAGCGTGATGACGCTCCTCGCCGACTCGGACCGTACGGCCGACGGCTTCACCAGCTACCGCTCCACGTTCGCCGAGGGGGCCGTGGGAGCACCCGCCCACTTCCACACCAAGGCGACCGAGCTGTTCTTCGTGATCAGCGGCTCCCTCCGGGTTCTCGTCGGCGAGGAGGTCACCGTGCTCCAGGCGGGCGATTTCCTCGCGGTGCCGCCGCACACCCCGCACGCCTTCGCCGCCGCGCCCGGATGCACGGCGGACGTGCTGTTCGTGTTCACGCCCGGCATGGGCCGCTTCGACTACCTGCGGCTGCTCGGCCGGGTGATGCGCGGCGAGGCGGACGTCCAGGAGATCGCGGACTCGGCGGAGAAGTACGACAACCACTACGTCGACAGCCCCGTCTGGCGCGCCGCCCTCGAGGAGTCCGCGTGATCACGCCCGCCACCCACGTCCGGGTCGCGCGGCCCTCGCGCGACCTCGCCGCCGCCGAGCGCTTCTACGTCGGCGGCCTGGGCCTCGCGGTCCTCTGGCGCTCCACCGCGAGCGAGCCCGGCAAGCACGACCTGCTGATGGTCGGGCCCCGGGACGGCGGCTGGCACTTCGAGCTCACCCGTGACCCCGCGGCCCCGCTCGACCCCACGCCCACGGTCGACGACCTCTTCGTGGTCTACCTGGGCGAGCCGCCCGACGAAGCGCTCGTCGAGCGCCTGGTCGAGGCCGGCGGTACCCGGGTCGCGTCGCACAACCCGTACTGGGACGAGTACGGCGTGACGGTCGAGGACCCGGACGGCTACCGGCTGGTGCTCTGCTCCCGTACCTGGGGCTGAGCGGACGGCCCCATGCCCCACGGCGTCAGCCGGCGAGCCCGAACACCCGGTCGCCCTGGCGGAGACCGAAAAGCTCCGCCGCCGATCCGCCGCGGACGACGAGTTCGGCGAAGCCGGTGCCGGAGCTGCCGACGGTGATTCCGGGTTGGCCGAGCGGGAC